>NZ_JBIAMS010000006.1:0-335922 GCF_042874195.1 Streptomyces sp. NPDC004134 | reverse complement strand
TGTGTCACTTCGCGTATGACGACGAGGTGACGTGCCTGGAGGAGGTGCGGTATCTGCTGTCGATGCTGCCGCAGAACAACCGTGAGAACCCGCCGGGTGTGCAGGCGGAGGACCCCGCGGACAGGTCCGGGGATGTGCTGCTGGATCTGGTGCCTGCGGATGGCAATCGGCCGTATGACATGCGCAAGGTGATCGAGGAGCTCGTCGATGACGGCGAGTATCTGGAGGTGCACGAGCGCTGGGCGACGAATCTGATCTGTGCGCTTACCCGGCTGGATGGTCAGGTGGTGGGGATCGTCGCCAATCAGCCGCAGTCCCTTGCGGGTGTCCTGGACATCGAGGCGTCCGAGAAGGGTGCCCGCTTTGTTCAGATGTGCGATGCTTTCAACATTCCGATCGTCACCCTGCTCGATGTGCCGGGCTTCCTGCCGGGTGTGGATCAGGAGCACGGCGGGATCATCCGGCACGGGGCGAAGCTGCTGTATGCGTACTGCAATGCGACCGTGCCGCGGATCTCGGTGGTGCTGCGGAAGGCGTACGGCGGTGCGTACATCGTGATGGACAGCCAGTCCATCGGTGCCGACCTGACGTATGCCTGGCCGACCAACGAGATCGCGGTCATGGGCGCCGAGGGCGCGGCGAACGTGATCTTCCGGCGCGACATCGCGGCCGCGGACGACCCCGACGCCAAGCGCACCGACATGGTCAAGCAGTACAAGGCCGAGCTGATGCACCCCTATTACGCGGCCGAACGCGGCCTCGTCGACGACGTCATCGACCCGGCCGATACCCGCGCGGTACTGATCCGCTCATTCTCGATGTTGCGTACGAAACACGCGAATCTCCCCGCCCGTAAGCACGGCAACCCGCCCATGTAGTGCGGAACATCACATGTCACCGAAGAGCGGTGCTTTCTCCGGGCGCCGCAGCTCAACGCGATGCTCGCCAAGGGTGACAGTTTTGTCGACACGGTGATGCATTGACAAACAGACCGCTCCGTATCTTTAATCGAGTGATTCGCGTCACGGTGCACACTGTGATCAGGGGCAGCAGTGGACACGGGGCACGTCAAGCGTGGTCCGCTGCACAAATGGGGGAGCGATGAACATCGAAGTGCTTGGTCCGTTAACAGTGCACATACGGGGGAAAGTCGTTCTCCCGACGGCACCCAAACCGAGGAAGCTGCTCGCCATGCTGGCGCTGCGGGCCGACCGGATGGTGCCGATACCGGTCCTGATCGATGAGCTCTGGGGCGAGAACCCGCCGCGGAGCGCACGCACCACCATGCAGACGTACGTCCTCCAGCTTCGCGAACTCATCGGGGAGGCGCTGGAGCTGGGCGGCGGCGACCGCGCGGCCGCCAAGGACGTCCTGGTCACCCTGCCGGGTGGGTACCGGCTGGAGACCGGCGGCGGCAGCGTCGACTTTCGCGAGTTCGACCGCCGGGTGGTCGCCGGCTACCGCGCGTTCGACGCGGAGGACTTCCACGCCGCCGCGCGGCTGCTGCGCAGCGCGCTCTCGCTGTGGACGGCGCCCGCCCTCGCGGACGTCCAGTCGGGCCCGTACATCCGGATGGAGATCAACCGCCTGGAGGAGGCGCGCCTGTGCGCGCTCGACCGGCGGATGGAGGTCGACCTGCGCCTCGGCCGGCACCGGGAGGTCCTCTCGGAGCTGACGCTGCTCGTCAACCAGCACCGCACGCACGAGAGCCTGCACCGGCAGTTCATGCTTGCCCTGCACCGCTGCGGGCGGCGCGGAGAAGCGCTCAGCGCCTATCAGCGGCTGCGCGCCACGCTCGTGGAGGAGCTGGGCCTGGAGCCCTCGCCCCAACTGCAGCGGCTGCAGCGGGCCATCCTCACCTCGCGGGGGACGCAGGCCCCGGCGCGCGGGATGGTCAAGCGGCCGGTGGCGCCGGCCCGGCACGGATGACCGATGGGGTCAGCGAGCCGCTCGTCGCGCCCGCGGGCCGCGGTGGGCGGCCGTCGGTCAACGGCTGCCGGCGGGGCGGGCGGCGAGCTGGTCGAAGCGCTGGAGCAGCGCCTGATGGTCGCGGGTGAGCCGGTCGAGGTGACGCCGCAGGCGGGCGATCTCACCGTGCAGGGCACGGTCGCCGCCGTCCGCCGGCGCCGCGGCCTCTGTACGCGCACGGGGGTCCCGCGTGTCGGGGAGGGGCCCCATGGCGACGGCGAGCCGCGCCGGGTGCCCGGCGCAGTCCGGCGGATCGAGCGCCGGATCGTGGTCGAGCACCGCGCCGAGCCGGCCGCGGAGCGCCGGCCCCGGCTCGATGCCCAGCTCCTGGGCGAGCCGCGCGCGTGCCCTGTCGTAGACGCTCAGCGCGTCTGCCTGCCGGCCGCAGCGGTAGAGCGCCACCATCAGCAGGTCGTAGAAGCGTTCCCGCAGCGGGTGGTGGACCGTCAGCTCGGTCAGCTCGCCCGTGATCTCGTGGTGCCGCCTGGTCCGCAGGCACGCCTCGTACAGCGCTTCGAGCGCCACGAGCCGCGCCTCCTCCAACTGCGCCACCTCGCCGGCGCACATGTCGAGCGGCGCCCCCTCCAGTACGGGGCCCCGCCAGAGCGCCAGCGCCTGCCGCAGCAGCCGGGCGGCGCGTTCGGGATCGCGGTCGAGGAGTGAGCGACCCTCCAGCGCGGCCCGGCGGAACCGGCCCGCGTCCGTCGCCGCCCCGCCGAGGCGCAGCGCGTAGCCCGCCGCGCAGGTGGTGATCCACTCCTGCTGCGGCTCGTCGGGGCGGGAGGGGGGCAGGAGCCGGCGCAGCCGGCGGATGTGGGCCTGGAGGGCGTTGGCCTTGTTGGCGGGCGGGGTCTGGGCCCAGAGCTCGTCGATGAGCCGGCGGGCTCCTACCGTCCGGTTCGCCTTCGTGATGAGCGCACCGAGCAGCGCGCGCTGCTTGGCTCCGCTCGGCACGATGCGCAGACCGGTGCGCTCGTCGTGGACCTCCACGGAGCCCAGGATGCGAAACTCCATCGCTTTTACTCCTTGCCCCTTGGGCTCGAACCGGAACGAGTGCTCCCGCGAAAAAGCTCTGGTGGTGGAACTGATCGGGTTCTTCGCGGTGTTTATCCAACGAGGATCTTAGAGCCCCGGGAAGGTTGCGGCTTGTCTGCTCAAGCGGCTTCCAGGGCGTTGTGTAAGGAGACTCAAGTCTGCGGAGTGGTCATTCCTGAGTTCTGGGTCAAAGGAATTGGAGAGCCGCTTGAAGAGCGATCCAGGGGCAATGGGGGGAAGCCGGGATGGTTGTTAACGTGCTTCCTGCCATGGCTCGGGCGGAAGAGCGTCGGAGTCCCACGATGCGACAAAATCGACATCAACGGCCGGCTGCCTGTCCGGAAACGGCGGCGGCCGGGTGAGGTACGGAGGCAACCGTGCGCATGAAGGTTTTGGGTCCGCTGAACGCCGAGGTCAACGGGTCATCCGTGGTACCCACGGCCAGCAAGCCTCGTCAGATCCTGGCACTGCTCGCCCTTTATCCGGGGCGGGTTGTTCCGGTATCGACACTCATGGAGGAGATCTGGGGTACGAAACTGCCGGCGAGCGCGATGACGACACTGCAGACCTACATACTCCAGCTCCGCAGACGCCTCGGCACCGCGATGGGCCCCGATGCTCCCGGGACGGCGAAGGACATCCTCGCCACCCGGTACGGGGGTTACGTCCTGCAGATCCCGCCTGAACGGGTCGACGTCTACGAGTACGAACGCCTCGTGGCGGCCGGTCAGCGGGCCGTCGAGGAGCAGGGCGACGACCGGGAGGCGGCCGAGCTGTTCCGGCGCGGCCTCGACCTGTGGGACGGCTCCGCCCTCGTCGACATCCGGGTGGGCCCGGTCCTGGAGATCGAGGTGACCCGGCTGGAGGAGAGCCGGCTGGTGACCCGGGAGCGGTGCATCGACGCCGACCTGCGGCTCGGCCGGCATATCGAGCTGATCGCCGAACTCACCGACCTCGTCGCCCGCTACCCGCAGCACGAGGGGCTGCACTCCCAGGCGATGGTGGCCCTCTACCGATCCGGCCGTCAGGCGTCCGCGCTGGAGATCTACCGCCGGCTGCGCCGCCGGCTGATCGAGGACCTGGGCGTCGAGCCTTCCCCCCAGCTCCAGCGGCTGCACCACGCCATGCTGTCCGTCGACCCGCAGCTCGACGTCGCCGCGGGCCCCCGCCGGACGTCCACCTTCGACCTGTACGCCGTCTGACGTCCGTACGCCGTCCGAAGTCACCCGCCGCCCCGGCCCGTACGAGCCGCGCCGCGCCGGTGCCGCCGTGAGGCGCACCGCACGGCGAGCCGCCCGGCCACCGGGGCCGCCGAGACCCCCCACCCGCCGTTGCCGCTAGGGGGTGTCTTCAATCTCGCGCCGCAGACGGGAGATTGAAGACGGACCCCAGGGCCGCCGGTTCAGTTCCTGCTCGATGGACTGCTCCAGCGGGGTGAGGGCCATGCCGGGGCAGAGCCGTTCCGGATGGCCCGCCGGTGGCCCCTTTGGCTCCGCGGGCCGCTCCTCCGAGGCCGTCCCGGGCTCCCGGACCGCGCCCGTGTAGTGCGTGCCGAAGGCCACCAGGCAGCGGTACAGCTCCCGCGTCACGCACTTCCCGAGGGCTCGCACGAAGGCTCGCATGGAGGTGCTCACCCCTCCTTCCCGTGTCGGCCGGGTCCGTCGTCGTCACGTATCCGTCCGTACGTACCCGTCATCGGCACGTACACCCTCGGCGAGCCGGGTCGAGTGCCCTTCGAAGCCGCCTCAAGCGCCGCGCCGCAGGCTGGGCCGACGGCGCGAGCGGAACGCGAGCCGGGCGAGAGCCCGGCCGCCGGCCCGAGGAAGGGGCACCACATGCCGACGAGCGGCGTGCACCGCACCTGCCAGCGGATGGAGGTGGCGTCTCCCGCGGGCGTGGTCTACGGCCTCATCGCCGACGCGGGCCGGTGGCCGATGTTCTTCCCGCACCACATCCACGTGGAGCAGCTCGCCTTCGACGGCGGCGTGCAGCGGCTGCGGATGTGGGTGAGCGCCGCGGGCGAGATCAGGTCCTGGCACCTCGTCCGCTCGCTCGACGCGGTACGCAGACGCGTCGAGTTCCGGCTGGAGTTGCAGGCGGAGCCGGTGAGCGCGGTCGTCGGAAGCTGGAGCGTCGACCCCCTCGGCTCCGGGCGGGCCCGGGTGGCGCTGCGGCACCACTTCTTCGTCGCCGGGGACGCGGCCGACGACGTCGCCTGGGTGGTGCGGGCGATGGACGACACCAGCAGGGTCGAGCTGGCGCAGCTCAAGTCGCTCGCCGCCCGCTGGACCCGCCTCGACGACCTCGTGCTCACCTGCGAGGACTCCGTCCACGTCAACGGCCCCGTGGAGCGCGTCTACGACTTCTTCTACCGCGCGGGGCACTGGCCGCGGCGGGTCCCGCACATCTCCCGGGTGCGGTTGCGGGAGCGGCAGCCCGGGATCCAGACGATGGCCATGGACATCCGGGCGCCCGACGGCAGGATGCGCCGCTCGCAGTCGGTGCGCCTCGGCTTCCCGCACGCGGGGCGGATCGTCTACAAGGACACCGCGATGCCGTCGCTGATGGCCGCGCACACCGGCGAGTGGTCGATCGAGCCGGAGATCCACGGCGTACGGGTCGTCTCCCACCACCAGGTGGTGCTCCAGGAGGACGTCGCCCGCTCCCTCGACGGCACCAGGACCGGACTCGCGGCCGTCAGACGGCGCGTCAGGGAACGGCTGGGGCGCAGCAGCGTCGCCGCGATGAACCTGGCGAAGAGGCACGCGGAGAGCGCGGTCCGGCCTCGGTGACCGGCAGCCCGTCCACCCCGACCCCGCCGGCCGGCCCGGCGGCGGACCGCGCCGCCCGGCTGGAGGCGCTGCTCGGCGACCCGCGGGAGCCGCGCAACCCGCACGGGCGTGCCGCGCTGCTGCGGGCGGACGAGGCCGGCGAACTCCCGGCCGCCACCGAGCCGCTGCTCGTCGCGGTGTCGCTGGCCGCGGAGCTGGTGCCGCGCGCCCTCGGCGGCCGCCTCGGCGGACTCGACGGGCTCGACGGGCTCGCCGCCGTGCTCCGTCCCCTGGGGCGGCGGCACTTCCGGCTCGGCTGGACCCGGGGCGCGGCGCCGTTCGCCGCCGCGGCGGCGGTGTGGGCGGACGGCACCGAGGGGCAGCGCACGGCGACGGCGCACCTGCTGCTCGGCGGCGGCCGGATCGCCACGCTGGCGCGCGGGCCCGCGACCGGTGCGGCGGCGGCACGCGACGGGCTGCGGGCCCGGCCCGCGGGCGGCGGCTTCGTGCTCAGCGGGTACGGCACCGCCGTGCCGGAGGCGGACCGGGCCCGGGCGCTCCTCGCGTACGCCCGCACCGGCGGCTCCGCGGGACCCCGCAGCCACTCGGCGCTGCTGCTCGACGTCCGCGGGCTGCCCGCCGGGCGGCTGCGCCGCGGCCCGCGTTCGGCGGCGCCGTACGGCAGCTTCGCCCGCGTCGGCCTGGACGCCTGTCCCGTACCACGGTCGCGGCTCGTCGGGGAGGAGGGGGCCGGGGTGCCGCTGGAGGTGCGCACCGCGCAGGTCTCCCGGTGCCTGCTGCCCGCCGTGGCCGTCGGCGCCGTCGACAGCGTCCTGCGGGACGCGGTGGACGTCTCGTACGCGGAGGACCGCCCCGTGCGCCGCGGCGGGCGGCGGCACCGCGTGCTGGCGGGCGTCTTCACGGACCTGCTGACCGGGGACTGCCTCGTCCAGGCGGGGCTGCGCACGCTGACGTGCGCGCCGGAGAGCGCATCCGCCGTCGCCGCCGCGGCCCAGTACGTGGCCGCCGCCCTCTGCCGGGACGTCCTGGACGACCTCGCCGGGGCGCTGGGCGCCCGCGTGTACGAACCGGCGCCGGCCGGCGAGGCGTTCAGGCGGACGGCGCGCGACCTGGCCGCCGCCGGGCTCGGCCCGGCCGGGCAGCGCGGCAGCCTCGGCACGCTCGTCGCGCACCTGCGGCTGCTCGCGGCCGGCGTACCCGGCATCGAGCCGCACAGCGGCATCTTCCACCCTGGCCCGTCCGGCGCCCCCTTCGACGCCGCCCGGCTGGTGCCCGCCGCGCGCGCCGACGTGCTCACCGCGGCCCTCCTCCACGCCGCCGCCGGGACCCCGGCCGCGCGCGGCGGCGCGGCGGCGGCGCTGGCCCGGCTCACCGGCCTGTTCGCGGACGAGGTACGGGCCATGGGCCGCCGCTGCGCGGCGCTGCCCGGCGTCGGCACCACCGCCCCCGCGCTGCCCGAGGCACTGGTGCTCGCCGACCGCTATGCCTGGGTGCTCGCCGCCGCGGCGTGCGTGGCCGTGCGGCGGGAGCACGAGGGCCGCTCCTGGCTGGGCGAGCCCGCCTGGGCGCTCCTCGCGCTCGGGCGCATCGGCCGCAGGCTGGCCCTGGACGTACCGCCGCCCGGGGCGCGGACCGTCGACGCGGTCGTCGCCGAACTGCTGGGGCGCCACCGCCGGTTCCGCAGCTTCGACCTGTACGGCGTCCGCCTCGCCGGCGGGGGCGCGGCGTACGGGAGGCGATAGCCGTGGGCACGGCCGCGATCGCGGCACCGGTCCACCTGCCGGTGCCGGAGTACGCGGGGCGCGCGGTCACCCGGCGGCTGGCGCGGGACGGCAGCGTCGTCGTCTTCGCCACCTGGGGCGAATGGCTGCCCACGGTGCTGACCGTGCCGGGGCTGCGCGGCCTGCTCGGCAGCGACTGGCCGCGCTACCGGCAGCGCCCGCACGGCGCGGTGCGCTACCGGTTCGCCGCGGCCGGACTGCTGCTGCGGTTCGCGGCCGCCGCCGCGCTGCGCACCGAGCCGGGGGCGCTCGACCTCGCGCGCCGCCCCGGCGGCCGCCCGTACCTGCGCGGCCTGGAGGAGCTTGAGGTGACGCTCACGCACTCCGACGAACTGGTGGCGGCCGGGCTCAGCCGGGTCGGCCGCATCGGCGTGGACGCCGAACCGGCGGACCGGCGGCCGGCCCTGGACGCCGTACGCTCGCGGATCCTCACCCCGGCGGAGTCCGCCGACCTCGACCGGATGCCGGCGGGCCGGCGCACGGCGCACCTGCTGCGGCTGTGGACGCTGAAGGAGGCGTACGCGAAGGCCATGGGCCAGGGGCTGCGGATGGACTTCACCGCCTTCGGGTTCGGGCCGCGGGGGGATTCGCTGCGCCGCCGGAACGGCACGGCCGCGCCGGGCTGCGGCGACTGGGCGTTCGCCACCCACCGGGTGCTGGGCCGATATCTGCTGAGCGTGGCCAGGCAGGACGCCGGCCGCGGCGACGGGCCGGGCGACGCGGCGGGCACCGGGCTCGACCCGGCCGCGCTGGCCGTCGAGTCGGCGCCCGCACCGATCGCGCCCGAACGGCGTGCGGCGGGTGCCGCGGCGGTGCCCGAGCCCGGTTCCACGGTGCGTCGAGCCGGTCTTCAGGCACCTCTCCATCGAGCCCTTAGCGCGGCGCGTGAAGCTGCTCTGACGGCGCGACCGCCGACGGACTCCGAGGAGGGGACCATGGACGAAGAGGATTCCGTGATCCGTCCGACCGACATCCCGCAGCCCGCCCCGATGCTCAGGCTGCCGGGCTGCGACGACGACGATCCGACGGAACCGAACGTGGTACGGGGGATCGACTGACCATGACGCTGTCCCACCGCCCCGAGGCAGCGCGCGGCCAGGAAGGACCCGAGGCCGTGCCCGCGGCCCCGCCCGAGGTCACGCCGGGCGTCGCCGCCTTCCTGACCGCGCCGCACGCCGCCGTGCTCACCACCCTCAGGCAGGACGGGTCCCCGCACCTCGCGCCGGTGCGCTTCACCTGGGACCCCGCCGCGGGCCTCGTCCGGGTGCTGACGGTGCGGACCGCGCGCAAGGCCCGCAACCTGCTGGCCGGTCCGGGGGCGGCGACCGCGCTGTGCCAGGTCGACGGCTTCCGGTGGGTGACGCTGGAGGGCCCGGCCGAGGTCTCGGACCACCCCGCCCGGGTCGAGGAGGGCGTGCGCCGGTACGCCGAGCGCTACTGGTCGGCGCCGCCGAACCCGCCCGGGCGGGTGGTCGTGGAACTGCGGGTCGAGCGGGTGATGAGCCTCAACTGCTAGCCGGTGGGCGGCGGCCCCCGCCGGAACCCGGGGGCCGGCCCCCGGGACGTCAGCTCCCGGGCGGCGTCCCCTCCAGCCAGATGACGGTGAACTCCAGCAGCGTGAGCCGCCACCGGCCGTCGTCCGTGCGCCGGGCCTCGCCGCTCACCCCGGTGCCGGTGACGAAGAGCGGCGGCCGGTCGCCGCCCGGGTGGTGCACGTGCGTGGAGACGAGGTTCGCGCGCAGTCTCGCCGTGTTCCCGCGGACGTCGGTCACCACGGGCGAGTGCAGATGCTGGGTGCGTGCGAACGCGGCGAGCGACGCGCGGTGCCATTCCGCCATGCCAGAGATGCCCTCGTGCCGGCTCATCGGGAACACCACCGCGGCGTCCTCCGTGAAAAGCCCGCGGGCCCAGTCGTCGTCCAGTTCCCCGGTGTCGAGACCTATCAGATAGGCATCCACGAGTCCGGCCACGGCGGCGGCGTCGAGAAATGCGGGAACGGCAGGTGATTCGGTGGAAGTCATGGCACGAGGATGCTCCAGGGACCTGCCGGGGCCAAGCACGGATGTCCTTCCTCTGACATTCTTGACGTTCTTCTGTAATTTACTGTCAGAGTTCTGTACTGATTCGCCTTTACCGCTCGTGAGCCGCCTGCCCATACTCGTCTCAACACCCGTGGGAACGACGACAGTTGGGCGACGATGGATAATCATGACGCAGATGTGGTCATCGTGGGCGCCGGGCCCACCGGACTCATGCTCGCGGGCGAATTGAGCCTGCACGGAATATCGGTCGCGGTGCTCGAGAGGCTCACCGAGCCCATGCGGCAGTCCCGGGCCCTGGGCTTCTCCGCCCGTACGATAGAGGAATTCGCGCAGCGCGGTCTGCTCGGCCGGCTCGGCGACGTGGACGTCATTCCCGTCGGGCACTTCGGCGGCGTACCGCTCGATTACCGCGTGCTCTCCGGCGGTTCCTACGGCGCCCGCGGAATTCCGCAGTCGCGCACCGAGGCCATGCTGGCGGGCTGGATCGGCGAACGCGGCGTCGAGGTGCGCCGCGGCGTCGAGGCGAGCGGCCTGGCGCAGGACGCGGACGGGGTCACCCTCACCCTCGCGGACGGCGGCAGCCTGCGGGCGCGGTACGTGATCGGCTGCGACGGCGCGCGCAGCGTCGTGCGCACCGCCGCGGGCATCGACTTCCCCGGTACGGAGCCCGCCGTCGAACTGCGCTTCGCCGACATCTCCGGGGTGCAACTGCGGCCCCGGTTCAGCGGCGAGGCGGTGCCCGGCGGCATGGTGATGGTGCTGCCGCTCGGCCCCGACCGCTGCCGCATCATCTACTACGACCGCCGCGAGCCGCTGCGCACGAGCTCCGAGCCGATCACCTTCGCGGAGGTCACCGAGGCGTTCGGGCGGCTGGCCGGCGAGGACATCTCCGGCGCCACCCCGCACTGGGTCAGCTCCACCACCGACGTCAGCCGGCAGGCGGCCGAGTACCGGCGCGGCCGGGTCTTCGTCGCCGGCGACGCCGCCCACATCCACTTGCCGATCGGCGCGCAGGGTATGAGCGCGGGCGTCCAGGACGCGGTCAACCTGGGCTGGAAGCTCGCCCTGGTGCTCAAGGACCGGGCCCCCGACGCGCTGCTGGACACGTACCACGCGGAGCGCCACCCGGTCGGCGCGCGCATCCTCGCCAACACCCTCGCGCAGCGCATCCTCTACCTGGGGGACGACGAAGTCACGCCGCTGCGCGACGTGTTCGCCGAGCTGACCCGGCACGACGAGGTGCAGCGGCACCTGGTCGGCATGGTCACGGGCCTGGACATCAGGCACGACATGGGTCCCGGCGCGCACCCGCTGCTCGGCCGCCGGCTCGAGGACGCCGAGCTGGTCAGGGACGGCTCGAAGACCACCGTGTACGAGCTGCTGCGGACCGGCCGCGGCGTGCTCCTCGACCTCTCCGGCGGCCCGCGGCTGCGGGCGGCGGCCGGCGGCTGGGGCGACCGGGTCGACGTGGTGGCCGCGGAGCCCGGCGAGGGGCTGCCGGAGAGCACCGCGATCCTCGTCCGCCCCGACGGCTACATCGCCTGGATCGCCGGGACCCGGGAGGGTGCGGCGGGCCTCGACGAGGCGCTCACGCGCTGGTTCGGCCCCGCGGCCTGACCCCCGGCACCGTACGCAAACCCGCTTCTGCACCGACTCAAGGAGACACGCATGCCCATTCTCTCCCCCGAGGACAAGCACCTGACGGTCCTCAACCTGTTCACCACCGACAAGCCCGAGAACCAGGACCGGCTCATCACGGAGATGCGGAAGATCGTCGACACCGCCGCCTTCGAGGGCTGGCTCTCCTCCACCGTGCACGCAGGCCAGGAGAGCCCGGGGACCGCCAACTTCATCCAGTGGCGCAGCGGCGAGGACCTGGAGGCGCGGTACGCGGGCGAGGAGTTCAAGCACCGCACGCTGCCCGTCTTCGGCGAGATCACCACCTCGATCCGGCTGCTGCAGAACGAGATCGTCTACACCCAGCGCCACCCCTCCCAGGGGAGCGTCACCGAGGTGTCCCCCGACCGCGACGACTTCACCGTCATCGAGGTCTTCAAGACCACCGAGGAGAACCAGGCGCGGCTCGTCGAGGCGCTGGCCGAGGGCCAGAAGTGGCTGGTGGACGTGCCGGGTTACCGCTCCCACACGGTCTTCCGCGGCCTGCGCGCCCGCTTCCTGGAGGGCGCCTTCGCGGTCGTCTACTCCCAGTGGGAGAGCAAGGAGGCGCACGACGCCTACCGCACCCGGCCGGAGGCCGACATGTCGGAGACCCGCCGCAACTCGGAGGCGACGCTCAAGTCGCTGGCCACCGAGCGGGACTGGAACTCCTACCGCGTGGTGCACAGCCGCAAAGCCGGTGAGTGACCGCCCGCGAGCAGCACGAGGAGACAGAGCCATGCACCGCAGCACCCTGATCGTGGCCCGGATGGCGCCGGACTCGGCGGCCGACGTGGCCCGGCTGTTCGAGCGGTTCGACGGGACCGACATGCCCGGGCGCATGGGCACCACGCGCCGGCAGCTCTTCAGCTTCCACGGGCTCTACTTCCACCTCCAGGACTTCGCGTCCGACGAGGGCGAAGAGCGCATTGAGGGGGCCAAGGACGACCCCCGCTTCGTGCGCATCAGCGACGACCTCAAGCCGTACATCGAGCCGTTCGACCCCGTGACCTGGCGCTCGCCGCGCGACGCCATGGCCACCCGCTTCTACGCCTGGGAGGCGGGCGCATGACCGAGCGTCGCGTCGTGATCACCGGGATGGAGGTGATAGCGCCCGGCGGGGTCGGCCGGGAGGCGTTCTGGGAGGAGATCAGCGAGGGCCGTACGGCGACCCGCGGCATCACGTTCTTCGACCCCGCCCCGTTCCGGTCCCGCGTCGCGGCGCAGATCGACTTCTGCGGGCTCGACCACGGGCTGAGCCCGCAGGAGGTACGCCGCATGGACCGCGCGGCCCAGCTCGCGGTGGTCGCCGCGCGCAACGCGGTCGCCGACAGCGGCCTCGACCCGGCGGGGCTCGACCCCTTCCGGGTCGGGGTGACGGTCGGCAGCGCCGTCGGGGCGACGATGAGCCTCGACAGCGAGTACCGGGTCGTCAGCGACGGGGGCCGGCTGGACCTCGTCGACCACCACTACGCCGTACCGCACCTCTACAACCACCTCGTGCCCAGCTCCTTCGCGACCGAGGTGGCCTGGGCGGTCGGCGGCCAGGGGCCCACCGCCGTGGTGTCCACCGGCTGCACCTCCGGCATCGACGCCGTCGGCTACGGCGTCGATCTGCTGCGCGAGGGCTCCGTGGACGTCATGGTGGCGGGGGCCTCGGATGCGCCGATCTCGCCGATCACCATGGCCTGCTTCGACGCGATCAAGGCCACCACGCCCCGCCACGACGAGCCGGAGCGCGCCTCCCGGCCCTTCGACGGCACCCGCAACGGCTTCGTCCTGGGCGAGGGCAGCGCCTTCTTCGTCCTGGAGGAGCTGGAGAGCGCGAAGCAGCGCGGCGCGCGCATCTACGCCGAGATCGCCGGCTACGCCACCCGCTCGAACGCCTACCACATGACCGGACTGCGCCGCGACGGCGCCGAGATGGCCGAGGCGATCCGGCTCGCGATCGACGAGGCCAGGCTCAACCCCGAGGACGTCGACTACGTGAACGCGCACGGCTCGGGCACCAAGCAGAACGACCGCCACGAGACCGAGGCGTTCAAGAAGAGCCTCGGCGACCACGCCTACCGCACGCCGGTCAGCTCGATCAAGTCGATGGTGGGGCACTCGCTCGGCGCCATCGGCTCCATCGAGATCGCCGCGTCCGCCCTGGCGATGCGGCACGACGTCGTGCCGCCCACCGCCAACCTGCACACTCCCGACCCCGAGTGCGACCTCGACTACGTGCCCCTGACCGCCCGCGAGCACCGGGTGGACACCGTGCTGACCGTCGGCAGCGGTTTCGGCGGCTTCCAGAGCGCCATGGTGCTCGCATCCCCGGAGAGGAGCCCCCTATGACCGCGGTCGCGGTCACCGGCCTGGGCATCGCCGCGCCCAACGGCCTGGGCACCGCCGACTACTGGGCGGCCACCCGCGGCGGCAAGAGCGGCATCGGCCGCATCACCCGGTTCGACCCGTCCGGCTATCCGGCGCGGCTGGCGGGGGAGATCCCCGGCTTCGTCGACGCCGACCACCTGCCCAGCAGGCTGCTGCCGCAGACGGACCGCGTCACGCGGCTCGCGCTGACCGCGGCCGACTGGGCGCTGGCCGACGCGGGCGTCGACACCGGGGCGTTCGACCCGCTGGACATGGGCGTGATCACCGCCAGCCACGCGGGCGGCTTCGAGTTCGGCCAGTACGAGCTGCAGAGCCTGTGGTCCAAGGGCAGCCAGTACGTGTCCGCGTACCAGTCCTTCGCCTGGTTCTACGCGGTCAACAGCGGCCAGATCTCCATCCGGCACGGCATGAAGGGGCCCAGCGGCGTCGTCGTCACCGACGAGGCGGGCGGTCTCGACGCGCTGGCGCAGGCCCGCCGGCAGATCCGCAAGGGCACGCCCCTGGTGGTCTCCGGCGCCGTCGACGCCTCGATCTGCCCGTGGGGCTGGGTGGCGCAGTTGGCCGCCGGGCGGATGAGCGAACGCGACGAGCCGACGCGCGCGTACGTGCCCTTCGACCGCGACGCCACCGGCTACGTGCCGGGGGAGGGCGGCGCGATCCTCGTCCTGGAGGACGCCGCCGCCGCCCGCGCCCGCGGCGCCCGGAGCTACGGGGAGATCGCCGGCTACGGCGCCACCCTGGAGCCGGGCCCCGAGGCCGGCCCCGGGCCCGTACACCGGCGGGCGCTGCACCGGTCGATCGAGATCGCCCTGGCCGACGCGGGACTGGACACCGGCGACGTGGACGTGGTCTTCGCCGACGGCGCGGGCGTGCCCGAGGAGGACGCGGCCGAGGCCGAGACGCTGTGCGAGGTCTTCGGGCCGCGCGCGGTGCCGGTCACCGTGCCCAAGTCGATGACCGGCCGGCTCTACTCCGGCGCCGCGTCGCTGGACGTGGCGGCCGCGCTGCTGGCCATGCGCGACGGCGTCATCCCGCCCACCGTGCACGTCGACCCCTGCCCCGAGTACGACCTGGACCTCGTCCTGCACCAGGCCAGGCCGGCCGCGGCGCTGCGGCACGCGCTCGTACTCGCCCGCGGCCACGGCGGGTTCAACGCCGCCATGGTGCTGCGCGCCCACCCGACCACCACCGGCTGAGACGGACGGACGGATACCGATGACCGACAAACCCTTCACCCTCGACGACCTCAAGCGGGTCCTGCTCCAGGCCGCCGGCGCCGACGAGTCCACGGACCTGGACGGCGACATCCTCGACGCCACCTTCGAGGTCCTGGGCTACGAGTCGCTGGCGCTGCTGGAGACCGCCGGCCAGATCGAGCGCGAGTACGGGATCTCCCTCGACGACGACGCGCTGGCGGACGACCTGACCCCGCGCACCCTGATCGACCTCGTCAACGGCCACCTGGCCGCGGCCCGCGCCACCACCGCCTGAGCGAACAGTGAGGAAGAAGCCATGACACACCAGCCGGCACGCGTCGCCCTCGTCACCGGCGCGACCAGCGGCATCGGCCTGTCCGTCGCCACGCTGCTCGCCTCGCAGGGCTATCAGGTGTTCCTCGGCGCCCGCACCGAGGACGGCGTCGTCGCCACCGTGAAGTCCCTGAAGGACAAGGGGTACGACGTCGAGGGCCAAGTGCTCGACGTCCGCGACACCGACTCGGTCGAGAGCTTCGTCCGGGCCGCCGTCGAGACCTTCGGCGACGTCGCCGTCCTCGTCAACAACGCCGGCAGGTCCGGCGGCGGCGTCACCGCCGACATCGCCGACGAACTGTGGGACGACGTCATCGACACCAACCTCAACAGCGTCTTCCGCATGACCCGCGCCGTGCTGACCCTCGGCGGGATGCGCAATCGCGACACCGGCCGCATCATCAACATCGCCTCGACCGCGGGCAAGCAGGGCGTCGTGCTCGGCGCCCCCTACTCGGCCTCCAAGCACGGCGTCGTCGGCTTCACCAAGGCGCTCGGCAACGAGCTGGCGCCCACCGGCATCACCGTGAACGCCGTCTGCCCCGGCTATGTCGAGACGCCGATGGCGCAGCGGGTGCGGCAGGGCTACGCCGCCGCGTACGAGACGACCGAGGCCGCGATCCTCACCAAGTTCCAGGCGAAGATCCCGCTCGGCCGCTACAGCACCCCCGACGAGGTCGCCGGCATGGTCGGCTACCTCGCCTCCGACACCGCCGCTTCCGTCACCTCCCAGGCGCTGAACGTCTGCGGCGGCCTCGGCAACTTCTGACCCCGGCAAGGAGCAGCCGTCATGACAACTCGCGAGGTCGAGCACACGATCGAGATCAGTGCTCCCGCCGACACCATCTACACCCTGCTGGCCGACGTGGGCCACTGGCCGCGGATCTTCCCGCCGACGATCTACGCCGACCGGGAGGAGACCGGCCCGGACGAGGAGCGCATCAGGATCTGGGCCACCGCCAACGGCGCGGCCAAGAACTGGACGTCGCGCCGCTTCCTGTACCCGGCGGAACGCCGCATCCGGTTCCGCCAGGAGGTCAGCACCCCGCCGGTCGCCGAGATGGGCGGCACCTGGATCATCGAGAAGCTGGGCCCGGGCGCCTCGCGGGTGCGGCTGCTGCACGACTACCGGGCGATCGGCGACGACCCGGACGACCTGGCCTGGATCGACCGGGCCGTGGACACCAACAGCACCACCGAGCTGGCCTCGCTGAAGGAGAACGTCGAGCGGGCGCACGCGGCCGACCGGGACGAGCTGACCTTCTCCTTCTCCGACGAGGTACGGATCGAGGGCACCGCCAAGGACGCCTTCGACTTCGTCAACGAGGCCGGCCAGTGGCCCGAGCGGCTGCCGCACGTGGCGACCGTGCGCTTCAGCGAGGACACCCCGGGGCTGCAGTCCCTGGAGATGGACACCCGGGCGAAGGACGGCTCGACGCACACCACCAAGTCCTACCGGGTGGCCTTCGCGCCGCACCGGATCGCCTACAAGCAGGTGACGCTGCCCGCGCTGATGACCCTGCACACGGGGATATGGACCTTCGAGGAGGACGGCGACGGCGGTTCCGTCACCGCCACCTCCCAGCACACCGTCACCCTCAACACCGAAAACATCGCCCGCGTCCTGGGCGAGCAGGCCACCGTGGCGGACGCCCGCCGTTACGTCCAGGGCGCGCTGAGCGCCAACAGCAGCGCCACCCTGGGGCACGCCAAGGACTACGCGGAGCGGATGGCCTGAGATGAGCGCGCAGGACGGCGTCCCGGGCGTACGGGCCGGGGGTTCCTCGCGGACCACCCGGCTCGACGCCCAGGTGATCATCGTGGGGGCGGGGCCCGTGGGGCTGATGCTGGCGGGCGAACTCAGCCTGCGCGGCGTCCGCGTGGTGGTCGTCGAGCAGCGGCACGGGCCGACGACCGAGTCGCGGGCCTCCACCCTGCACGCCAGGACCATGGAGATCTTCGACTCCCGCGGGCTCCTCCCCGATGTCGGCAACCCGCCGAACGCCACCCGCGGCCACTTCGGCGGCATCCCCCTCGACCTGACGCTGCCCGGCGCGTACCCGGGGCAGTGGAAGGTGCCGCAGGCCAAGACGGAGTCGGTGCTGGAGGAGTGGGCGCTGTCGCTGGGTGCCGACATCCACTGCGGCACCCGGCTGCGGGTGCTGGGGGTCACGCAGGAGGGCGACTCCGTCGAAGCCGAGGCGGTCGGCAGAAACGGCGAGGTGGTGCGGCTGCGGGCCGCGTACCTCGTCGCCTGCGACGGCCAGGACTCGACGGTACGCAGGCTGACCTCGGCCCCGTTCCCCGGCCGCGGCGCCGCCCGCGAGCTGCTCCGCGCCGACGTGGCCGGCATCGACGTGCCGGACCGCAGGTTCGAGCGGCTGGACCGCGGTCTCGCGATCGCCGCCCGCCGGGAGGACGGCGTGACCCGGGTGATGGTGCACGAGTTCGGTGCCCCGGTACGCGCCTCGGGCGAGCCGGACTTCGCCGGATTCTGCGCCACCTGGCGGCGGGTGACGGGCGAGGACATCAGCGGCGGCACCCCGCTGTGGGTCAACAGCTTCCACGACGCCAACCGGCAGCTCGCCTCGTACCGGCAGGGCCGCATCCTCTACGCGGGGGACGCCGCCCACCAGCAACTGCCCATCGGCGGCCAGGCGCTGAACCTCGGCGTGCAGGACGCCTTCAACCTGGGCTGGAAGCTCGCCGCCGCGGTCCACGGCCGGGCCCCGGCGGGACTGCTCGACTCGTACCACACCGAACGGCACGCGGTCGGCCGCGCGGTGCTCGGCAACATCCGCGCGCAGGCGCTGCTGCTGCTGGGCGGGCACGACAACGACCCGCTGCGCACCGTGCTGACCGAACTCATCGGCCACGAGGCGGTACGCACCACCCTCGCCGGCGCCGTCAGCGGACTCGGCATCCGCTACGACGTCGGCGGCCCCCCGCACCCCCTGCTCGGCGCGCGGCTGCCGCACGCCCGGCTCCTGGTGGCCGGCGCCCCGCGGACCACGGCGGAGCTGCTGCGCTCCGGCCGCGGGCTGCTGCTCGGCCTCGGCGGCGCGCCGCCGGACGGCGCGGACGGCTGGGCGGACCGGGTGGACGTGGTCGCGGCGGAGCCGGAGACCGCGCCGGCAGCCGCCGCGGCCGGCCGACTCGACGGCGCCGGCGCCCTGCTCGTACGCCCCGACGGCTACGTGGCCTGGGCCGGCGACCGGCGCGGCGACGGGCTGGCGGAGGCGCTCGGGCGGTGGTTCGGCGCACCCGGCGAGGCGCACGGCCGCACCACCGCCGCCGGCACCGCCCGGCAGACGGAACGCACCCACACCCCGGCCCCCGCGCACCACGGGCCGGCCTGACGGACACGAGAGGGACGACGTGGATACAGATGTGATCGTCGTCGGCGCCGGCCCGACCGGGCTGATGCTGGCGGGAGAGCTGCGGCTCGGCGGGGCCCGCGTGGTGGTGCTGGAGCGCCTCGCGCGGCCGACGGGACAGTCGCGCGGACTCGGCTTCACCGCGCGTGCGATGGAGACGTTCGACCAGCGCGGGCTGCTGCCCCGCTTCGGGCAGGGCGAGACGCTGGAGATCAGCCCGATGGGGCACTTCGGCGGCGTGCAGTTCGACTACACGGTGCTCGCTGACGGCCACTTCGGCGCCCGCGGCATCCCGCAGAACGAGACCGAGGCGGTGCTGGAGGAGTGGGCCGCGGAGCTGGGCGCGGACATCCGCCGCGGCACCGAACTGGTGGAGATCGCCGACGGGTTCCTCGACGGCGGCCACGTGGAGGTGGCCGTCGCCACGGCCGGCGGCGTGGAGCGGCTGCGCGCCGCGTACCTCGTCGGCTGCGACGGCGGCCAGAGCCGCACCCGCAAGTTCGCCGGGTTCGACTTCCCCGGACTGCCCGCGACCCGCACGATGTTCCTCGCCGACGTGCTCGGCTGCGACCTCAAGCCCCGCTTCCTCGGCGAGCGGCTGCCCAATGGCATGGTGATGGCGGCGCCGCTCCGCGAGGGCGTGGACCGCATCATCGTCTGCCCGCACGGCGCGCCCGCCCGCGACCGCGACGACGACGTCACCTTCGCCGAGGTGGCGCGCGCCTGGCAGCACATCACCGGCGAGGACATCAGCGGCGGCAGCGCCGACTGGGTCAGCTCGTTCAGCGACGCCACCCGGCAGGTCGGCGAGTACCGCAGGGGCCGGGTGCTGCTGGCGGGCGACGCCGCCCACATCCACCTGCCGGCCGGCGGCCAGGGTCTGAGCACCGGCGTGCAGGACGCGGCGAACCTCGGCTGGAAGCTGGCCGCGGAGATCCGCGGCGCGGCCCCCGCGGGGCTGCTCGACAGCTACCACGCGGAGCGGCACGCGGTCGGGCGGCGGCTGCTGATGAACACCCGGGCGCAGGGCATCGTGTTCCTCGGCGGGGAGCAGTCGGACCCGCTGCGGGAGCTGTTCACCGAGTTGATCGGCGGCTACGACGACGTCAAGCGGCACCTGGCCGGCATCGTGAGCCACCTCGACATCCGCTACGACCTCACCGCGGCGGACGGTGCGGACGGTTCGGGCGGTACGGAAGGCGCCGGCACCCCCGGCTCCGCCGCCCCGGCGCACCCGCTGCTCGGCCGGCGGATCGGCAAGCGCCCGCTGACCGGTGCCGGCGGCGACACCGACACCGTACGGCTGCTGCGCGGCGGCCGCGGCGTGCTGCTCGACCTCGCCGACGACGCCGCCCTCAGGGCCGCCGCGGCGCCCTGGGCGGACCGCGTCGACGTGGTGACCGCGGTCGCCAAGCCGCCCGAGGACGGCGACGACCTGCTCGCCGGCGCCGGCGCCGTGCTCGTCCGCCCCGACGGCTACGTGGCCTGGGTCGGCGGAGACAAGGAGAAGGATCCCGCGGCCGCCCTCGGCCGCTGGTTCGGCGCCGGCCGGAGCGCGTGACCACCGACCCGCGGCCCGTCGTCCTGGAGGCGGCCGGCACCCGGCTGTCGGCTCTGCTCAGCGAGCCGGCCGGGGACCGGCCGCCCCTGGCGACGGTCGTCGCCCTGCACGGCGGCGGCATGACGGCCTCGTACTTCGACGCCCGCGCCCGCCCCGGCCTGTCGCTGCTGGAGCTGGGCGCCACCCTCGGCTTCGCCGTGCTGGCCGTGGACCGCCCCGGCTACGGCCGCTCGGCGGCCGAACTGCCGGAGGGCGTCAGCCTGTCGCGGCAGACCCGGCTGCTGCGGGCCGCGCTCGCCGGCTTCGCCGGGCGGCACCCGACCGGCGCCGGGATGTTCCTGCTGGCGCACTCGTACGGCGGGAAGCTGGCCCTGTCGCTGGCCGCCGCGGCGGGCGCCGGGGACCGGCTGCTCGGCCTGGACGTCTCCGGCTGCGGCCACCGGTACGCGGCCCTGCCCGGCGCCCCCGCGGCGGCGGGCCCGTCGCGGCGCGACACCCTCCGGCACTGGGGACCGCTGCGGCTCTACCCGCCGGGCACCTTCCGCGCGGGCCGCGGCATGACGACGCCGATGCCGGGACGGGAGGCGGCCGGACTGCCGCGCTGGCCGCGGCTCTTCGCCCGGCTGGCGCCCCGGGTCCGGGTGCCGGTGCGGCTCACCTTCGCCGAGCACGAACGCTGGTGGCGGCACGGGGAGCCGGATCTCGCCGACCTGGCGGGCCGGTTCACCGCCAGCCCGCGCGTCCAGGTGGACCGGCAGCCGGGCGCGGGACACAACATCAGCCTCGGCTGGACGGCCCGCGCCTACCACCTGCGGGCGCTGGCGTTCCTCACGGAGTGCCTGGACCCTGCCTGACGGATCCCGCCCGGCCGCCCGGGCGCGCGGGGCGTCGTGCGCCGACGGGCCCCCTGCGGCCGGTCAGCCCGCGACCACCACGAGGTCGGGCGCGTCCAGTCGCTCCCGGTCCGCCACCAGGTCCATCGCCGTGATGACGTCGTCCTCGACGGTGAAGCGGAAGACCACCGCGGGCCGCCCGCCCGTCTCCCACACCGCGCCGGCCACGCCGTCGACGAGCGCGGCGCGGGCGAGCAGCGCCCGGCCGGAGAAGCTCTTCGCGACGTCGTGCGCGCCCCGTACGACCGCGGTGGCGCCGAGGGCCACGGACGCCCCGTCGGCGTTCATCACCACCTCGGGGGCGAGCAGGTGCAGCAGGCGGTCGAACTCGCCGCCGCGGGAGGCGGCGAGGAAGGCGTCCACGATCTCGCGCTGCCTGCGCAGGTCGGGCAGCGGCACCGCGCCCTGCACCCGGCGCCGGGCCCGGCTCGCCGACTGCCTCGCCGCGGCCGGGCTGCGGTCCACGATCGGGGCGATGTCGGCGAAGGGCACGGCGAACATGTCGTGCAGGACGAAGACCAGCCGCTCCACCGGGTCCAGCGTGTCGAGCACCACCAGCAGGGCGAGCCCCACCGAGTCGGCCACGACGGCGGCCTGTTCCGGGTCGGCGGCCTCGGTGTCCGCGGCCGCGGCCGGGGCGCGGAACTGCTCCTCCAGCATCTCCTCGCGGCGTGCGCGGGCGCGCAGCATGTCGAGGCAGACCCGGCCCACCACGGTGGTCAGCCAGCCGTCGAGGTTCTCCACCGCGTCCGGGTCGCTGCGGTGCAGCCGGATCCATGCCTCCTGGACCGCGTCCTCCGCCTCGCCCGCGGAGCCCAGCATGCGGTGGGCCACCGCGTGCAGCCGCGGCCGCTTCCGCTCGAACTGCCGCGCCAGCCACTCCCGCTCCGCCATGTGCCTCCTCCGTCCGGGCGCCGCCCGCGGGGCGTGCGCGCTGCACCTGTCACATCTTCACGGTGCGGTGCGTCATAGCAGTGACGATCCCCAGAGCAGGCGTGGCGGGAGCGGGGCACACCGACCCCCTGCCACGACCGCGGCGGACGGCGAGCCCGGGCCCGGCTCCGCCGTCCGCGGTCGATCCCTTCCACCCGAGCGGCGACGACGCGTCGTCGTTCCTTCCACCCCGGACGAGCCGCGGCATCGGCTCTCGACACCCGAGCGAGCGTGTATGGCAACCCACCAAGCGGCACCCGGTGAACGCGCCGGCCTGAACACCCGTTCCCGCCTGACTGCCCGGTACGCGGGGCTGGTCTCCGGCCGCCGGACGAAATGGGCCGTGCTCCTGCTCTGGCTGCTGCTCGTCGGCGTGGGCGGCTCGCTGGCGAGCAAGCTGGGCGACGTACAGGACAACGACCCCGCGACCTGGCTGCCCTCCAGCGCCCAGTCCACGCAGGCCGTGGAGCTGGCCGAGGAGCACTTCGCGGACAAGGACAGCAGCTCGGCCGTCGTGGTCTACGCCCGCGGCGACGGCCTGACGGACGCGGACCTCGGCAAGATCGACGCCGACCGGGCCGCGCTCGCCGGCGAGTCCGGCGTGGGCGAGGTGGCGGCGCCCGCGGTCTCGGAGGACGGCAAGGCCGCCTTCCTGACCGTGCCGCTGCGCACGCACCCGAGCGACAACAAGGTGCTGACCGACGGCGTGGACCAGACCCGGGCGACGGCCGAGGACGGCGCCGCCGAGGGGCTGGACGTCCGGATCGCCGGCGAGGCCGGCAACATCGCCGACTACGACGAGATCTACGCCGGCATGGACGGGGCGCTGCTCGGCGCCGCGCTGGCCGTCGTCACGATCCTGCTGCTCCTCACCTACCGCAGCCCCGTGCTCTGGCTGATCCCGCTGACCGCCGTCTTCCTCGCCAGCCAGGTGGCCAGCGGCGTCGTCTACGTCCTCGCCGAGCACGCGGGGCTCGTGGTCAACGGGCAGAGCGCGTACATCCTGCTCATCCTCTCGGTCGGCGTGGGCACCGACTACGCGCTGCTGCTCATCGCCCGCTACCGCGAGGAGCTGTACCGGCACGAGGACCGGCACGAGGCGATGGCCGTCGCCGTGCGCCGCTCCCTGCCCGCCATCGCCGCGTCCGCCGCGACCGTCGGGATCGCCACCCTCTGCCTCGTCTTCGGCAGCATGAACTCCACCCAGGGCCTCGGCCCGGTCGTGGCCATCGGCGTCGTCGTGGTCTTCCTCGCCATGACGTCGATGCTGCCCGCCCTGCTCGTGATCCTCGGCCGCTGGCCGTTCTGGCCCTACGTGCCGCGCCACGAGCCCGGCGCCGATGCCGCCGCGCCCGGCAGGGCCGGGGTGTGGACCCGGGTCGCCGGGCTCGTCGGGCGCCGGCCCCGGGCGGTGTGGGCGGTGGCCGCCGCCGCGCTCGCCGCGCTGGCCCTGGGGACGATGACCGTGGAGACCGGCCAGACCCAGGAGGAGCAGTTCACGAAGACCGTCGACTCCGTCGAGGGCCAGGAGCTGCTGGCGGCGCACTTCCCGGCCGGCTCGTCCGCGCCCGCGGAGGTCTACGTACGGGACGGCGGGGCGGGCGACGCCCTGCGGGCCGTGCAGGACGTCTCCGGCGTGCAGTCCGCCGAGTCCGCCGGATCCCGGGGCGGCTGGACCCGGGTCACCGCCGTCCTCGGCGACGCCCCGGACACCGCGGCCGCCAAGGACACGGTCGAGCGGATGCGCGACGCGCTCGACGGCGCGGGCGGCGAGGCCGCGGACGCGGTCGTCGGCGGCCGCACCGCCGTGCTGCTCGACACCGCCGATGCCCAGGCCGACGAGGAGATGCTGCTCATCCCGCTGATCCTCGCCGTGGTGCTGGTCATGCTCGTGCTGCTGCTGCGGGCCCTGGTCGCGCCGCTCGTGCTGCTGGCGTCCGTGGTGCTCTCGTACGCCGCCGCGGTCGGCGCCGCCGCGCTGCTCTTCCAGGCGCTCGGATACCCGCGCATCGACCGGGGCCTGCTGCTCTTCGGCTTCCTGTTCCTGGTCGCGCTGGGCGTCGACTACACGATCTTCCTGATGACCCGGGTGCGCGAGGAGGTGCGCGCCCGCGGGCACCGCGAGGGCGTCCTCGCCGGACTCACCGTCACCGGCGGGGTCGTCACCTCCGCCGGCGTCGTGCTGGCCGCGACGTTCTGCGTGCTGGCACTGGTCCCCACGGTGACGTCGCTCCAGCAGGGCCTGCTGGTGGCGGTCGGCGTACTGCTGGACACCTTCCTGGTCCGCAGCCTCCTCGTGCCCGCGCTGGCACTCCACATCGGCCCCCGCGTCTGGTGGCCGGGACGCCTCGAAGCCGCGGCGGAGCGGCCGGCCGGCGAACCGGTCAGCCCCGCCAGGGCCGACGTCGGCGTGTGACCACAGACCCCCTCCGGGCGCGGGAGCCGATTCCCCCGTCCGTCACCCCACCACCCACGGATGTGAGGACAACAGATGTCAGAGCCGATTCTGGTCACCGGCGGCACGGGCACACTCGGCCGCCAGGTGGTCTGGCGACTCCGGGACGCCGGGCGTGACGTGCGGGTCCTCAGCCGGCGCGCCCAGGAGGGCGCGGCGAAGGTCCCGGGCGTCGAGTACGTCCAGGGCGACCTGCTGAAGGACCAGGGCATCGCCGAGGCGCTCGACGGCGTACGCATCGTCATGCACTGCGCCAGCGACAAGAAGGGCGACGAGAAGGCGACCGCCAACCTGGTGCGTGCCGCCGGCGCCCTCCCGGAGCCGCCGCACCTGCTGTACGTCTCCATCGTCGGCGTCGACGACGTGACGTTCGGCTACTTCAAGTCCAAGCGGGACTCCGAGCGCGTGATCACCGACTCCGCGCTGCCGTGGACGATCATGCGCGCCACGCAGTTCTACGACCTGATCCTCAAGGGCGCCAAGTCCGGCGCCCGGTTCCCCGTGGTGCCGGTGCCCGCCGGCTTCCTGGTGCAGCCCATCGACCCGGACGAGGTCGCCGCCCGGCTGGTCGAGCTGGCGCTCGGGAAGCCGGCCGGGCGGGTCCCCGACATGGCCGGGCCCGAGGTGACCAGCGCCGCCGATCTGATCAAGCGCTACCTGCACGCCAACAGCCGGCGCAAGAAGGTGCTCCAGCTCTGGATGCCGGGGCTCGGCAAGATCAAGGCCGGCAAGCTCCTGGTGCAGGACGGCAAGGGCCAGGACGGGCGCAGGACCTGGGAGGAATTCCTCGCCGCCAAGGCGGGGGCGTAGCGGCAGGTGCGGCCGGCGGCCGGGTATGCGGGCATTCCTGTCACATGTCCAGGCCGCCGGACGTCATAGCTGTGGGTACGGGACGTGGGACGTCCCGGCCGGCAGCAACCCAGGCATCTTCGGAGGAGGAGAATTCCGATGGAATCGCGTATCAAGAATCCCGCAGTGATTCTTCCTGACGCCATGCAGCCCATTCAGGACGCTTTCAAGGCGGCATTCGGCGGCAGTGTGCCGAAGGCCACCCTCGATCTCGTCCATCTGCGGGCGAGTCAGATCAACGGCTGCAGCACCTGCGTGGATTCGGGTTCCCGCAACGCGCGCAAGAGCGGGGAGACCGACGAGCGGCTCGCCGCCGTCGCCGCCTGGCGGGAGGCGCCCTACTTCACGGACGCGGAGCGCGCCGCCCTGGCGCTGACCGAGGCGGCCACCCGGCTCGCCGACCGCAGCGACCCGGTGCCGGACGCGCTGTGGGACGAGGTCGCGGAGCACTACGACGAGAAGGGGCTCGCCGCGCTCGTCCTGATGATCGGTGTGACCAACCTGTTCAACCGGCTGAACGTCGCCACCCGCCAGGTGGCAGGCGCGTGGGGCGCCTGACGCAGGTTTCCCCATCCGGTCCCGGCCTCCGCGCACGACCCCCGTGGTGCGCGGGGGCCGGACGGCTGCTGCCGCCCGGCCCCGTGCCCCCCCGGACCGCGCCCGCCGGGCGCCCGGTCCTTCAGCCCGCCGCGCCCGCCCCGTCGCTGCCGCGGGCCCCGCGGGTTCCGCGGTGGTGCCGGGCGGCCTCCACGAGGGCGAGGAACGGGCGGTCGTCGTCGCTCTCCTCGGCGTGCCACTGCACCGTGACCCCGAAGGGGTGGTCCGGCACCTCCACGGCCTCGACGATCCCGTCCGCCACCGACCACGCCGTCGCCCGCAGGCCCTTGCCCAGCACGTCGACCACCTGGTGGTGGTGGCAGGGCACCGTGGCCGCGTCCGACCCGAAGACCTTCGCGATCCGGCTGCCGCCCTCCAGCGACACCCGCTGGTCCCCGTAGTCGCGCAGCCCGGGGGAGTGCCCGGTGTGCCCGATCAGGTCGGGAAGGTGCTGGTGGAGGGTGCCGCCGCGGAGCACGTTGAGCAGTTGCAGGGCGCGGCAGATGCCGAGGAACGGCACGTCCAGGCGCAGCGCCTCGGCGATGACCGCCAACTCCGCCTCGTCCCGTACCGGGTCGACCGACTTGGTCTCCGGGTGCCGCTCGGCGCCGTAGCGCGCGGGCTCCACGTCCGGGCCCGCGAGCAGCAGCAGGCCGTCGAGTCCCGCGACCGCGCTCGCGGCCTCCGGTAGCGGCGGCAGCACCACGGGCGTGCCGCCGGCCCGCGCGACGCGGTCGACGAACTGCTGCGGGGTGAAGGTGGCCCGCATGTCGAAGACGGCCACCTTGATGTCCGACGTGGCCGCGGTGATGCCGATGACGGGCCGCCCGGCGCCGTCGGGACGCTCGCTCGCTGTCGTCATGGGCCGGGCCACCCTACGCGCGGCCGTTCGGGGCGGACTCGGACAGGTTGATGCGCCACGACACCCCGAACCGGTCGTTCACCCACGCGAACCTGGCGCTGAAGCCGTACGTCCCGATCGGCATGATCACCTCGCCGCCCTCGGCGAGGGCCGCGAAGACCCGGTCGAACTCGGCGGCGGAGTCGCACTGGACGTACACGGCCGTGGCGGGCGTGAACGCGTACGAGTCCCAGGGCGCGTGGTCGTGCCCGCGGGCCGGCGGCCTGGGCATGTTGATGCACATGAACGCCTGGCCCGCGAGCGTGAATACGGCGTGCTGGAGCGTGCCCTCTTTCCAGCCGGCTTCCTCGGCGCCGGCGCGTATGACCCGTACCACCTCGGAATCGTCGAACAGCGACGTATAGAGTTCCACCGCCTCTTCCGCGTCCTCTTTGAATGCCAGAAAAGTCGTGAGCTTCTGCCGGGCATGTGCGGCCATGGACGGCTCCTCTTCTTGTCGGGCGCGCGTGGGAGTTCCCCTGCCGGGATCGCACGTTAACCCGCCGCCGCGGGCGTTCAACTGCTCAATTCGCCACTTGAACGAAGCGGTACAGGAGTCATGCTCTGGGCGGTGAAAGGCAGTGGCCTGCACAGGAACTCGGCTTGGAGGCAGTAATGACAGAAGTGGTGATCGCGGGCGCGGGGCCGGTCGGGCTCATGCTCGCGGGCGAACTGCGGCTGTGGGGCGTGGACGTCGTCGTGTACGAGCGGCTGGGCGAGCCCAGCGGCGAGTCCCGCGGGGTGGGCTTCACCCGCCGGGCGGCCGAGACCTTCGACCAGCGCGGGCTGATGGAGCGGCTGGGCGAGGTGGAGATCGGCACCCAGGGCCACTTCGGCGGCGTACGGATCGACTTCCACGCGCTCGACGACGTCCACTTCGGCACCCGCGGCGTGCCGCAGTACCGCATCGAGGACATGCTCGACGCGTGGGTGCGCTCCCTCGGCGGGCGGATCGAGCGCGGCCACGAGGTCACCGGCTTCCGGGAGACCGCGGACGGCATCGTGGTGGCGACCGAGGGGCCCGGGGGGCCGGCGGAGACCCACGCGCGGTACCTGGTCGGCTGCGACGGCGGGCGCAGCGTCGTCCGCAAGCTCGCCGGCATCGACTTCCCCGGCCTCGAGGCCACCCGGGGGATGTTCGTGGCGGACATCGCGGGCTGCGACATCCGGCCGCGGCCCATCGGCGAACGCGTCGAGGGCGGCATGGTGATGGCCATCAGCCTGGAGGACGGCGTGGACCGCATCATCATCCACCCCGACGGCCAGCCCCCGCACGACCACAGCACGGGCGAGGCGACGTTCCAGGAGGTCGCCGACTCCTGGGAGCGGCTGACCGGGCAGTCCGTCCACCACGGCGAGGTGCGCTGGGTGAGCGCCTTCACCAACACCACCCGGCAGGCCGCCGAGTACCGGCGCGGCCGGGTGCTGCTCTCCGGCGACTCCACCCACGTGCACGTCCCCGCGGGCGCGCAGGGGCTGAGCGTGGGCGTGCAGGACGCCGTCAACCTGGGCTGGAAGCTGGCCGGTACGGTCCTCGGCTGGGCGCCCGAGGGGCTGCTGGACACGTACCACGCGGAGCGGCACCCGGTCGGGCAGCGACTGCTGCGCAGCACGCTGGCGCAGTCGCAGCTCTACCTCACCGGACCCGAGATGGAGCCGATCCGGCAGGTGATGCGGGAGCTGGCGGCCATCCCCGCGGCGGCGACCGCGCTCGCCGGCATGGTCAGCGGCCTGGAGGTGAACTACGACGTGGGCGCCACCGGGCACCCGCTGCTCGGCGTCCGCCTGCGGCCCGACCTGAAGCTGGAACGGGCCGACGGCAGCCGCACCACCGCCGTGGAACTCCTGCACCCGGGCCGGGGCGTGCTGGTCGACACCGGGCCGTCCGGCCGGCACGCCGCGGCCGCCGCCGGGTGGGGGGACCGGGTGGACGTCGTCCGCGGCTCGTGGCAGCCCGGCGCCTGGGCGGAGAGCCGGCAGCTCGGCTCCGTCCTGGTCCGTCCCGACGGGTACGTCGCCTGGGCGGAGCCGGACGGCGGCGACCTCGCGGAGTCGCTGCGGCGCTGGTTCGGGGCCGCGGGCAGCTCCGCCGCGGAGCCGGCGCGGGCCGGCAGCGCGGGCGCGCACGGCTGAGGGACGGCCGCGCGCACGTACGCCCCGGGCCTCGTACGTCACCCCCCGGGCCCGGGGCGCCGGCGCGGAGTCCAGCGGACCACCAGCCGCGCTCATGGGGTGGTCGAGACCGTGCGGCGAGCATCGGCACCGCGGCACCCCGCGTGCCCCGTACCACTCTCAGATTCCCCCGGGCCGGCAGTGCCGCCGGCGACATCCGGACTGCGGAGCCTCCCGCCGCGGTCGCACCCCGCTGACTCGAAGGGTGACCACCCGTGAACGACGACAACGCACCGGCCGCCAACGCCGAGCGCACCGAGCGGATCGCCACGCGGTCCCGCGCCGCCAACTGGAAGAAGCCCCCGCGGCGTATCGAGACGTCGGAGTGCATCACCTGCGACAGTTGCCTGCGGAGCTGCCCCGAGGAGTTCGGCGCCATCTTCGACCGCGGCCTCGACGTCGTGATCGTCCCGGAGCTCTGCTCCGGCTGCCCCGTGTGCGTACTGGAGTGCCCGGTCGACTGCATCTACGTCGACGAGGACTGGGCGCCCACGGACGACTCCATGTGGAGCCACGTCGAGGTCACTCCGGTGAGCGCCCCGTGACCGCCCCCGCACCCCGCGACGGGTCGCGCGAGACGCGCCGGGCCGCCAACGCCCGCAAGCGCATCAGCCGCCGCCCCAGCCGCCTCGGCAGCCCGGCGGGCGCCACGCCCAAGCCCGACCGCGAACGGGAGCCGGGCGCCGGCTTCACCGGGCTGCTGGAGCGCGCCTGGGCACGGGCGCGGCAGGCCGGGGGACCGCGCGCCGCGGCCGGCGTCCTGCTCACCCTCGACGGACACGTGCCCGCCGAGGTGCAGTTGCGGGCGCTCGGCACGGTGGAGGAGGCCGCGTTCAAGGCGCTGTGGGGCCTCACCTGGCGTACCGGCGAGCCCGCCGCGGACCCGGCCGCCGACGCCGCGGCGGATGAAGAGGAGGGCGACGAGCCCGTCTTCACGGGCGAGTTGGCGCTCGCCCGCAGCGGCCGGGTGGCCGTACGGGCGCCCTCGCAGCCCCCGCTCCGCCAGCAGGACCTGGTCGGCGGCTCCCTGCGGGTGCCGTGGTCCGGCCGGGCCGTACGCGCGTACCGGCGCGAGCTGGCCGCCGCCACCGCCCGGCGCGCCGACGAGGTCGCGCACTGCCGCGCCTGGCTCGCGGAGCAGGGCGAGGCGGGCCGCGACGAACTGCTCGGCCTGGCCACGGAAGCGGCCCTGCGCACGGCGCCGTTCGTCCTCTACCAGGAGGAGAAGCAGTACACGAACTTCCGCGACCAGAACAACATCACCGGCAAGACCCTCTTCCCCGGACACCCCGACTGCGCGCTGAGCAGCCTCCGGGGCCTGCCGCTCGACCTCTGGTCGGCACACGACGTGCAGCTCCTGGTCTGCCTCGTCCTCCTCATCCGCTCGGCGGGGCCCGGCCGGGTCGAGGAGGCCAACGGCACGCAGCTCAGCCTCGACCACGTCGCGGCCATGCTGGAGCGGGTCAGGAGCGGCTACGCCGCCGCCCCCGGCGGCCCGTCCATTCCGAGTGCCGCGGCGCCGGACGTCGCCGCGCTCGACACGCTCGCCACGACGCTCGGCACCGTCCGCAAGGCGTTCCCCGGCCGGGTCCAGCTCTACCGCGAGATCCACGGCGCCCTCATGCACAAGACCGAACGCGTCGCCGCCCCGCCGGCGGCCCGGGCGCACCGCCACGAGCGGGACATCTGCGCCCGCCTCAGCGAGCGGCTGCCGCTCGCCGGCGGCACGTTCGAGGCGCTGGCGGACGCCGCCGCCGGGGCGCCGGAGTGGCTGGCACGGCCGCACGGCGCGTTCGGCAGCGGCCTGGAGTCGCTGGTGTACGAGACCGTCGCGGCGAGCGCCGACGTGTTCCGTACGGACTTCGCGATGAGCCGCGGCATGCGGTCGCTGCCCGCGCTCGTCGCGAGGCTGCGGGCGGAGAGCTGGGCGGAGATCTGCGGCTGGGACATCACCCGTTACTTCTGCTGCGTGGTGCCCGTGCCGGAGGCGCGCCGGCACTTCGGCGACTCCGCCACCGCGATGGCGGACGCGGCGTGGGCCATGTCCTCGCGGATGCAGTACAACTCCTGGCACTTCATCGCTGGCAACCTGCCGCCTACCGGAGAAGTCCTGGCCCGCGACCACTTCGTGCCGCCCACCATCCCCGACATCGCCTTCTTCTCCGACCAGCACCACCACGGCCACGTCACCAACAAGGTCCGCTTCTCCATCCGTTCGCCGCAGGCCGTGGAGGTCGCCGGGCGCCGGTTCAACGGGTTCGTGGACCTGCGGCTGCTGCGCTGCGACGGCACTCCCTTCGACGAGCAGGACCTGCTCGCCGCGCACCGGGTGTCCGGGCTCGTCGGCCGGGTGACCGGGCTCGCCGCGGAACTGGCCGCCGCCGGGGAGCCGGTGGAGGTCACGGCCTTCGACGCCGGCTGGCACCGGGCCGTCATCGCGGGGGCTCCGGCCGCCGAGCAGACCGCCGGGGCCGCCGGGGCCGCGGGCAGAGCGAACGGCCGCTCGTGACGGCGGGGCAGAGCGCGGGGTCCGCTCCGGGACCCGCCCGGCTCAGGGAGCTGCTGGCCGCCGGTGAACTCACCGCGGAGCGGCACGTACGGACCGTGCTGGAGGCCATCCGCGCCGACACCACCGGCGCGTACGTCGCCGTCGCAGGCGAGGGCGCGCTGCACGCGGCGCGGGAGGCGGACGCGCTGATCCGCGCGCGGGGCGCCGCCGCCTGGCTGGAGCGGCCCCTGCTCGGGGTGACGGTGTCCGTGAAGGACCTGCTGCAGACCGGCGACCTGCCCACCGGCCGCGGCTCGCTGCTCCCCAACACCCGCCCGCCCGAGGACACGCCCGCCGTGGCGCGGCTGCGCGCGGCCGGTGCGGTCGTCGTCGGCAAGACCGCCACGTCGGAGTACGGCTGGAGCGCGAGCACCGTCGGCCGCGTCGGCCCGCCCGTACGCAATCCGTACGACCCCCGGCGCACCGCGGGCGGCTCCAGCGGGGGCGCCGCCGCGGCGGTGGCGACGGGGCTGTGCGACGGGGCGCTCGGCACGGACGGCGCGGGCTCGGTCCGTATCCCCGCGGCGTTCTGCGGCGTCGTCGGCTACAAGCCCTCGTACGGCCGCATCCCCTACGTCCCCGGCAGCATCGAGCGGCTGTCCCACCAGGGCACGCTGGCCCGCCGCGTCGAGGACGCCGCCGCGCTGGCCGCCGTCGCGGCGGGACCGCACCCGCACGACCCGGACTCCGCCCTCGGCTCCCTCGAACCGGAGCGCTCCTCGCGCCGCCTGCGCGTCGGCTGGGTGGAGTACGAGCGGACGAGCGCCGGCGTCCGCGAGGTCACCGAACGGGCGCTGGCGGCGTTCGCGGGACGCGGGCACCGGGTGGAGCGGATCGAGGTCCGCTGCGCCGGGCTGTACCCGGCGCTGGTCGACATCCTCGCGGTCGCCGAGGCGGCCTCCACCGGACCGGAGGACGAGGAACTGTGCGACCCCGGCCGTCTGGAGGTGGTCCGCCACGGCCGCACCCTCAGCGGCACCGCGGTGATCCGCGCCGAGGAGGTGCGCCACGCGCTGCGCACGAAGCTGCGCTCGGTGATGGACCGCTACGACGTCCTGGCGATGGCCACCGTGCCGGTCGAGCCGTTCGACGCCGGGGCCATCGCGCCCGGGTGGGCCGCCGACCCGCGCGACCTGCTGTGGCTCGCCTGGTCCCCGGCCACCTACCCGTTCAACATGACCGGCCAGCCGGCCGTCTCGGTCCCGGCGGGTCTCACCCCCGCGGGACTGCCCGCCGGGGTACAGGTGGTCGGTCCCGTGGGCGCCGACGCGCTGGTGCTCGCGACCGCCGCGCGGCTGGAGACCGACCTCGGCGTGCTGCAGGACCCGTGGGCGGCGCAGCCGCCACCCGCACCCGCCGCCCTGCCCGTCGTCGAAAGGATCTGAGCCGTGTACTCCAGAAAGTGGCGCTCGCCGTCGGGCGAGGAGAGCGTGGGGCGGCCGTCGTTCGTCGCCGACCACGACCTGTGGACCGACGAGCAGCGCGCCGTCGCCGGCCGGATCGAGGCCGAGCTGGGCCAGCTCGAACTGGTCCGCCTCGTCTACGGCGACCCGCACGGGCTGGTCAGGTCCAAGACCCTGACCGTGCCGGCGTTCCGCTCCGTGCTCCGCCACGGCATGAACTTCAGCCCGGGGCCCTTCCTCTTCGACACCGGCCACGCCGTCGCCGTCGACTTCCTCGGCGACCCGGGCATCGGCGTCGAGGAGATCGCGGGTGCCGGGAACTTCATCCTGGTGCCCGATCCGCTGACGTTCCAGGTGCTGCCCGGCACCGAGCCGCGCACCGCCTGGGTCATCGGCGACGAGTACCTGCGCGAGGGCACCCCGCACCCGCTGTCGTCCCGCGCCGTGCTGCGCGCCGTGGAGCGGCGGTACGGGGCCCGCGGCCTCGAACCGCTCCTCGGGCTGGAGGCGGAGTGGTACCTCACCCGGCGGCTCGACGACGAGCCCGGCAACGAGGGCAACGGCTTCGGCACCCAGGGCCGGGCGCCGCGGGTCGCGGCCGTCAACGCGGGCTACCAGTTCAACCTGGACTTCCGCTACGACTCCGTCGCCGCCGTCGCCGATCCGCTGGCGCAGTGCCTCACCGCGCTCGGCCTGCCGCTGCGCTCGATGGAGCACGAGTCGGGACCCGGCCAGGTCGAGACGACCTTCGCGCCGATGTCGCCGCTCGACACCGCCGACGCCATGCTGCTGTTCCGCACGGTCACCAAGCGGCTCGCCGCCCGCCGCGGCTACCACGCCTCGTTCATGTCGCTGCCGAAGCTGCCCTCCTTCGACCCCAGCGGCTGGCATCTGCACCAGTCCGTACGGGAACCGGCCACCGGTCGCAACCTGTTCGGCGCCGAGGGGCTCTCCGGCGGGCTGTCCCCGGAGGGCAAGGCGTACACCGACGGGCTGCTGTCCTGGGCGCGGGAGCTGCTCCTGCTCTCGGTGCCCACCGTCAACGGCTACCGCCGCCTCGACTCCGCCCACACCCTGGCCCCGACCCGGATCGGGCTGAGCGTGGAGGACCGCACCGCGATGCTGCGGGTGGCCGGCGGCGGCGCCAACGCCCGGATCGAGAACCGCATGGGCGAGCCGTGCGCCAACCCGTACCTGAACATCGCGGCGCAGCTCTTCGCCGGACTCGACGGGCTGGAGGGCGGCACCGGCGGCCCGCCCGCGGACCCCGGCGCCGGGCTCGTGCCGCAGTCGCTGCGCGAGTCGTTCGAGGCGTTCCGCGCCGGCCGCGCCGGGCAGTTGCTCGGCGCACCGCTGACGGCCTGCCTGACGCGGCTGAAGGAGAGCGAACTCGACCGCTTCGAGACCTGGTGCGCGGCGACCGGCGCGCCGGCCGGCGAGGTCACCGACTGGGAGCAGCGCGAGTACTTCGAGGCGTACTGAATCCGGGGCGTACCGAATCCGAGGCGTACGACGAACGACGACGGGACGGGTGGCACAGATGATTCCCCGCTACACGCTGCCGGACATGGGGCGGCTCTTCTCCGATCAGGCACGGTACGAGACCTGGGTACGGGTCGAGATCCTCGCCTCCGAGGCGCAGGAGCGGCTCGGCCGCGTCCCCGCCGGGGTGGTCGACGACATGCGCGGGGCGCCGGTGCCCGCCGCCGCGAGGGTCGCGGAGCTGGAGCGCGAGCGCGACCACGAGGTGCTCTCCTTCCTCGCCGCCTACTGCGAGGGCCTGCCCGACGCCTCGGCCCGCTGGGTGCACCTCGGCATGACCAGCTACGACCTGGTGGACACCGCCCTCGGCCACACCCTGGCCACCGCCTGCGACCTGCTCACCGGGGCCGCCCGGGAGCTGCGGCGCACGCTGGTCGGCCGGGCGCTGGAGCACTGGGACACGGTGATGATCGGCCGCACCCACGGGGTGCACGCCGAGCCCACCACCTTCGGGCACAAGCTGGCCGGCTTCGCGTTCGGCGTCGACCGGTCGCTGCGCCGGCTCGCGGCGGCGCGCGACGCGGTGGCGGTCGGCACGGTCTCGGGCTCCGTCGGTACGTACGCGCTCATCGACCCGGCGGTGGAGGCGCACGTCTGCGCGGCCCTCGGGCTCGGCGTCGAGGACTGCCCCAGCCAGGTCGTCGCCCGCGACCGGCACGCCCAGTTGCTCCAGGCCGTCGCCGCCCTCGGCGCCTGCGTGGAGCAACTCGCCCTGGAGCTGCGGCTGCTCCAGCGCACCGAGGTCGCGGAGGTGGAGGAGGGCAGGTCCGCGGCGTACCAGGGCTCCAGCGCCATGCCGCACAAGCGCAACCCGACCACCAGCGAGCGGCTGTGCGGCCTCGCGCGGCTGCTGCGCGGCCACGCCACCGCGGCGCTGGAGAACGTCCCGCTGTGGCACGAGCGGGACCTCGCCCACCAGTCGGTCGAGCGGGTGATCCTGCCCGACAGCCTGACCGTGGCGCACTTCCAGGCGACGAAGGCCGCCGAACTCGTCGCCTCGCTGCGGGTGCACCCCGAGCGGATGCGCGCCCACATCGACCAGACCGCGGGACTCGTGCACAGCTCCGCGGTCCTCGCCGGACTGCTGACCGACGACGGCGCGGAGCGCGAGCGCGCGTACCGCGCCGTGCAGCGGGCCGCCGACCGTACGGTGGCCACCGGGGAGCACTTCGGCGCCACCCTCGCCGGCGAGGGCATCACCGCCGGCGACCTGCGCCCGGAGCGCTTCCTGACCCGGCACGACGTGATCCGCGACCGATTGGAGAAGCTCGGTGCACTGGAAGACTGAACGCGCCGCAGGCGCCTCGCTGGACCTCGACGAAGTACTGGCGGTCTACCGGGACTCGGGGCTCGGCGAGCGGCGGCCGGTCGACGACCGGGAGCGGATGGCCACGATGGTGCGCGAGGCCAACCTCGTGGTCGTCGCGCGCGACGAGGGCGGCGCGCTCATCGGCCTCGCGCGCAGCGTCTCCGACTTCGCCTACGTCACGTACCTCTCCGACATCGCCGTCGTCCGCGCCCACCAGCGCGCGGGCGTGGGCCGCGCGCTTATCGACGCCACCGTGGCGGAGGCCCCGGCGGCCAAGCTCGTCCTGCTGTCCGCGCCCGCCGCCCGGGACTACTACCCGCACATCGGCTTCACCCGGCACGACTCCGCATGGGTGCGCAGCACGTAACCACCGCGTGCGGCGCCGCGGCCCGCGGCCCGTCCGCCCACCTGCCGAGCACACCACACGGGGGAGGCATGACCCAGATGACGTCGCAGGTGCTGCCCGGCCTGCGCCCGCCGGTGACCGGGACCACCGCGCCCGAGGTCCCGCCGGACGCCGGGACCCCGATCACGGCAGCCACGGCAGCCACGGCAGCCACGGCAGCCACGGCAGCCACGGCAGCCACGGCGGCCGCGGGGGCGGGCGCCGGGGGAGCGGCGCCGGCCGCGGGGCCCGCGGGCCGGCGCATCCTGGTGGTCGACGGTGACCCCGCCACGGGCGAGTCGCTGATGGCCCAGCTCCGCCGCTACGGCCACGAGCCGGTGGGGGCCGAGCGGGGCGGCGCCGCGCTGCGGGCGCACCAGGACACGGAGATGGTGCTCCTCGACCTCGAACTCCCCGACCTCGACGGCCTGGAGGTGTGCCGGGGCATCCGCGCGGTGAGCCATGTGCCGATCATCATCGTCACCGGCCGGGAGTCCGAACTCGACTGCGTGCTCGGCCTCCAGGCCGGCGCGGACGACTACGTCACCAAGCCGTACGGGATGCGCGAGCTGATGGCCCGTATCGAGGCCGTGCTGCGCCGCTCCCGGCCGCCGCAGCCCGCGGCCGGCCGGCACCTCAGGCACGGCTCGCTGCACATCGACGTGGCCTCCCGCCGGGTCACCGTCGGCGGTACGGAAGTCGCGCTCACCCGCAAGGAGTTCGACCTGCTCTGCCTGCTCGCCTCCCACCCGGACACGGTGATCCCGCGCAAGCAGCTCCTGCAGCGGGTTTGGGGCGACTCGTGGTCGCGGCGCACCGTCGACACGCACGTCAGCAGCCTGCGCGGCAAGCTCGGCGGCAGCGGCTGGGTCGTGACCGTCCGGGGGGTGGGGTTCAAGCTGGGCCACGCGTGACGGCACGCGCCGGGCGGCGCGTGCCGTGGGGGCCCGCGGGGGCGGTCAGCGCACGGCGCCGACCGCCCCCGCCGGTCGTCCCGCGCCCAGTTCGCCCGCCAGGTCGCGCCACAGCCCCGCGTAGCCCCGCAGCAGCTCGGCCAACTGCTCCTTGCAGTGCGGCGGCAGGTTCACGGTGATCTTCTCGCGGTCCCGCGCGATGAGGTGGCAGGCGTCGAGCATGCGCAGGACCGTACGGCCCGTCTCCGTCATCCGCAGCGAGGGGTCGCGGCACAGCGAGTCGAAGATGACGAAGAGTTCCCCCGGCGACAGCGCGGGGACGGGCGGCGGCGCCGGCTCGCGGGCCGGCCGCTGGGCCGCGGGCTCCTCCCGCTGCCCCACCGGTACGGGGTCGTCGCCGCGGCGCAGCCGGTCCCGTACGTCGGCGACGGTGGCCGGCGAGATCCCGGCGCGCCGGGCGATCGACCGCAGCGACGCTTCCGGCTCCTCGCCCAGCAGCTTCGCCGCCAGCTCCCGGCCCGGCGCGGAACGGAACGGCCTGCGCCTGCCGTCGAGCCCGATCCGCGGCGCGTCGTGCGCCTGCCCCCGGGCGCGGCCGCGGATCTCGGCGACCGTCCGCGCGGACAGCCCGGCGACGGCCGCCACCGAGCGGTCCGACCACTGCGGCCGGGCGGTCAGGATGCGCAGCGCCGAGGCGATGCGGTCGTCCCGCGACAGGGGCAGCCCCTGGGCCACGTTCATCGCGACGGCCAGCAGCCGCGCGTCGCTCTCCGAGCCGTCGAAGAAGCGCACGCCGATGGACGCGGCACCGTTGAGCCGGGCGGCCCGCAGCCGGTGCCGGCCGTCGATCACGGCCATCCGCCCGCGGTGCACCAGGATCGGCGGCAGCTCCGCCTCCACCTCGGAGAGCGCCAGCGCGTAGCCGGCGTCCACGCCCGCGGCGCGCGGGCTGAACGTGACCACCAGACTGGCGACGGGCACCCTTTCGACCGGCAGGTCGCGGACCGCCTCGCGGAGCGCGAGCAGGGTGTCGGAGCCGCCCGCCCGCTCGGCGCGCACGATCTGGTTGATGAGCACAGACTCCTCCAGTGGCAGTCGGGGTCCGGCGGCGCGGCCCGTGCACGACGACGGAACCGCTGTCTCGACTCGAAGGCTCCCAGGGCGATCTGACGGCCCGCTGACACGGGGCTGACACGGCGCCGGGGCCCTGCCCGGGACCGGCCGCCGCGCGACCCGTACGCGAGTCGGCCCTGCTGGACTGCCGCTGCTCCCGGTCCGGGGAACGCACGTCCAGAGCTGGAGGAGACCATGGTCACCCGCCGCAGGGCCCTCGCCGTCGGCGTCGCAGCCGGGAGCACCGCGCTCACGGGCGCGGGGCTGCTCCCGCTCGCGAACGCGGCGCACCGGGCCGCGCCCGACGCCCCTGACACCGCGACCGCCGGCACCCCCTCCGCCGGGGCCGCGCCCGCGGCGGTCGCGAAGTTCGCCGTCCCGATGCCGGTCCCGCCCGTCCTCGCGCCCACGTACACCGTCGGCAGGGCATCCGTCTACCACGTCACGATGAAGAAGGTGCGGAAGGAGATCCTGCCGGGCCTGCCCACCGACGTCCTCACCTACAACGGCCACTTCCCCGGACCGACCATCCGGGCCCGCCGCGGCGGGCCCGTCGTCATCAGGCAGCGCAACACCCTCGACATGCCGACGGCCGTCCACCTGCACGGCGCCGCCGTGCACCCGGTCAACGACGGCCACCCCATGGACACCATCGCCCCCGGCGCCGAGCGGCTGTACTTCTATCCCAACCAGCAGCCGCACGCCCCGCTCTGGTACCACGACCACGCGCACCACATGGAGGCCGAGCACGTCTACCGCGGTCTGTCCGGCTCCTACCTGCTGACCGACGACACCGAGTCCGCGCTGCCGCTGCCCGGCGGGCAGTACGAGGTCGTCATCGCCGTGCGCGACGCCCGCTTCGACGACACCGGCGGGCTCGTCTACGCGATGGGCGACCGCGCCCGCAACACCCTGCTGGCCAACGGCGCCCCGTACCCGTACTTCCGGGTCGCCGCCCGCAAGTACCGGCTGCGGCTGCTCAACAGCGCCAACGTGCGCTCCTTCGACCTGCGGCTCGCCGACGGCGGCACCTTCCAGCAGATCGGCTCCGACGGCGGCCTGCTCACCGCGCCGTACACCACCGACAGGGTGTTCCTCTCCGCGGGCGAACGCGCCGACGTCGTCGTGGACTTCTCCCGCTACCCCGTCGGCAGCAGCGTCGTGCTGCGCAACGCCGTCGGCCCCGGCACCCCCGAGCAGACCGGCGAGGTGCTGCGCTTCGACATCGTGCGCACCGCCGCCGACCCCAGCTCCGTGCCCGCCCGGCTGCGCACCCTGCCCGACCGCCCCGAGCCCACCGCGGGCCGCACCGTCGACCTCAGCATGACGGAGGACGGCAGCACCCCGCCCGCCGCGTACATCGACGGGAAGGTCTACGACCCGGGGCGGGTGGACGCCGCCGTCACCCACGGCGCCCACGAGGTGTGGACCGTCACCAACTCCAACCGCGTCGCCGCGCACAACTTCCACCTGCACCTGGTGCAGTTCCGGGTGCTGGAGCGCGGCGGGCGGCCGCCGTCGCCGGCCGAGTCGGGGCTGAAGGACACCGTGTTCCTCGCCCCCGGCGAGACGGTCAGGCTCCAGGCGTCCTTCGACACCTACCGCGGCGAATTCCCGTACCACTGCCACATGCTCGACCACTCCGCCATGGGCATGATGGCGACGATGAGGATCGGCTAGGCCGTGGCCGCCACGACGGACCGCGCCGCGCCCGGACCGCGGGCCCGCCTCCGGGCCGGCATCCGCGTCACGCTGCTGCCGCTGCTCCTCGCGCTGCTGCTGTCGTCCCTGGACACCATGGTGATCGGCACCGCCATGCCGACGATCGTCGGGGACCTGGGCGGCGCCGGGCAGTTGGCGTGGACGGTCACCGCGTACACGCTCGCCGCCGCCGCGACGACCGCCGTGTGGGGCAAGCTCGGCGACCTGCACGGCCACCGCGGGGTGCTGCTGGCCGCGCTGGGCGTGTTCGCCGCCGGCTCCGCGCTCTGCGCGGCCGCCCAGGACATGGGCCAGCTCATCGCGTTCCGCGGCCTCCAGGGCCTGGGGGCGGGCGGCATCGCGGTGGGCGCGATGTCCGTGCTCGGCGAGCTGGTGCCCCCGCGCGAACGCGCCCGCTACGCGGGCATGATCACCAGCGTGCTCGCGGTGTCGATGATCGGCGGCCCGCCCGTCGGCGGCCTCGTCACCGACCACCTCGGCTGGCGCTGGGTCTTCCTGCTCAACCTGCCGCTCGCGGCCCTGGCCATGGGCCTCGCCGTCCTGCTGATCCGGGTGCCGGCGCGGCCGCCGCGGGCAGCCGCGCCCGTACGCGCCGACTACGCCGGGGCCGCCCTGCTGGCCGCCGGGGTCACCGCCTTGGTCCTGGCCACCACCTGGGGCGGCGGCGCGTACGCCTGGGGCTCGCCGGTGGTCCTCGGCCTGGCCGGGGGCGCGGTCGTGGCGCTCGCGGGCTTCCTCGCCGCCGAGCGCCGGGCAGCGGAACCGGTGCTGCCGCTGCGCCTGTTCCGTATCCGCAACTTCGCGCTGATGTCGGTGCTCGCCTTCCTCACCGGTTTCGTCATGTTCGGCGCCGTGCTCTACCTGCCGCTCTACCAGCAGGCGGCGCAGGGCCTGTCCGCCACCGGGTCCGGACTCCTGCTGCTGCCGATGCTCGCCACCCTGCTGCTCGTCTCCCAGCTCTCCGGCAGGTACACGGCGCGCACCGGGAGCTACCGGTCCGCGCAGGTGGCGGGCGGCGCCTTCATGCTGGCCGGCACCCTCCTGCTCACCCGGCTCGGCACCGGCACCTCCCGGCTGACCACGGGCGTGTTCATGGCGGTGCTCGGCGTCGGCATGGGCTTCCTGACCCAGATCGTCGTCACCGTCGCACAGAGCAGCGTCCACGTACGGGAGATGGGCGCCGCCTCGTCGGCCGTCACCCTCTGCCGCACGCTGGGCAGTTCCCTCGGGGTCGCCGTCATGGGCGCGCTCTCCGGCGGTCTCGGCGAGCACGGCACGCCCGCCGCCGCGGCGGCCGCGGAGGGCGTGCGGTCGGCCTTCTGGGCGGCGGTCGCCGCGGCCGCGCTCACGCTGCTCGCCGCGCTGTGCGTACGCGAAGTGCCGCTCGGCGGCGCCGGGCCGAAGAGGTGAAGGGGACCGCCGATACGTACGGCAGCCGCGGATTGTGACACCCCGGCAGGACCGGACTTCCACTCGCGATCAACCGCGGCTCCTCCGTCACGGCCGACGCTGGAGCCGTCAGTCGCACCACCCCGCGAAGTCGACACCTGAGAGGCAGGGAGATCACATGCCCGCACGCCGTACCCGCCTGGCCACCGCCGGAGTCCTCGGCGCCGCCGCAGCGTTGGGCGCCCTGGCGGCCAGCCCGGCGGCGGCCGCCGCCCCGGCCGTCACGGTGACGCCGAGCACCGGGCTCGCCGACGGCCAGACGGTGTCCGTGAGCGGCTCCGGCTACGTCGCCGGCAGCGCGATCGGCGTCAGCGAGTGCGTCCGCGACACCGTGTGCGCGGACGACACCGTCCACACCACCGCCGCCGCGAACGGCACCTTCTCGGCCCAGTACGTGGCGCGCAAGCAGTTCCAGGCCACGGACTGGAGCACCGGCCAGACCATCACGGTGGACTGCGCCGTGGAGCAGTGCCAGATCGTGGCCTGGGAGCAGGAGATCGGCCCGATCGCCCAGCCCATCTCCTTCGGCTGAAGCAGCGCCGGCACCCGGCCGGTGAGCCCGCAGGGATGACGGCGCCGCGTACCGCCCAGGGCCCGGGCGGTGCGCGGCGCGCGTCGCCCGTACCGCACGGCCGGCGCGCCGCCCGTGCCGTCAGCTCCCCGGCCGCTCCTCGCCGGTCAGCTCCGCCAGCACCTTGGCCACCCGCCGCTCCCGGGTCGCAGCCGTCTTCGCGCCCTCCACCGCCCGGACATGGCGGCGCTTGTGGGTCGGCGCCAGCCCGTCGTACGCGGCCCTCGCCCCCGGGTCGGCGTCCAGCGCGGCGGTCAGCTCGGGCGGTTCGACGATCTCCCGCGGCTCGGTGTCCAGCGTCACCTCCGCCTCCACCTCCTCGCCCTGCACCACCCCGCTCGCCTTGCGGTGGGCCGCGCTGACCCCGACGACGTACCGGCCGCCCATCGGCGCGATCCGCGTCCGCCACGAGTGGCCGTTGATCTCCACCACCACCGGCGGCCGCCGGCCCGCCCCGAAACCGTCGACCACCTCGTCCGGCACCTCGAACCCGGTCGCGTTGCCGGCGGGTTCGATCGTCGTACGGAACCTCATCGTTGCTCTCCGTCCTGGGGGTGAAGGTGCCGGGCGCGGTGTCCGCCGTCACACTCTTCCGCTGCCGCGCGTCATGGAGATGACGGATGGCACCCGGCCGACGTGACAGCGCCGCGGCGCGCCCGGCCCCCGGCCGTCCCGACCCTACGTGCGACAGCGAGGAGCGAGATGCAGGCGCGAATAGCCAGTCCCACGGCCGCGGTACCCGGTGCCGTACCGGCGCTGCGGGCGCTGGGCGAGGCACTGAAGCGGTCCGGGGTTCCCGAGAGCACCCTGCTCCTCGTCTATCTGCGCACCAGCCAGATCAACGGGGCGAGCTGGAACGTCGACCGGCACGCCGCCGAGATGCGCGCCGCGGGGGAGCCGCCCGAGCGGATCGCCGCCGTCGCCGCCTGGCGCGACGCCCCGTACTACAGCGACGCGGAACGGGCGGCGCTGCTCCTGGCGGAGAGCGCCGCCCGGCTCGGCGACCGGCCGGACGCCGTCCCCGACGCCGTCTGGCACGAAGCCGCCCGCCACTTCGACGAGAGCCAGCTCGCCACCCTCGTCCTGGCCTCGGGCTTCTGCAACCTGTGGCACCGGGTCGTCGCCACCACCCGGCGGCCGGCCGGGCAGCCGCCGGGATGAGCCCCGGCACCCCGCCGGCGCACCGGGCGGGCTCAGATCCGGCTCGCCTCCACGACGGAGATGGCCGCGGGCGTCTGCACCACGCGCTCCACCTGCAGCCCCGCCTGCGCCAGCAGCTCCCCGTACAGCGCCTCGGTCCGCTCCCGGCCGCCGACGAGCAGCATCAGCCACAGGTCGACGAGCTTGCCCGAGTGCGGCGCGTTGCGCTTGTCCGGCAGCACCATCTCCATGATGAGGACCCGGCCGCCGGGGTTCATCGCCTTCCGCACGTTGGTGAGGATCTCCACGGCCTGCGGCTCCGGCCAGTCGTGCACGATGTGCTTCAGGACGTACGCGTCCCCGCCCTCCGGTACCGGGTCGAAGAGCCCGCCGTCCGCGATCGTGCACCGGTCGGCGACGCCCTCCTTCTCCAGGAAGGCGGCCGCGCCGTTCTCCCCGACGCGGGGGTCGGACAGCACCCCGCGGGCCTTGGGCGACTTGCGGAGCACCCCGGCGAGGAAGTCGCCGCGGCCGCCGCAGAAGTCGACGACGGTGCGGAAGCGGGAGAAGTCGTACGCGGCGAGCAGCGGGTCCGTCTCCGTCGCCGACATCGAGCCCATGCCGCGGATGAAGACGCCCCCGTACTCGGGGTTCTCCTCCAGGTACTCGAACGCGCCCATGCCGCGGAGCTTCGGCAGGCTCGGCTCCCCGGTGCGTACCGCCTCGGCGAAGTGCGCCCAGTCCTCCCAGTGCGTGGGATGGCCCATCAGCAGGGCGATGCCGTTCATCGACATCGGCGCGTCCGGCAGCAGCGCCCGGGCCATCGGGGTGAGCGCGAACCGGCCGTCCTTCCGCTCGGTGAAGATCCCGTACGTCGCGAGGAGGCGCAGTAGCCGGCGCAGCGACTCGGTGTCGGTCTCCGTCCTCTCGGCGAGCCGCGCCACCGGCAGCGGCCCGTCCGCCAGCGCCTCCGCGACCCGCAGTTCCGCGGCCGCGTAGATCGCCTGGGAGACCATGGCGCCCTGCGCCAGCTCCAGCAGCGCGAACGGCGGCGGCGCCATCTTGCGGGTCAGCGACTGCAGTGCGGAGCGAATCCCTTCGACGACGCGGACGAGACGAGCGGGGGGCAGCGGTGGCATCGGATTCCTCCGTAAGGCGAGTTCCCGTCTTTCCCGGATTCGCCGACGGTAGGCCAGCGCACCGCGGACTTCCACGTGTCCAATTCCGGCGCGAAAACGGAGTTCAGCTTGAGCCCCGCTTGACGAGCGGGAGATTGTCCAACTGCGCCCGCTGCGCAGTCGAACAGCGCACGACGTAATACCGCGGCAGTGTTTATGGTGTCGCGGATTGCCCATATCAAGCCCGCTCCGTGCGGCAAGAAGGAGTGAGATGTCGAGCAAGAACAGGAAGTGGAAGAGGGCTGTCCTGTCCGCCGGCGTGCTGGGCGGTGTCACCGCGGTGACGCTGCCCGCGCCCGCGGTCGCCGACGAGACCGAGCCGGCGATCGAGGTCGTGGCCGATGAGCTGAACAACCCGCGCGGGCTGCACGTGGACCGGCACGGGCGGATACTCGTCGCCGAGTCCGGCAAGGGCCAGGCGGGCTGCGAGGCCGGCAAGCAGTGCGTCGGCGCCACCGGTTCCGTCTACCGCATCGACGGCCGGAAGCAGGGCCGCGTCGTCAACGGGCTGCCGTCCCTCGCCGCCGGGGTGGCCAACCCGCAGCAGCCCATCTCGGCCACCGGCCCCGTCGACGTGGAGCCGGGCGCCTTCGGTTACGTCGTCCTCAACGGCGGTGGCAACACCAACGAGTTCCGCGCGGGCCTGGGCGCCGGGGCCAAGCACCTCGGCACCCTGCGGCACACCGCCGGCCACACCGTCGCCGACCTGGTCGACTTCGAGACGCGGATGGACCCCGACTGGGTGCTCGGCGAGCCGCCCACCCCGAACGAGCCCTCGTCGGTGCAGAGCAACGCCTGGCGGCTGGCCAAGACGGCCAAGGGCGGTTACCTGGCGACCGACGCGGCGGGCAACGACCTGCTGGACATCTCCGCGTTCGGCTCGATCCGCGCCGAGGCCGTCTTCCCCGGCAACACCGTCAACGGCCAGCTCTCCGAGGCCGTACCCGGCGGCGTCGTCGAGACCCGCGACGGCACCGTCTACGTCTCCGACATGGGCGCCCTCAAGCCCGGCGCGGCCCGGATCTGGAAGATCGCACCCGGTCACCGCCCCGTGGTCTTCGCCGAGGGCCTGACGGCCGTCAGCGACCTCGCCCTGGACAAGTCCGGCGACCTCGTCGCGCTCACGATCACCGGCGGCTACGGGGCCGAAGGCCCCAAGCCCGGCGCGATCAACGTGGTCGACACGGCCACCGGCGACGTGACCCCGGTCGAGACCGGCGACCGGCTGACGATGTCCTCGGGCGTCGCCGTCGGCCCGGACGACGAGATCTACGTGACCAACAACTCGGTCGGGACCAGCGGCGAAGTACTCAAGATCACCCGCTGACCACCGCCGGCGTCCGTCACCGGCCGGCCGGCCGGTGACGGACACCCCCGCCCACTGGCTACTACCATGGGCGGCTTCCGGGAGCACTTGTTCGAGTCGGTGAGGTCCATGGCGGGAGTGCGGCAGGCGCGGGCGATGCGGACCCGCCAGGCGATCATCACGGTGGCCGCCGAGGTCTTCGACGAGTACGGCTACGACAGCGCCAGCCTCAGCCGGATCGTGCAGCGCGCGGGCACCACCATGGGCGGTCTCTACTTCCACTTCGAGTCCAAGCAGACGCTGGCCAAGGCCGTACTCGCCGCGCAGGGCCCGCAGCAGTGGCTGCTCCCGCCCGGGGCCAACGGGCTGCAGCAGCTCATCGACGTCACCATGCGCCTCGCCCACGAACTGCGCACCAACGTCGTGCTCAGCGCCGGCCTGCGGCTGACCTTCGAGCGCAGCGGCCTGGAGAGGGACGGCTCGACCCTCCACCACCTGTGGACCGACCACCTCCGCAGCCAGATGGCCGCCGCCCGCGCGGCCTCCGAACTGCTGCCCGAGGTCGACGAGGCGGAGTGCGCCCACATGCTGATGGGCGCGTACTTCGGCATCCAGGTGCTGTCACAGGCGACCACGGGCCGCGCGGACCTGCCGGAGCGGGTGGCGGCGCTGTGGCGGTACCTGCTGCCGGGGATGGCGACGGCGGCGGCCCGCGAGCGGCTGGAGATCCGCCCGTACGAGGACCCGGCCGCGGCCCCGTCCGCACCGGTACCGCCGACCCGCGGGGGAGCCGAGGCGGACGGATGAGGCTCACGGTCCTGGGAGCCACGGGCGCCACCGGCCGGCTGGTGGTGCGCCGCGCCCTGGCCGACGGCCACCGCGTCACCGCGGTGGTCCGCGCCCCCGCCAGGCTGCCGCTGACCGGCGAGGCCCTGGACGTCGCCACCGTCGAGGACGTCACCGACCCGGAACCCCTGACCGAACTGTGCCGGAACCGCGACGCGGTGCTGTCCTGCCTGGGCCCCACCACCCGCCGCGCCCCTGCCGTCCTCGCCCCCGCCGCCCGCGCGCTGGTCCGCGCGGCGGAGGCGGCCGGCCTGACCCGTACGGTCGTCGTCAGCGCGGCCCCGGCCGGCCCGCCGGCACCGGACGAGGGGGTGCTGGGCAGGCGGATCGTCCTCCCGCTGGTACGGGCCGTGTTCAGGGACGTGTACGCGGACTCGGCGGCGATGGAGGAGGAGTTGGCCCGCAGCACCCTGGACTGGACGGCCCTGCGCCCGGGCCGCCTGACCAACGCCCCCGCCACGGGCCACTACCGCCACCGCATCAGCCACCAACGTCCCCACCACCGGCTCCCTGCCCCGCGCCGACCTGGCCCACGCCATGCTGGACCTGCTTCCGCAGGAGGCGACGAGGCGCCAGGTGGTGGGCGTAGGACCCGCACCGAGGAGAAAAGGGCGCCATGGAGAACCCGCCGCTTGAATACCCGGAACTGCGGACGACTTTCCTCGCTCCCGGCGTGAACGCGGTGCTTGTGCCGGCGGACCGGATCACTCTTTGCCGTACGCGGCATTGACGGACATCCCCATTCGCACCGGCACCCGGCCAATGCGAATATCGCCCCCCTGAAGTGCCGCGCGCCTCCGGCAGCCCCCGCCCCCCCCGGAATCCGTACCGCCCCCGCTCCCCACGGCTGTGAAGCGGTGTATCGGCGGCGTCCCAGGGCGAGCCGGAGGGCCGTGGGAAGCGGCGGGGGGTACGGTCCGGACGTAGTGACGCAGATGCTCCCTGATCGGCAGGGCAGCCGGCACCTACCGCGCGGATAACCGACATGCTCGTTCTCGCCGTGGCCTTCGCGGTCCTCGGTGCCGCCAGCAACGCCGCCGGCACCGCGTTCCAGCGCAAAGCCGCCGCCACCGTGCCCCAGGGCGGCGGTCTGCGGCTGCTTCTCGCGCTGGCGCGCAAGCCGGCGTGGCTCATCGGCATCGCCGGGGTCACGGTGGCGGCCGTCAGCCAGGCGGTGGCCCTGGCCAACGGCCCGCTGTCCCTGGTGCAGCCGGTCTTCATCCTGGAACTGCCCTTCGCCCTGCTGTTCGGCACCTTCCTGCTCCACCGCCGGCTGCCGGAGCAAGGCTGGTGGGCCGTGGCCGCCGTAGTCGCGGGACTCGCACTGGCGCTCGGCGCCGCCGCCCCGACCGGGGCCCGGGACCTCGCGCCGATGACCCGCTGGATCCCCGCGCTGATCGCCTGCCTGGGCGCGATGGCCGCCGCGGCGGCCATCAGCGTCCGCAGCCACTCCGGCCTGCTGCGCGCCGTCGTCCTCGGCGGGGCGGCCGCTGTGGGCAACGCCCTGACCGCGGCCCTGCTCAAGACCGCCACCTTCACACTGATCCAGGACGGCCTGCTGGCCTTCCTGACGACCTGGCAGACCTACGGCTTCGTCGTGTGCGGCATCGGCGCCGTGCTCCTCCTGGAAAACGCCCTGCAAGCCGGCTCCCTCGCCGCCTCCCAGCCGGCCCTCACGATCGGCGACGCCACGGTGAGCCTGGCCCTCGGCATCTTCCTCTTCGACGAGAGCATCCGCCTGGGCTGGTGGCTGCTCCCGGCCTGCGTCGGCGTCGCCATCGTCCTGGTCGGCGTCCTCACCCTGGCCCGAGCCGTCCCCAACATCCACACCACCACCGGCTGACCCCCACCGGCGACCCGTTCCCTCCGCCCGTACCCGGGTGTCTGAGAGTTTCCTGTGAATGGTGGCTTCGGCCGCCGTTGGCCGGTTCGGGTCCTAGGCTGAGCGTTTCTGTCAACTCCTGTGGGAACGAGGGGCGTTCGCGTTGGGCGATCTGGTTCGAGGAGGGCGGTGTCGCGCACTGCTCGCTCACCGTCGCCGCGATGGAGTCCGGCCACACCAGCGCCGAGGCGGCGGCGCTCGGCCTGCGCGAGGTCTTCGGGCGCCGGCCCAAGCACGACGTGCGCTGGCTCGACCTGCCCTGCGGCCCGGCCGTCGCCGTGGTCACCGTCAAGGCGCTCACGATCGACGGCGAGTACACGGAAACCGGCGAGGACACGCGGCTGATCACCGGTCAGATCCAGGTCTACGTCCCGTTCCCCACCGGTCCGTACATCGCGGTGTTCACGCTCGACACCAGCGCGATGAACCAGTGGGACGATCTCAGCGAACTGATGGCGGAGATCGTGAAGTCCGTGGCTTTTCCTGAGCCAGAAGGTACGGAGGGAGGCTGACGGCATGGACTGGTATCCGGACGGGGACGAGACGCTGCAGTGCCGGGTACGGGCGGACTTCGCCGCCGGCGTGGCGCCGCGGGTGGCGGGCGCGCGCTGGTTCCGGGACACCGGGCGCCGCGACATCCAGCGTGAGCTGCAGGAGCAGGCGGGCTGGCCGGAGGGTCCGGGGTTCACCGTACGCCCGGCGGGCGAGCGGGCAGTGCGGCGTACGGGCCGGGTGCTGGGCGTCGGAATCCCGGTCGTCCTGAACGTCGTCGCGAACGCGCTGGGCGGCGGCGGTTCGCCGTTCGGCGGCGTCTCCGTGCGGGGCCGGCCGGACGAGCCGGAGAACGAGGTCGACGACTTCCCCGTCCTGTGGGCCGGCCCGGGCACCCTGGCCCGTGACGCTCCCTGGCAGCTCGACCCGGGACGGCGGCCGGACTCGTACCGTACGCACCTGGTGCTGACCGACCGCCGGCTGGTCTTCCTCGGCACCACTGCCGGCTCGATCGACCCGGCGGACGTGCTCTGGGAGGTGCCGAGGGACACCGTGGGGGAGCTGCGGCGGATGCCGTACAGCGAGCTGGAGTCCGATGTACGCCTCACGTTCACCGACTCCTCCTGGCTCCGGCTGACGACGAAGAACCCCGACGACGCCGCGCTGCTGCTCCGGCATCTGCAGGGGACGGTCGGCAGTCTGCGGAAGTCGGACCTGACGGAGGGGCAGCGGATCCGGGTGGCCCGCTTCATGGCCGAGCTGCCGAAGGGCGCGGAGGAGCCGGTGTTCACCGTGTTGCCGAGCGGGATCGTCCAGGTGACCAGCCAGGTCCCCCCGAAGCGGGCGGACGGCCACCACGCGACCCACGCGATCCTCATGGACTCCTCCGGCGCCCCCGCCGAGCCCCGTCCCGGCGACCTCTGACCCGTCCCGGCCGGTCACCCGATTGCCCCTCCGGCGGCGGTGGTACGGGGCCCTGGTCCCTAGCGTGGGGACGCGGGCAGGACCGCCCGCCGAGGGAGCCGGGACATGAGCAGCGATCCCATGCACGCCGAGGTCGACCGGCGGTGCGCCGCGATCGAACCGCAGGTCGTCCGGTGGCGGCACCACTTCCACCGGAACCCCGAACTGCCCAACCGCGAGGCCGGGACCGCCGCGCTGATCGCGGACCACCTCACCTCGCTGGACCTCGACGAGGTCCGCACCGGCGTCTCGGGACACGGCGTCGTCGGCGTCCTGAAGGGCGGCGCGCCCGGTGACGGCCGGGTGGTCGCGCTGCGCGCCGACATCGACGCGCTGCCCGTACGGGAGGAGAGCGGCGAGAGCTTCGCCGCCACCGTCGTGGACGAGGACTACCCCGGCGGACCGTTCCCCGTCGCGCACGCCTGCGGCCACGACGGGCACACCGCGATGCTCCTCGGCGCCGCCACCGTCCTGGCCGGGCTGCGCGACCGGCTGCCCGGCACCGTCCTCTTCCTCTTCCAGCCGGCCGAGGAGGGCGCGCCGGCGGACGAGAAGTCGGGCGCGAAGGAGATGCTCGCCCAGGGGGCGTGCGACGACCCGGTGCCGACAATGGCGTTCGGCATGCACCTGGGCCCGCTGCCCGACGGGCACGCCGGCTATCGGGTCGGCAACCAGTTCGGCGCCTCCTGCCTGGTCAGGATCGTGCTCACCGGGCGGCAGGTGCACGGCTCCACCCCGTGGGAGGGCGTGGACCCGGTGCCCGCGGCCGGCGCCATCCAGGTGGGCATCGGGCAGGTGTACCGGCAGGTGCCGGCCTTCGACCCGATCACCGTCACCATCGGGCACGTCGAGGACGTCGGCCGGTTCAATATCGTGCCCGGTGAGATCACGCTGTGGGGCACGATCAGATGCGTCGCCGAGGCCGACATGGGCGACGTACGGAGGCGGCTCACCACGCTCGCGGAGCAGACGGCGGCCGCGTACGGATGCACGGCCTCCGTGGAGTATCTGCAGGACGTGCCGGCCGTGCGCAACCGCGGGGAGTGGGTCGACGCGGTCCTGCCGACCGTCGTGCGCGTGGTCGGCGAGGACGCGGTCTTCGAGACCCCGCCGACCCTCGGGTACGACGACGTCTCCGAGTTCGTCAACAGATTCGGGGGCGTGTACCTGATGCTCGGCGCGCAGGACGGCCGGCTGGCGGACGACGGCGGGCTGGAGCCCGTACCGGGCGGGCGGGGGCTGGTCCCCAACCACAACCCGCGGTTCTACGTCAACGACGACGCCCTGCTGTCCGGTGTACGTCTGCACTGCCACGTGGCCTACGACCACCTGACCGGCGCGCTCCTGCCCCGGAAGTGACCGGGACCGAAGGAGCGAGGACCGGAGGAGCGGGGCCCGGCGGCTCGCGGCGCATCGCTGACTCCGCTTCCCGCGATGTCCGAATAGTCTGAAGTCTCCTGCGCGAGAGCCTGCGCGCACGCCGCCGCCGGAGAGATCGGACGGGCCGATGGACCAGACCGCATCACCGCCGGACACGGTCGTACTCATCCACGGCCTCTGGATGACGCCCCTGTCGTGGGAGCACTGGGTCACCCGCTACGAGCAGCGCGGCATGAAGGTGATCACGCCCGGCTACCCGGGGATCGAGCAGGGCGAGGCCGGCGTCGAGGCGCTGCGCCGCGACCCCTCGCCGCTGGCGGGGCTCGGCGTGCGCGAGATCTTCGACCACCTGGCCGGGGTGGTGGCGGCGCTGGACACGAAGCCGGCCCTGATCGGCCACTCGTTCGGCGGCACCTTCGTGCAGCTTCTCCTCGGCGCGGGGTACGGCGCGGTCGGCGTGTCCATCGACGGCGCGCCCGTCAAGGGGATCCGGGCGCTGCCGCTCAGCGAGATCAGGGCCACCTTCCCGGTCCTGCGCAACCCGGCCAACAAGAACCGCGCGGTGCCGATCACCGAGAAGGAGTTCCACCACGCGTTCGCGAACAACCTGAGCGAGGAGGAGTCGAAGGCCGTCTACGACCGCTACGCGGTCCCCGTCTCCGGCCGGATCCTCTTCCAGGGCGGCTTCGCCAACGTCACGCCGCACGCCGCGACGGCCTACGACTTCGCCGACCGCGACCGGGCGCCCCTGATGTTCATCGCCGGCGGCAACGACCGCATCCTGCCGCCGGCCGTGCAGCACGAGAACTACCGGAAGAACGAGAAGCACGGCGGGGCCATCGTCGCGTACCGGATGTTCCCCGGCCGCAGCCACTACACCTGCGGCGAGGACGGCTGGGAAGAGGTCGCGGACTTCGCGCTCGACTGGGCGATCGAGCCCGCGCCCCTGCACATCGACGCGAACTGAGCGCGACGGAACGGGACGGAGCACGACGGAGCACGTCGGAGTACGACGGAGCGGGACGCCGCCGGCGGCCGGGGTGTCAGTGCAGGGTGGCAGTATCCCGGGCATGAGCGGCGACGGGTTCGACTGGCACGGGTTCCTTGGGCGTTGGCAGGACGAGTGGGTTCCGCGGGCGGACGAGGACGAGGACGACGAGGGCGGTGAGGAGGCCCGTTTCGTGCTGGGGCGGGCCGGGGCGGCGGAGGCGGTGATCGTCGCGGCCGAGGAGCGGCTGGGGCTGCGGCTGCCGGAGTCGTACCGGGAGTTCCTGGCCGTCAGCGACGGGTGGCACGTCGATCAGATGGCCGGGGTCTACCAGCTCGGGGGTGCCGCGGACATCGACTTGTTCCGGGATCCGTACGACCAGAGCACGGTGTACGAGGAGCACCTCGGCGACGAGCCGCGCACGGAGGACGTCCTGCTGGCCGGGATGTGGCGGCGGGCGGTGCGGCTGGAGACGGACTCGGACATGTCCCACGCGCTGCTCGACCCGGGCGACGTCGGCCCGGACGGCGAGTGGGCGCTCTACCTCTCCCAGGGCTGGAGCGGCGAACAGCCCGACCGCTACCCGTCGTTCCGCGCGTACATGGAGGCCATGCACCGCGGATTCCACCGCGACCGGGCAGAGCTGGCCGACTTCGTGAACGCGACGACCCGAGCCCAGGACGCCCGCGTGGAGGACGCCCGCCGGCTGGCGCTGCGCGGGCGGTACGAGGAGGCGTTGCCCCTGCTCGAAGAGGCGGAGTCCTACGGCCGGCCCGGAAGTGCCGTCCTGCTGAACCAGCTTCAGTACGTGCGGGCGCCGGGGAGTCCGCGGGCCTACGGCGATCTGGTGGCGGACCCCCGCTATCAGCCGGAGTTGCTGCCCGTGGAGGCCGTGGCGGTGGGACGTGACAGTTGGCGGCGGGACGCGGACGATCAGTGGCTCGGGATGATGGTCGCCCGCGGGGTCGACCGGGAGACCGCAGACGCAGTGCTGAACGCGGTACGGAACGGGACCCACGTCTACGCGCCCCCGGGCACCTGGGGCCGGACCGTCGCCGAGGCCCGGGAGGCGGCCCGCTGGGGGCTGACCGACGACGCGTGGCGGATCCTGCGCGGGGCGCTGCCGTCGTGGGAGGCGCCCGGGCCCTCGCTGATCGCCCCGCTCGGCCTGTTCGCCGACCCCGTGCTGGGCCCGCTGGTCACCCCCGAGCGCGGGCGGGAGCTCCTGGCGACCCCGCGGGCCGGGGAGAGCGGACCCGCCCCCGAGCCGGTGCCCGACCTCGACCCGCCGGGCCTCGCCTGGCTGGCGGAGCGCGCGGCGAACCGGCAGCCGGGGGACGGATACCGCGCTGTCTGGATCGAGGGGGCGGACCCCTCCGGCCTGCCCGCCCTGATCGGCGAAGAGGGTGCCGGGCTGAGTGCGCCCACGGACCCCCGCACGGCATCCTGGGGGGCACCAGGACCCCACGAGCGGGAGGGCGTGGAGCTCTGGGAGGACCGGCCCGTGGTCGCCGTCGGGCGCATCGCGGAAGGCTGGGCGTTCGCCGTCGACGTCAACTCCCACCGCCGTCTGACCGGCCTGTTCCACTCGCCGGCCGCGGCCGCCTCCGCGGCCGGCCGCGCGGTGGTGGTCTGGCGCGAACCGACGAGCCGGTCGGCCGACCACCCGACCGCGTTCCACCTGTCCGTGGCCGAACAGGGCGAGGAACTCTGGGCGTTCACCCTACGAGGCGCGAAGACCGAGCGCTCCGGCGCGATACCCGACGCCCTGGACCCCGCCCGGCTGTGCCGCCCGGAGGACACCGAGCAGGAGCGCGAAGCGCGGGTGCTGGCGGCCCTCCACGCCGAACTCGGCCTCTCGCTGCCGCGCTTCGCGCTCACCCGGGGCAGACTCCCCACCCTCACCACCCGGTCCTGGACCCGCGAGCCCCGCGAGGGTGAGGGGTTCGGCTACGCCTACGTCACGACGGGCCCGCACCGGGCCTGAACGTCCGCCTCGGCGCGATCGTTGTGCCTATCCGTTGAGATGACGGCGCATCACCCTCCGTCGTCGGCCGTGGCGTCCCGCGGTCACGGTGTGTGTCGGGCATGATGCTCGGCGTGGCGGTATGGGAGCCGGTGGCGGTGCTGCTCGGCGTGGTGATCGGCGGGGTCGCGGCGCTGCACGGGCTGGGCGCGTGGCTGCGGGGCAGGCAAGGGGCGCTGGAGTCGGGGCCGTTCAGCGGCGGACTGCCGCCCGCGGAGCACGCGTTCTCCCGGTTCCATGTGCGCTGGTATCCCGTGACGATGATCTTCCTGGCGTTCGACATGGAGATGCTCTTCATGTACCCGTGGGTGCGGGTCGTCAGCGAGATGGGCACGCCGGCGGTGGTCGAGATGTTCCTCTTCCTGAGCATCCTCTTCGCGGCCGTCGTCTACGCCCGCCGCGAAGGTGCGCTGCGGTGGGCCTGAGGCAAGCGCTGCGCCGCATGGGGACCCGGCATCCCGCCGTCCTGCTGGCCGTCCACCCCGGAGGTACGGAGACGCGGCTGGCGGTGGAGGCGGGGCTGCGGAGACGTGGCTGGCCGGTGGCCGCGAGCCCGGCGGCGGCGAGCGGGCTGCTGGTCGTGGGTGCGGGCGGCGCGGGGACGGGGGAGTGGACGGACGCGCTCTGGCGGCAGATCCCGTACCCCAAGTCCCGGTCCGCGGTGACCGGGGCGGAGGGCGTCGAGACGGCGCTGAACGGGCTGCTGCGGACGCTGGTCGCGCCCGCCGGTGGCCAGGGCGGGGGCATGGCCGGTCGCCTGGGCCCGGGCGGGGGTGGCGCGCACGGGCGGCCCGGTGCGTGGCATGGCGGTCAGGAAGACGACGGCGGCCACGGGGGTCCTCGTGGCCGGGAGGACCACCGCGGCCACGGAGGCGCCCCCGGCCACGAAGGTCACACGGGCCGCGAGAGCGCTGGTGGCCACGACGCGCACGGGAGCCACGGTGGTCACGGTGGTCACGGCGGTCACGGCGGCCACGGCGTGCACGAGGGTACTGGTGGCCACGGCGCGCACGATGCGCACGCGGCGCATCTCCATCACCTGGGCCCCGTCGCCGGGTTGCCCCTGGCCGAACGTGCCGACGACCGCGACGGGCTCCGGCTCGACCGGCTGCATCTGCCGCTCGGGCCCGGTCTCGCCGACTGGCCCGCCGGGCTCGTGCTCGACGTCGCCCTGCAAGGGGACGTCGTGCAGGACGCCCAGGTGCGTACCACCACGCCCGCCGCGGAGGAACTGCCCTACTGGGACGAGCCGTGGCTGCGGGCCGCCCGTGGCGAGGACGTCCTGCGCGGCGCCGCCCACCGGCGGTGTTGCGCCGCGCACCTGGACAGCATCGCGCGGCTGCTCGCGGTCTCCGGGTGGCCCGATCCCGCCGCCCGTGCCCGCCGGTTGCGCGACGCGGTGCTCGACGGGGCGCCGTTCGAGGAGTGGGGTGCGGGACTGGAGCGGCTCGGGCGGCGCGTGCGGCGGTCGCGCGTGCTGCGGGAGTCGACGGCCGGGCTCGGCGTGTTGCCCGCCGCGCGGGCGCGGCGGTCCGGGGTGACCGGTCCCGCGCTGGCCGCGGACGGCGACGCGTACGACCGGCTGCTCGTCTGGCTCGACGAGGCCGCGCGCTGCGCCGCAGGCGTCGACGACGACCGGTCCCTCGCCCCGTACGGCCAGGAGGGCCCGCGCGGCCGGCTCGACGGCCCGCGGCCGCCGTCGCAGGCGCTCCTGGACGTCCTGCCCGGTCTGCTGCGCGGCGCCGAGTTCACCTCCGCCCGCGTGATCGTGGCCAGCCTCGACCCCGACCTCGACGAACTGGCGGTGGCCGTCCATGGCTGACACCGCGCCCGTGTGGGCCGTCGTGCTGCTGCCGTTCGCCCTCGCCGCCGCGGCGGCCCTCGTCGCCGGCTTCGACGCCGTGCTGGCCGCGGCGGCGGCGGGCGGCCGCCAGGGCAGCCCCCTGCGTGCCGCGCAGGCGCCGCTGCGCGCGGGGCTGCGGCTGCTGGGCCAGCAGCCGCGGCGTACGACCGCGGGCGACCCGTGGCTCGGCCGCATCGGGCTCGCGCTCGTCCCCGTTGCCGCCGTGCTCGCAGGCGCCGTGCTCCCGTGGGGGTTCCGGGCCGTCACGGATCCGGTCGTGGGCGTGGTGTGGTTCAACGCGATGGAGGCCCTGGCGTGGGCGGCGGTGTGGCTGGCCGGCTGGGGGCCGAACTCGGCGCTGTCGCTGGTCGGCGGCTACCGCTTCCTCGCCCAGGGCCTCGCGTACGAGCTGCCGCACATGCTCGCGCTGACCACCGCGGCGCTCGGCGCTGAGTCGCTGCGGGTCGGCGAGGTGGTGACGGCGCAGCGGGGGCTCTGGTTCGCGGTGTGGATGCCGGTGGCGTTCGCCGTGTTCCTCCTGAGCGCGCTGGCGATGGCCTTCTGGGGCCCGTTCGATCACCCCCTCGGGCGGGACGCCGCGGGCGGTGCGGCCGCCGAGTACGCGGGCGTGGACCGGCTGGTGCTGCTGGCCGGGCGGTGGCTGCTGCTGGTGGTCACCGCCGGGTTCAGCGTGCCGCTCTTCCTCGGCGGCGGCCACGGGCCGTGGCTGCCGGCGTGGGCGTGGACGCTGCTGAAGACGGCCGCGGTGCTCGGCCTGCTGGTGGCCGGGCGGCGGCTGCTGCCGACGCTGCGCATGGAGCGCTACATGGAGTTCGCGTGGACGGTGCTCGTGCCGCTGACCCTGCTGCAGGCCCTGGCCGTCGCCATCGTCGTGCTCGACCGGTGAGGGCGCAACCGGTGAAGGCGCGGCCGATGACGGAGGGAGGCCGGGAAGATGCCCGATGACGTGGTGTTCTGGGTGCTCTCCGTACCCGCGGTGGTGAGCGGCGTCATGGTCTTCCGCTACGACTCCATGGCCCGCGCGACGTACGCGCTGCTGCTCTCCCTGCTCTGCGTCGGCGGCCTGGTCATCCGGCTCGGCCTCGACTACCTGGGCGTCGTCGTCATCCTCATGATGACCATCGAAATGGCCCTCATGGCCGTGTTCATGGTGATGTTCATGATGAACCCGGCCGGGCTGCTGCCCATGTCGATGCTGCACAACAAGCGGGGCGCGGCGGAGGTCAGCGCCGCCGTCTTCGTCCTGCTGGCCGCCGGCATCCTGCTGGCGCCCTGGCCGGGGCGGCGCGGGAAGCCCGACGACGACCCGACGATGGCCCTGGGCGAGTCGCTGATGGGCCCGCACATGCTGACGATGATGACGCTGGGCCTCGCCCTCTTCACCACCATCGTCGCCACCGTCGTGCTCGCCACCGGCCGCGGCCGGTACGACCGCTTCGGCGACGACCTGCGCTCCCGCCGCCCCGCCGATCCCGTACGCCCGGGGGCGCGCCGGTGACGCTGGAGCCGCTTCTGCTCGTGGCCGCCGCGCTGTTCTGCGTCGGGCTGTTCGGCGCGCTCTCGCAGCAGTCCGTCGTGATGCTGATGATGGGCCTGGAGCTCATGCTCGGTGGCGTCATCCTCGCCGCCGCCGCGGTCTGGCACTTCGTCGCGCCCGCCGCCACCGACGGGCAGGTGCTCGTCGTGCTGGCCGTCACCGTGATGGCGGTGGAGATGGCCGTCGGCTTCGCCGTGGTCACGGCCCTGTTCCGGAACCGCGAGGTCGACATGACCGACGACGCCGCGGAGTTGAAGGGGTGAGCGCGGCGCTGTGGGCGCTGGTCGCCGTGCCGCTCGCCGCCGGGACGCTGCTCGCCGCGAGCGGCCGCAGGGCCGACCGGTACGCGCCCGCAGTCGCCGTCGCGGCCTCCGCCGCCGCCCTCGCCCTGGCCGTCTCCGCCGCGGCGGCCCCGGCGGAGGTGCGGGCGCCGCTGCTGGCGGGGCTGCCGTTCGGGCTCGGCGCGCACGGGCTGTCCGGGCTGATGGCCGTGACCGTCGCCGCCGTCACCCTGGCCGTGCTCGTCCACAGCACCGGCGACATCGGCGCCGGGCAGCCGCGGGCCCGCTTCTTCGGCCTCATGCTGCTGTTCGGCGGCGCCATGCTGGTCACCGTCACCGCGACGACCCTGCCGGCGCTGCTGATGGGCTGGGAGTTCATGGGCGCCACCTCCTGGGCGCTGATCGGCTTCCGCTGGCACGATCCGGTACGGGCCGAGGGGGCGGGCGTCGCGTACCTGACCACCCGGGCCGCCGACCTGGGGCTCTACCTCGCCGCCGGCGCTGCCCTCGCCGCCGGTCAGGCGTCCGGTCTGGCGTCCGGTCTGGCGCTCGACCGGCTGCACGAGGTGCCCGCCCCCTGGCTGCACCTGCTGACCGCGGGCGTCGTCGCCGCGGCGCTGGGCAAGTCCGCCCAACTCCCGTTCAGCTTCTGGCTGTCACGCGCCATGCAGGGCCCCAGCGCCGTCTCCGCGCTGCTGCACTCCGCCACGATGGTCGTCGCCGGCGCGTACCTGCTGCTGCGGCTCCAGCCGCTGCTCGCCGCCTCCGGCTGGGGCGACGACGCGGTGGCCTGGACCGGCGCGGCCACCGCGCTCGCCCTCGGCCTGGTCGCGGTGGCGCAGAGCGACCTCAAGCAGCTCCTCGCCGCGTCCAGTTGCGCCCAGATCGGCTTCATGGTGCTCGCCGCGGGCGCGAGCGCGACCACCGGCGGCACGCTGCAACTCATGGCGCACGCCGCGGCGAAGAGCCTGGCGTTCCTCGTGGCCGGCTTCTGGCTGACCGCGTTCGGCGCCGGTACGCTGCCCGCGCTGCGCGGCGCCGCCCGGCGGAACCGGATCGCGGGCGCGGCGTTCACCGTGGCCGCGCTGAGCCTCGCCGGGGTGCCGCCGCTGTCGCTGTGGGCGGCGAAGGACGTGCTGCTGGCCGGGGCGCTGGAGCACAGCCCGGCGCTGTACGCGGCGGGCCTGGCGGCGGCCGTCATCTCGGCGGTCTACGCGGTCAAGGCCCTCTGGTACGTAGGGCGCCCGCCCGGACCCGTACGACTCCCGGCCACGGCCCCGGCACCGCCCCCGGCGGCGGCCGGACGAAGCGGAGCCGGGCCACAGGACCGCGGCCCCCGTCCCCTCCCCGCACCCGAGACGGCGGCGTTCGCCGCGCTCGCCCTCGCCGTCGCCGCCCTGGCGGCCCTCGCCCTGCCCGGGCCGCGCACCGCCGTCGCCGACCTGATCGGCGCGGGCGGCGAAGCCGCCCCGTCCGCCTGGGAGTTCGCCCTCCCCGCCGCCCTCGCCCTCGCCGCGTCCGCCGCCGCCTGGGCGTGGGGCGACCGCCGCAGCCCCCTGCCCGCGCGGCTCACGGCCGCCGCGTCCGGCTGGCTCGGCCTGGAGGCCGGGGTCCGCGCCGTTCTCGTACGCCCCGTGCGCCGCCTCGCCGCCGCGCTGGCCGCCTTCGACGACCGGGTGCTCGACCGCGGCGTCGACGGCCTCGCCCGCGGCACCGTCCGGCTCGCCGGCGGCGTCGACCGCCGTGCGGAAGCGGCCGTCGACGGCGCCGTCGAGGGCATCGGCGCCCTGAGCCGCGCGCTGGGGCGGCTCGCCCGCCGCCCGCAGACCGGCCAGGTGCACACCTACCTCGCCCAGGCCGTCGCGGCCTTCACCGTCCTCGCCGCCGTCTTCGTCCTCGTGAGGTGACCGCCCCCGTGCTCACGGCCATCGTCTTCCTCCCCGCCGCCGCGGCAGGCGCGCTGCTGTGCGTGCCGCGCGCCGCCGGCCGCCGGGTCTTCCTCCTCGCCTGGGCCGCCGTGTCCGCCGCCGTCCTCGCGCTGACCGTCGCGCTGTGGCTCGGCTACGACCACGGCGGCGGCATCCAGTACGAGACGCACGCCCGCTGGATCCCCAGCGCCGGCATCGGCTACCACATCGGCGTGGACGGCCTGTCGCTGCCGCTGCTGGCCCTGACCGCCGTCCTCTTCCCGGCCTGCGCGCTGTACGCGCTGCGCGAGACCCGCCGGGTACGGGAGTTCGCCGCCCTCTTCCTCTTCCTGGAGACCACCAGCCTCGGCCTCTTCGCCTCGCTCGACCTCATCCTCTTCTTCGTCTTCTTCGACCTGTCGATCGTCGCGATGTACTTCGTCATCGCCGGCTGGGGCCACCCGGGCGCCGCGCGCGCCGCGCAGAAGTTCTTCCTCTACACCTTCCTCGGCTCGCTCGCGCTGCTCCTCGGCTTCATCGGCCTCTCGCTCGCCGCCACCCCGCACACGTTCGACATCGTCGCGCTGGCCGAGGAGAACCCGCTGGCCGGGCGGTCCGGCTACGGCGCCCTGGTGCTGCTGGCGATCGGCCTCGGCCTGGCGGTCAAGACGCCGACGGTGCCGTTCCACACCTGGCTGCCGCCGGCCCACACCGAAGCCCCCGCGGCCGGTTCCGCGATTCTGGCCGGGGTGCTGCTGAAGATGGGCACGTACGGGTTCCTGCGCATCGCGATGCCGCTGCTGCCGGGGTCGTGGCGCACGTACGCGGCGGTCTTCGTGGTCGTCGGCGTCGTCTCCGTGCTCTACGGGGCGCTGGTGGCCCTGGCGCAGACGGACTTCAAGCGCATGATCGCGTACACGTCGGTGAACCACATGGGTTACATCCTCCTGGCCCTCGGCGCCGCCGCCGCGCTGGGCGAGGACACCGCGGCCGCCCGCCGGCTCGCCGTGACGGGGGCGACGTACCAGATGGTCAGCCACGGGCTGCTGACCGGCGCGCTGTTCCTGCTCGCCGGCGCGCTCCACGAGCGCGGCCGCACGTACGCCATGGGTGCCTACTCCGGCGTCGCCGCCCGCGCCCCGGTCTTCGCCGCGCTCACCGGCGTCGCCGTCTTCGCCTCCCTCGGGCTGCCCGGGTTCTCCGGCTTCATCGCCGAGTTCCAGATCCTCGCCGGCAGCCTCGGCCCGCGCCCGGTGGCGACCGCGCTGGCGGTGCTCGGCATCCTGCTGACCGCCGCGCTGCTGGTACGGGCGCTACAGCGGATCTTCCTCGGCCCGCTGCGGCTGCCGGACTCGCCCGGCACCCCGCGGCCGTTCCCCGACCTGCGCGCACACGAGGCGGCGGCGATCGTCCCGCTGCTGGCGCTCGCCGTCGTGCTCGGCGTCTTCCCGCGCTTCGTCCTCGACGTCATCGAGCCGTTCTCGCGCGGCGTCCTGGAGCTCGTCGCCCGGTGAGCGGGACGGCGAACGGCATGAACGAGAACCCGCTCGACCTGCTGCCCGAAGTGCTCCTGGCCGGCTCCGCCGTGCTCGGCCTGCTGCTCGGCGCCTGGCTGCCGCGGCGGCGGCAGTGGCTGGTCGGCGCGCTCGGCCTGGCGGCGTGTACGGCGGGCATCGCAGCGGCGGCCGTGGCGGCGGGCGGCGGGCCCACGGCCGCCTTCGACGGGGCGTTCGCCGTCGACACGGTGACGTCGACCAGCCGTATCGTCATTCTCGCCGGCACCGTGATCGTGCTGCTGCTCGGCCTCGCCCCGTTCCGCGGCGACGCGCGCGAGAGCGAGTTCCACGTCCTCGTCCAACTCGCCGCCCTCGGTGCCCTGATGCTCGCCGGCGCCCAGGACCTGCTGCTGCTCGCCGCCGCGTACCTGCTGGCGAGCGTGCCCTCGTACACCCTGGCCGGCTTCCGCAAGGACGCCCCCGGCACCGAGGCGGCGCTGAAGTACTTCGTCATGGGCGCGCTGCTCGGCGTCGTCATGCTCGCGGGCATCACCGTGCTGTACGCGGCCGGGCGCGCCAGCGCGTACCCCGCGCTCGGCGACGCGCTGCCGGGCGCCCCGGCCGTCCTCGTGACCGCCGGCACCGTCGGGCTGCTGGCCGGGCTGCTCTTCAAGACCGGCGCCGTGCCGGGACACTTCTGGGTGCCCGACGCCGTCGAGGGCAGCAGTCCGCCCGCGGCCGCGCTGCTCACCACCCTGCCGAAGGTCGGCGCGCTCGCCGCGCTCTACCGGCTGGCTGCCGTGCCGCTCGCCGGCTCCGGGGTGCCCTGGGACGAACTGCTCGCGGTGCTGGCCGCCGCGTCCATGACGCTCGGCAACCTCGCCGCGTTCTTCCAGACCGACGTCAAACGGCTGCTCGCCTACTCCACCGTCAGCCAGGTCGGCTACCTGCTCCTGCCCGTCGCCGTGGCCACCCGCGCCGACGAGGCCCAGCGGGCGCTGCTGTTCTACCTCGCCGGCTACGCGGTGACGAACCTCGGCGCCTTCGCCGTCGTCTGCGCGCTGCCGCACGCCCGCACCCTGGCCGACTACCGCGGGCTCCTGCGCGCCCACCCCGGCCTCGCGCTCAGCCTCGTCGTCTGCCTGCTCGGGCTCCTGGGCACCCCGCCCACCGCGGTCTTCCTCGGCAAGCTGGAGGTCTTCACCGCGGCCGTCGACGGCGGTTACCTCTGGCTCGCCGTCCTCGCCGCGGTCAACACCGTGGCGTCCCTCTTCTACTACCTGCGCTGGATCCGCCCGGCGTTCGCCGGCGCCGCAGGACCCGGCCCGCAGCCGCTCGTCCGGCCCGCCGCCCTGACCGCATACGCCACGGCCGCCGTCTCGGTCGCCCTCGGCGTGGCCGCAGGCCCGGTCCTGGACCTCCTCGAAGGACCGCTCACCCGCTGACCGCTCACCCGCCGACCCGGCACGCGCCGACCGCCCACTCGCCGGCCGGCCGTGCCCGGCGCGGGCTCACTCGCAGGTGACGCTGTCGCGCGGGGTGTACGTCGTCGTGAACGTCTCCCGGTCGACCTCCCGGCCGCCGGACTTGAATATCCGCTCCACCTCGACGTCGAACCCCTCCAGCGGGGTCTGCGGCTCACAGGCGTCTTCGTCGCCCTTGCGGGTGCCCGCCTCCACCACGTTGGTCCGCGGACCCTTGACCGACTCGATCTCGTCGTACTTCCTGGTGCCGAGGAAGGAGATCGTCACGGAGTCCTCCGTAGCGCTCGCCTCCACGTAGATGGCGTTGCCCGAGTCGTTCCGGAACTTGAGGTCGAGGCTGCCCCAGGCCACGGTCGCCTCCCGCCCCTCCGGGTAGCGCTCGATGTAGAAGGAGTGCGCCCCGTACTCCTCGAAGTCGACGCCCGCGAAGAAGGCGGCGTTGAAGACGGTGGTCGCGACCGCCGAGACCCCGCCGCCGGTGGCCCGCGTGTACTTGCCGTCCAGGATCATGATCCCCTCGACGAACCCGTTGGCCTCCGTCCGCTCGCCCACGGTGTCGTTGAAGCTCCAGGTCCCGTCCGGGAGCACCACCGAGCCGTCGATCAGCTTCGCGGCCTGGCCGACGTTCTGCGTGCGGTACGGGGCCGGGGGGAACTCGACGGTGAAGCTGGACATCTGCTCCTTGATGCCCAGCCGGCCGGCGCTCTCGCCGGTGAGCTGCGGCTGGTCGACCCGGGTGGCCACCGGCCCCGTACGGGCCTGTGCACCCTCCTCCGGCAGGAGCTTCAGCACGGCCTTCGCCAGCGCCGTGCGCGTGATCTCGCGGCCCTCGGTCGCCTCGGAGGCCACCACGACCTGCTCGCCGTCCCAGCGCAGCCGGGCGTTCTCGGCCTCGCCGCCGACCTGCCCGACCTGGGCCGCCACCTCGGGGGCGCGGAAGAGCCCGCGGCCGTCGAGCCGGGGCGTCAGCCGGTCCGAGTCGTCCGGCTCCATCGCGAGGTGCTCGCCCAGCACCTCCGGCGCTATCTCGATCTCCCCGCCGCCCGTGACGGTGAGCGTCACGGGACCGGACATGGCGGGAGCGGCGAACCCGGCCATGGCGCGGTCGACTTCCGCCGCGCCGACCTTGGGCTCGGTCTCGCGCACCGGGAGCACCAGCGGGTCGTCCTCCCGGTCCGGGGCGGCGTCCTCCAGCTCCGCCAGCGCCCCGTCCACGTCGAGCGACCTGCCGGCACGCGGCTGCACGGCCGCGGGTTCGCCGTCGTGGAAGGCGATCGAGCCGTCGCGCACCTTGCGGTCGTACGACTCGGCGAGGCCGGCGAGCGCCGCGCGGCCCTTCTCCCCGTCCACGCGGACCACCGGCTCGACGTCACCGCCGCCCCCGGAGAAGAGCCGGCCTATGACGGTCAGCGGGCCGGACCCCGACTGCGCGGCGTCGTCCACGGTCGCCTCGGCGTCCAGCGTGACGCCCGCCGCCCGGGAGTCCAGCTCGCCGGCCTCGCCGCCCATGCGCACGGGCAGGCGGTCCGGTACGAGCTCCGCCCTGTTCCGCTCCAGCTTCTCCTGGGCCGCCGCGCGGCTCATGCCCCCTATGTCGAGGTCGAGCACGCGGGTCCCTGAGGGTATGTCGTCACCGCCTACCAGCAGGCCGAGGACGTAGAGGAAACCGAAGACGACCGCGACGGCCGCGGCCGCGACGCCCGCCACCAGCGGGGGGCGGAAACGGCCGGCGGGCGGGCTGTCGGGCGCCTCGCGACCCGGGGAACGGAGCACGAACTCTCCTCTGCGTGGCTCGACCTCTGGCCGTCGGCTGTTTTCCGCTAAGAACCTTAGCGGACGTCTCTGACAGCCCGGCCGGGCGGGGTGGCGGTGGTGGACGGGGTCCGGCTGCCGCTGTCCGCGCTCAGCCCAGCGCCGGGCCGCAGGCCAGCAGCAGCGGCGGTAACGGGGCGGCGAGGGAGGCGGCGACCAGGCTCCAGCCGGTGGCGCGGCCCGGCTCGTGCGGCGGCGCCAGCATCCGGCGCAGCCGGATCAGCGCCCCCGGGCCGCCGGCGCCGACCGCCGCCTCCGGGGCCTGGCCCGCCGCGACCTCGTACATCGCGCTCGCCAGGACGTCGCGCGGGTGCGAGGACATCGCCCGGTCGTCCGCGGTCATCTCCAGCAGCAGCGCGGTCTGTTCGCGGCCCAGCCTGGCCAGCGGCAGGCCGGGGAACGCGCGCTGGAACGCCCGGGTGGTGGCGAGCAGCAGGTGGTGGCGGCCGTCGAGGTGCGCGCGCTCGTGCGCCAGAACGGCGCGCAACTCCGCATCGGTCAGCGCGTCGAGCGCGCCCTGTGTCACCACGATGCGCCGGGATCTGCCGGGCAGGCAGTAGACGGCCGCGGCGGGGTGGTCCACCACCGTCACCCCGTACTCCGGGTCCTGGCGGCCGACGAGCGCGAGCATGCCGAGGGAGCGGCGCCGCGCGCGTGCCGTCTGCCGCAGGCAGTGCAGCAGCCAGCCGGTCGGTACGAGGACGACGACGAGCGGCGGCAGCAGGAGCAGGGCGTCCGCCGGGGCCGGCGCGGGGCCGCCGGTGGCGGCCCGGGACAGACCGCAGACGCCGAGCAGCCCGGCGAGGCCGCCGTGCATGTGCTGCCCGGCGAGGGCCAGTTGGTGGACCGCCGACGCGGCGGTGACGACGAACGCCGCCATCAGCCCCTGCCAGACGACCACCGCGGCCTTCGGCGCCCGGTACGCCCACCGCGCGCCGGCCAGCGCGTACGGTGCCACCGCCCCGGCGAGGGCGGCGTACGCGGCCAGCGCGAGGACGGTGGTCACGGGCCGGTCCGCCGCTTCGCCGACCGCAGGGCGGAGCGCAGCGCGTCGGCGTCCGCCGTCGACATCTGCGCCACGAAGCTCATCAGCGCGCCGGCCGGGTCGGGGTTGCTGCCGAGCGCGTCCTGCATCAGCGCGGCGGTGTACTCCTGGCGGGTCAGCGTGGGCTCGTACACCCAGGCCCTGCCGTCCTTGGCGCGCCGGAGGACGCCCTTGCGGTGGAGGATGTCGGCGACGGTCTTGACCGTGCTGTAGGCGAGGGGCCGCGTCTTGTTCAGGTCCGCGAGGACGTCGCGCGCCGTCGCGGGCCGCCCCCAGCCCCAGAGGCGTTCCATGATCTCCGCCTCCAGCTCACCCAGACGTCGCACGCTCGCTCCCTTCGGGCCCGGCCCGGCGGTGGGCCGCGGCATCGGCGCGGCCTCATCGTAGTCGTCGCGCCGGCCGGGAACCGGGCCGGAGCGTCTACGGCCGTTAAGGAAGTTAGCGTTTCGCGGGCGGGAGGCCGCGTCAAGCGGGGGCTCGCGCTCCGGCGTTGGGGGAAAAGGCCGCGGGCCGGGCGGTGGGATCACCGCCCGGCCCGCGGTGCGGATCAGGCCCGGCCCACCAGCTCGTAGCCCGCCTCCTCGACCGCGCCGCGCACCTGCGCGTCGTCGAGCGCCGCGCCCGCCTGGACGGAGACCGTCCCGGTGGCGGCGTCGGCCTTGACGGAGGTCACGCCGGGGAGGGCGGAGATCTCCTTGGTGACGGACGCCTCGCAGTGCGCGCACGTCATGCCGCTGACGGTGAAGACGGTGCCGGTCTGCGGGGTGGCGGCCCCGGTGGTGGCGCCGCCGCAACTGCCGTCGGTGGAGCAGCAGGAGTTGCCTTCGCTCATGGTTCTTCCTCCGGAATGACAGGTGGAACGCGAGGGGCGTGTGCCGCACTCACCCGGCCGAGGGTAATACCCCTAGGGGGTATTCGCAAGTCGCTGCCCGGTCTCCGCCGGAAGCCGGCGGCGGCCGGGCGCCGGGGCATCATCCGCCCCACGGGCACCGGTAGGCGGTCTACAACGCCTGCGTTCCGCGGCGTACAACTGACAGACGGGCGTTCCGCAGGACCGCCCGCTCGATCGGTCCCTCTTGCCCTGAACTCCTCCGTATCGTCCCGTACTGCTCCTGTACCGTACGAGTCCCGGGAGGACCCTTGGACGCCGAGCTCTTCGACCTCTCCCGCCGCCGCTTCCTCCAGGCCACGGCCGCCGCCACCGCGGTCACCGCCGGCGCCGTCCTCGACACCCCGGCCGCCGCCGCCGCACCGCGCGCCGCCGCCGGCACCCTCTCCTTCACCGCCGCCACCAACGGCTCCGCCACCCTCGCCCCGGCCGGCGACCACCTGGTCGCCGAAGTGCAGAACGTCCTGTGGTCGATCCCTCGAAAGGGTGGCAAGGCGACCGCCCTGACCACCGCGGGACTGGAGCCCAACCGCCCGCAGTTCGCGCCCGACGGCAGCCGCCTGGTCGTGTGCGCCTACCGCGGCGGCGGCTTCCACCTGTGGACCCTGCGGCCCGACGGCTCCGGGCTCACCCAGCTCACCGACGGGCCCCACGACGACCGCGCGCCCGCCTGGTCGCCCGACGGCAGCCGTATCGCGTTCTGCTCGGAGCGCGGCGGCGACCCGGTGGCCGGCAGCCCGTACCGCATCTGGATCCTCACGGTCGCCAGCGGCGAACTCGCCCAGGTCACCGGGCTCCCCGACCAGCAGGGCCCCCACCAGGGCGGCGCCTGGGAGGACTTCGACCCGGCCTGGTCGCCGGACGGCGCGCGGGTGTTCTTCGTCCGCGCCGCGGTCGGCGCGGGCGGCACGCTCACGGCCCGCACCGTCGCCTCCGCGGCCGCGGACGGCCCGGGGGAGGTGCGCACCGAGCACACCGAGACCACCGAGGCGCAGGTGATGACCCCGGCGGTCGGCCCTGACGGGCGGCTCGCGTATCTCCGTACGACCGCCGCGCCTTCGGCGTCGTGCACGCTCGTCGTCGACGGCGCGCCCGTCGACCTCGGCGACGCGGACGTGTCGCCCGTACCGCCCCGCTGGATCTCCGGCGACGCGCTGCTGCTCACCGCCGGCGGCCAGTTCCGCATCGTGAACCCCGCGGCCCCCGCCGGTCCGGAGACGATCCCCTTCGCCGCCGCGCTGCCCGTCGAGCGCCGGCGGTACCGCACCAAGGCGTACGACTTCGCCGACGGCGGCGTCCGCCGGGTACGCGCCGTCCACCTGCCCGCGCTGTCGCCCGACGGCCGCAGCCTGGCGTTCTGCGCCCTCGGCGCGCTCTGGACCGCGGACGTCACCGGCGGCGGCAAGCCGCGCAAGGTCCTCCAGGCGGAGAAGACCCGCTACGTGCTCGCCCCCGCCTGGACCCCCGACGGCCGCGGCCTGGTCTACGCCGACGACCGTGACGGCCTCTTCGCCGTCCGCCGCCGCGACCTCGACTCCGGCGAGGAGACCGTACTCGCCGCGGGCGGCCGGGTCTTCCCCGCGCTCTCCCCGGACGGTACGCGGCTCGCGTGCGTCGACATGACCGGCAACCTCGTCGTCACCGACCTCGGCTCCGGCACGGAGAAGGTGCTCGCCGCGCCGCTGGGCGCGGGCGGGCTGCCGGGCCGGCCGAGCTGGTCACCGGACGGGCGCTACCTCGCGCTCTGCGACCGCAACCGGCTCAACCAGCGCTTCCGCGAGGGCTACAACCTCATCCGCCTCGTCGACGCCGCCACCGGAGCCGCCCGGCTCCACCCCGTCGCCCCGCACACCTCGATCTCCGACCGCTACGACTCGGGACCCGTCTGGTCGCCGGACGGCCGGTGGCTGGCGGTGGTCGCGGAGTCCGCGCTGTGGCTGCTGCCCGTACGGCCCGACGGCACCCCGGACGGCGCCCCGCGGCAACTGACCGACGAGGCCGCCGACCACCCGTCGTTCTCCGGCGACGGCCGGCGGGTGGCGTACCTGTCGGCGGGGCGCGTCCGCATCGCCGACGTCGCCACCGGCGCCGCCCGCACGGTCCGCATCCCGCTCGACTACCGCCGCCCCGTCGCCCCCGACACCGTCGTCCACGCCGGGCGGCTCTGGGACGGCACCTCCGACGCCGTACGCGACGACGCCGACGTCGTCATCCGCCGCGGCCGCGTGACCGCCGTCGAACCGCACCGCGCGGGACGCCCCGCCGAGCGCCGCGTCGACGCCTCCGCGCGGACCGTCATCCCCGGGCTCTGGGACGCCCACATCCACCCCTGGCAGTCCACCTACGGCGGCCGGCAGACCGCGCTGCAACTCGCGTACGGCATCACCACCGCCGTGTCGCTGGGCGGCTTCGCCTACGAACAGGCCCGCATCCGCGAGGCCGCCGACGCCGGAGAACTGGCGGGCCCCCGGCTGCTGGCCACCGGCGAACTGCTCGACGGCGCGCGGGTCGCGTACAGCATGGGCCGCGCCCACGGCACCCGGGCCGGGCTGCGCCGTTCGCTGGCGCGGGCGGAGGGGCTGGACTGGGACTTCGTCAAGACCTATGTCCGTGCGCCCGGTTGGGTGATGGCGGAGGCGGCGGCGTTCGCGCACGAGCGGCTGGGGGTGCGCAGCGGAAGCCACCTGTGCTCGCCGGGCATACAGCTCGGCCAGGACCTGACGACGCATCTGCAGGCCACGCAGCGGCTGGAGTTCGGCCACGCGACGACGGCCTCGGGGCGCGCGTACGCCGATCTCGTCGACATCTACGCCGCCACCGGCGACTTCCACCTCATCGGCACCCCTTTCACCGCGCTCCCGCTGCTCGGCGCCGACCCCGCGCTGGCCGCGGACCCGCGGGTGACGGTCCTGATGCCCCCGTGGGACACCGCGGCCGTCGTCCAGCGCGCCGGGCAGCCGCCCAGCGAGGCGGAGTTGCGGACCCTGGCCACCGAGACGGACGTCTACCGCCGCATCCTGGCCGCGGACGGCGTCGTCGCCCTCGGCACCGACCAGCCGCTCGTCCCCGTGGGCCTCCACCTCCACCTCGCCCTGCGCGCCCTGCACCGCGCGGGCCTCTCCCCGGCCGAGGCACTCCGCACCGCCACGGTGCTCCCGGCCCGCGCCTTCGGCGCGGCGAAGGACCTCGGCACGCTGGAGCCGGGCAAGTTCGCCGACGTGACGGTGGTCGACGGCGACCCGTTCACGGACTTCGCGACGCTGGTGCGCACGGAGTCGGTGCTGCGGGGCGGCAGGCCGTTCGCGCAGGAGGACCTGGTGGGCTCCTTCGAGCCGCGGGCGGCCCCGCGCGCGGATGCGGACGCGGATGTGGACTGGCTGGACGTCGGCCGCCTCATGCGCCGCGACGGCTGCTGCGACACGGGCCTGTAGCCCACCGCAATCCGGGCCCGGCTCTCCCCGCGGGGAGAGCCGGGCCCATCCTGGTGCGGAACGCCGGCGCGGGGGCCGGGGACAGGGGAGGAGCGGCGGCTCGGTAGGGGGCCTGACCGGGGGTTTTCCGCTGTCGGCAGGCCGCTGGGCAGGGCGGGCGTGGTCTAATGAGTGCGCCCCCGACCCTGAGGACCAGCATGACCGCCACCCTCCCGCGCGCGGCCGTCCGCGCGCTCGTGGTGGTGCTGGCGGCGCTGATCTCCCTGGCCTGCGCCCCGGTGGCGCAGTCCGCCGCCGGTGCGTCCGCGGCGGACTCCCGCGGGGCCGTGAGCGCGCCGCGGGACGCCGCTTCCGAGCAGGTGTCCGCGGGCGACGAGCGGGACGCCCCCGGGTGCCGGAAGTCCGGCAAGGCCGTGCAGCAGTCGGTGCCGAGCGTCCGGGCGGGCAGCGACCAGGGCGTCGTCTCGTACGCGGTACGGGACACGCGGGCGGCCGGTGCGGCCGCGGACTCCGGCGCGGCGGCGGCCCAGGGCCGGACACCGCCGGGGCCGGACATAGCGCGACTGACGGTGCTGCGGCTGTAGGAGGCGCCGCGGCCGGCTCGGCGTACGCAGGAACCCGTACCGCGAGCCGCCGCTGCCGCCTTGCCGCCTGCGCGCCGCCCACCCGCTCCGTTCGAAGGACGACGGTCCCGCGCGCACGCGGATCTTCCGCGTATCCCCGACTCGACCGCAGGACACCTCATGCCCTTCTTCCGTAACCGCGTGCGCCTCGCGCTGCGCACGCTCGCCCTCTGGGGCGCCGCCCGCCGGCTCACCGCCGCCGTCGCGGCGGCGGCCACCGCCCTGGCGATCGGGCTGCCGACCGCCCTCGTCCCCAACCCCGTCTTCGGCCGCGAGATCGCGCCGGAGTGGTGGAGCTACCCGGTGCTGGCCGCCACCGCCCTGCTCGCCGGGGTAGTGCTGGCCACGTACGTCCGCCGGCCGGAGGCACCGCACGGGCCCGGACGCGGCTCCCGGCTGGGGGCGGCGGGCGGCGTGCTGTCGTTCCTGGCCGTCGGCTGCCCGGTCTGCAACAAGCTCGTCCTCGTCGCCCTGGGCACGTCCGGCGCGCTGTCCTACTGGGCCCCGCTGCAGCCCCTGATCGGCGTCGGCTCCGTGCTGCTCCTCGCGGTCGCCGCGGTGCAGCGGCTGGCCGGCGAGGCGGCGTGCGCCACCGGCACCGCGCCGGCCGTGCCGGCCGCGCCGGCCGCGGCGGCCCCCGAACGCACCGCCACCTCGCCGGGCGCGGCCCCCGCCGAGCCCACCGCCACCCCCTCCGAACCGACGCGCTGACCCGGGAGCCACCCCATGAACACCGACACCAGCAAGCGCACCCGCAAGGCGTCCACCCTCGTCGTCGCCCTGATCCTCGCCGCCGCCCTCGGCCTCGGCTCCCTCTCCCTCTTCGCGGGAGCGGGCTCCGACTCCGGCTCCGCCGGCGGCCGTACGGCGGACGCCGACCCCGGCGGCGACGCCGAGAAGGACGCGCCGTCCGCACAGGACCGCGCGCTGCTCGCCCTCCAGCGGCGTGCCGCCGGGGACCCGATGGCCCTGGGGAAGAAGGACGCGCCGGTGGTCCTCATCGAGTACTCCGACTTCCAGTGCCCGTTCTGCGGCAAGTTCGCCCGCGACACCAAGCCCGAGCTGGTCGAGAAGTACGTGGCCGCGGGCGTGCTGCGGATCGAGTGGCGCCACTTCCCGATCTTCGGCGACGAGTCGCAGGCAGCCGCGCAGGCCGGCTGGGCGGCCGGGCAGCAGGGCCGGTTCTGGGAGTTCCACGACGTGGCCTACGGCGAGGAGCGGAAGAAGAACAGCGGCGAGTTCGCCGACGACGAACTGATCGCCATGGCCGAGCAGGCCGGGGTGAAGAACCTGGCGCGGTTCGAGCGGGACATGGCGGGCGCGGCGGCCGAGAAGGCCGTGGGCGGTGACGCGGCCGAGGGCCGGAACCTCGGCGTGACCAGCACCCCCGCCTTCCTCGTCAACACCACACCCGTGCTGGGCGCCCAGCCCACCGAGGTCTTCGAAGAGGCCGTCGACGAGGCCCGCAAGGCGGCGGCGGAGGCGGAGTGAGCGCGGACATCGGCTACCTCACCGCCTTCCTCGGCGGCCTGCTCGCCCTCCTCAGCCCGTGCAGCGCGCTGCTGCTGCCCTCCTTCTTCGCCTACTCCATCAGCGGCGCCGGCCGCCTCCTGGCCCGTACCGGGATCTTCTACGCCGGGCTGTGCACCACCCTGGTGCCGCTCGGCGTGGCCGGCTCGTTCGCCAGCAGGCTCTTCTACGGCCACCGCGAGCTGCTGATCGCCGTCGGCGGCTGGACGGTCGTCGCGCTGGGCGTGGCCCAGTTCTTCGGCTTCGGCTTCGGCTCGCGGCGGATGCAGCAGGCCGCGGGGCGGATCCGGCCGGAGTCGGCGGTGAGCGTGTACGCGCTGGGCGCGGTGTACGGCTTCGCCGGGTTCTGCGCCGGGCCGATCCTGGGGTCAGTGCTGACGGTGTCGGCGCTCGGCGGCGACACCGTGTACGGCGGGGTGCTCCTCGCCTTCTACGCCCTGGGCATGGCGGCGCCGCTGTTCGTACTCGCCGTCCTGTGGCACCGGTTCGACCTGGGCCGCCGGAGATGGCTGCGCGGGCGGGCGGTCCGCGTCGGGAAGCTGGAGCTGCACTCGACGCAGATGCTCTCCGGCGCCCTGTTCGTCGTCCTGGGCGCGGTGTTCCTGGCGTTCGACGGCACCGGCGCGCTGCCCGGCGCGGTCGGCGTGGAGGACGAGTTCGCGCTGGAGCAGTGGACCCGGGAGGTGGGTTCCGCCGTACCCGACGTGGTGCTCGTCGCCGTGGCGGCGGCGGTCGCCCTGGCCGTCGCGGCGGTCGGCCGGCGCCGGAGCCGAGCGACGCGGAACACCGCTGACGTGCAAGGGGAGTTGCCGGCGGGGGAGGGAACGGCGCACGGCAGCAACGCGGGTGGCGCGGGGATCCGGAGCTGACCCGCTCCGCCGCCGGTGCCCGGGCACCGGCGGCGGCGGGTCCCAGAACTCATTGCTATCAATCTATTGATTGCAATGTTTTCATGTCCCATACTCAGGGACCAACGCGCACCGCGTTGATCGATGCGGCCGTTCCCACGGCCGCGTGTCCGGGAGGGAGGCGGGGCCATGAGCGTATGGACGGTCGAGCGCACCGTCGGCGAACTGCTCCGCCGCGAGCGGGAGCGTCGCGACGGCGGGCGGATCACCGACGAGTGGCCCGGCCTCGACCTGGACACGGCATACCGCGCACAGGACGAGCTGCTGGCCCGCAAGGTCGCCGCTGGGGAGCGGGTCGTCGGCGTCAAGCTGGGGCTGACGTCCGCCGCGAAGCAGCGGCGGATGGGCATCGACGCCCCGCTGACCGGCTGGCTCACCGACGCGATGGTGCTGCCTGCGGGAGCGCCCGTACCGCTGGCGGAGACCATCCACCCGCGCGTCGAGCCCGAGATCGTCTTCACCCTGGGCCGGCGGCTCGCAGGGCCAGGGGTGACGGAGGCGAGCGCGCTCGCCGCCGTCGCGGAGGTACGCGCCGGGTTCGAGGTCATCGACAGCCGCTACCGAGACTTCAGCTTCGCCCTTCCCGACGTCGTCGCCGACAACGCCTCGTCCTGCCGGTTCACCGTCTCCGCGGACCCCGTGGACCCGGCGGGACTCGACCTCGCCGCCGAGGTCTGCCGGCTCACCGTCGACGGCGAGGTCGTCGACACCGCCACCGGCGCGGCCGTCCAGGGCCATCCGGCCCGGGCGCTCGCGCTCGCCGCCAACGCCCTGTCCCGGCGCGGTATCGCCCTCGAAGCAGGGTGGACCGTGCTCACCGGCGGGCTCACCGACGCCGTCTTCGTCGAATCCGGGCGGACGATCTCCGCCGAGTTCGCGACGCTCGGCACCGTCACCGCCGTCGGCGGCTGAGGCGCCGCACCACCCACCGCGCCCCGCCCCGACCCCGTTCTTCCCCTACGGGCCCCGCCCCCCGCCGCCGTACCCGGCGCCCGGCCCGTCCGCACGCCTACGTCATCCCCCTCGCCCGCCGTCCCCGCCGTGCCCGTAGCGGCCGCCGACGGCTACCCCATCGATCGTTCACGCAGCAGGGAGTCCGGTATGTCGTCATTGCGCCGTCGTCACAGAGCCCTCTCCATAGCGGCCGGGGCCGCTCTCCTCCTCACCGCAGCGACCGCATGCGGCTCGGACGGCGGGGGAGAGGACACCGGGTCGGGACCCACGGACATCACCCTCGGGGTCATCCCCATCATCGACATCGCCCCCGTCAAGCTCGGCATCGAGAAGGGCTTCTTCAAGGAGCAGGACCTCAACCCGACGCTGCAGAACTCCCAGGGCGGCGCCGCGATCACCCCCGCGGTCGTCAGCGGCGACTACCAGTTCGGCTACTCCAACATCGTCAGCCTCCTCATCGCCAAGAGCGAGGGGGTGCCGGTCACGATGCTCTCGGTCGGCGCGCGCGCCTCCGACGACGTGCTCGACGACGGCTCCGGCCAGCTCATGACCAAGGACGACGGCATCGAGGACGTCGCCGACCTGGAGGGCAAGACCATCGCCGTCAACACCCTCCTCGGCATCAACGAGGTCGCCGTACGCGCCAGCCTGGAGGACGCGGGACTGGACCGGGACGCCGCCAAGCTCGTCGAGGTGCCCATCCCCGACATGCCCGCCGCGCTCGACAAGGGCAACGTCGACGCCGCCATGCTGAGCGAGCCGTTCATCAGCATCGTGGAGAAGGACGGCGGGCACGCGCTGCCCGTCAGCTACGCCGGTATGGGCAAGCAGCTCCCGTTCGCGGGCTGGTTCGCCTCCGAGTCGTACGCGGGCAAGAACCCCGAGGTCGTCGAGCGCTTCACCAAGGCGTTGCAGAAGTCCCTGCGCTACGCCGAGGAGCACCCGGACGAGGCGCGCGCCGTGCTCAACACCTACCTCGACCTCGACCAGGGCCTCACCGACGACCTGACGCTCCCCGGCTGGAACCCCGAGTCCGACCGCGACGAGATCGCCGGGCTGGCCCAACTGACCGCCGACGCCGGTCTGATCGACAACCTCGACCCGCTGGACGACCTGCTCGCCGACTGAGTGCCGCACCCCCGCCGGCCGCGTGCGCCGGCCGGGCCGCCGCAGGCCCCTGCTCTGCCCCGAGGAGCACCGACCCACCAGCCCCAGAGATGCCGGAGAAGACGTGAGAGTTCACCAGAGCGCCGACACCGGGCCGCCGCCCGCGCCGTCGCCGGCGGCGGACCGGCCCCCCGACCCGCCCGCCGCGGCCGTCCCCGCCCCCGCCGCACCCTCGCCCGCGGCCCGGCTGAAGGCCGTGCCCGACGCCGCGCTCGGCGTCCTCGGCATCGTCCTGTTCGCCGGTGTGCTGGAGCTGCTGCCGCGGGTGGGCGCGGTGCCCGCGAAGTACCTGCCGCCGTTCAGCGAGATGGTCCGCGCGCTCGGCGACGAGCTGGGCACGTCGGTCTTCTGGACCGCCCTGCTCGACACCGTGGAGGGCTGGGGGTACGGGCTGGCCATCGCCCTGGTTGCCGGCACGGTGCTGGGGCTGGTGATCGGCGGCGTCGAGGTGCTGCGCAGGGCCACCGCGTCCACCATCGAGTTCCTGCGGCCGATCCCCTCGGTGGCGCTGATACCCCTGGCAGTGCTCGTGCTGGGCACCGGGCTCGGCTCGACGCTGCTGCTGGTGGTCTACGCGGCCTTCTGGCCCGTGCTCCTCCAGGTGCTCAGCGGCGTCCGCGACGTCGACCCGGTCGCCCGCGACACCGCCGTCGGCTACGGCTTCTCGCCCTGGGCGCGGCTGCGTTACGTGGTGTGGCCCACCACGCTGCCGTACCTGATGACCGGGCTGCGGCTGGCCGCCTCCGTGGCGCTGATCCTGGCCGTCAGCTCGCAGCTCATCATCGGCAGCCCCGGGCTCGGCAGCGAGATCGCCCGCGCACAGTCCAGCAACGCCATCCCGCGGATGTACGCGCTCGTGCTGGTGGCCGGCGCGCTCGGGGTCTGCGTGAACGTGCTGGCCCGGCTGCTGGAGCGGCGCGTGCTGTCCTGGCACACCTCGGTGCGGACGGAGGCGGGCGCGTGAGCGGCATCTCCGGAACGAAGCCCGCGAAGGGCGAGCAGCCTGTGAACCCTGTGAAACCCGTGACGACTGCCGCGGACGCGGAGAGCCGCGGGGGCAAGGGGCTGCGGCTGCTGAAGAGCGGCGCGGTGCACCTGGCGTACCTCCTCGGGCTGCCCGCCGCGCTGCTGGCGCTGTGGTGGGTGCTCGCCGCGCGCAGCACCAACTTCTACTACCCGACGCTTGACGAGATCCTGGCCGCGTTCGCCGAGACCTGGTTCTCCGACCGGATCGTCGACGACGTGCTGCCCAGCCTCGGCCGGCTGGCCGCCGGCTATCTGGGCGCTGCGGTCATCGGCATCGCCCTGGGCGTGCTCCTCGGCACCCGGCCGCGGATCCGGGCGCTGCTGGAACCGGTCCTGGAGTTCTTCCGCGCCGTGCCGCCGCCGGTGCTCATCCCCGTCCTCATGCTGGTCGCCGGCATCGGCGACACCATGAAGATCGTGGTGATCATCTCCGGCGCCCTGTGGCCGGTGCTGCTCAACACCGTCGAAGGGGTCCGCGCGATCGACGAGGTGCTCTCCGACACCGCGCGCTGCTACGGCCTGACCGGCACCGCCCGGCTGCGCCGCCTGGTGCTGCCGGGCGCGGCACCGCAGATCGTCGCCGGGCTGCGGCAGGCGCTCTCGATCTCGATCATCCTCATGGTGATCAGCGAGATGTTCGCCAGCTCCAGCGGCCTGGGCTTCACCGTCGTGCAGTTCCAGCGGTCGTTCGCCATCCCGGAGATGTGGAGCGGCATCCTGCTGCTCGGTCTCCTCGGCTTCGCCCTGTCGCTGCTGTTCGCCCTGTTCGAGTCCCGAGTCCTCGGCTGGTACCGCGGCCTGAGGCAGTCGCAGCGAGGTGAGAAATGACCGGCACGAAGGTGGCCCCGGCCGCCGAGGACAGCGCGGGCGCGCTGGCCGTCCGCGGGGTGCGGAAGGTCTACCAGGGCTCCGGGCGGACCGTCGAGGCCGTCCGCGACCTGACGTTCACCGTCGGCGCGGGCGATCTGACGTGCATCGTCGGCCCGTCGGGCGCCGGCAAGACGACGCTGCTGAAGTGCGTCGCCGGGCTGCTCGCGCCCACGTCGGGCGAGGTGCGGCTCGGCGGCGCGCGGGTGCAGGGCCCGCCGCCGGGCATGGCGGTGGTCTTCCAGGAGTACGGCCGCAGCCTGTTCCCGTGGATGACGGTCGGCGCGAACGTCGAACTGCCGCTGAAGCAGAAGAAGATCCCCAAGGCGGAGCGGGCGGCGCTCGTGGCGCAGGCGCTGGAGTCCGTCGGGCTCGCCGACGCCCCGGCCGCGTACCCCTGGCAGCTCTCCGGCGGCATGCAGCAGCGCGTGGCCATCGCGCGCGCCATCGCGTACGAGCCGAAGGTGCTGCTCATGGACGAGCCGTTCGCCGCCGTGGACGCCCAGACCCGGGCCGAGCTGGAGGACCTGACCCGCTCGCTGTGGCGGAAGCTGGGCATGACGGTGCTGTTCGTGACCCACGACATCGACGAGGCGGTCTACCTGGGCGAGCGGGTGCTCGTGCTGTCCGCCTCGCCGACCGTGGTCATGGAGGACGTCGCCGTCGACCTGCCCGCCGAGCGCGAGCAGTTGACGACCCGCGCGCTGCCGCGCTTCGCCGAGCTGCGCGCGGCGGTCTACGGCCAGGTGCAGCGCGCCAAGACCTTCCACTCCGCCGCCCCCGCGGCCGGTGCGGGGGACCGGCCGTGACGGGCGGCGGAGTGGAGGGCACCAGCGGGGCCGGGACGGCGGAGGCCGCAGGGGCGGACCCGGCCACGGACGTGTTCGCGGCCACCATCGCCGAGCTGACCTGGTACGAGGTCGAGCGCGCGGCCCGCGGCGGGGCGGTGCTGCTCTGGGCCTTCGGCGTGATCGAGCAGCACGGCCCGCACCTGCCCGCCGGCACCGACGTCTACCTGCCCGGCGCCCGGCTGCGCGAGGTGCGGCGGCTGCTGGCGGCACGCGGCATCGAGGCGCTCATCGTGCCGCCGTACTACTGGGGCATCAACGTCGTCTCCGGCAGCTTCCCGGCCTCGTACGGGATCCGCCCGGAGCTGATGGAGCAGGTCATGGCCGATCTGTTCGCAGGCATGGCGGGCGACGGCTTCCGGCACGTCTTCTGCTTCTCCGGCCACGGCGACGCGCTGCACAACCGCACGGTGCACGCCGGGGTGCGGGCGGGCCGGAAGCGTACCGGTGCCGACATCAGCTTCGTCGTGGAGCCGGAGCTGGCGCAGCGGCTCGGCCTCGACCCGGACGACCCGGCGCTGACCGTGCACGCCTCCGCGGCGGCCGCGGGAGAGGCGCGCGGCGGGCGGGTGGCCGTCTCCTCGCCCGGCTCCGCCGCGGGCGGCGCGGGGCCGGGCGGGATCGACGTGCACGCCGGGCGGTGGGAGACGTCGGTGATGCTGCACACCCACCCCGGCCTGGTCCGCGACGAGGTACGCGCCACCCTGCCCGCCACCGGCCACGGGCTGTCCGAACTCGCCGTGTGGCGGCGGGGATACGACGACGCCCGGCGGGTCACGCCGCACGGCTACTTCGGCGACCCCGCCGCGGCCACCGCCGACGAGGGGCGGCGGCTGCACGCCACCGCCGCCGAACTGGCCGCCGACGCCATCGAGGAGCGGCTCGCCCCCGGCTGACCCCGCCGCCCGGCCGGCGCGCCCGGGCGCGTACCGCACGCGCACCGCACGACAGTTCAGCGACACACGACAGGAGCAGAGGAGCAATGGCAGAGATATGCCTGGCCCTGGCCGCGAGCCACACGCCCGGCCTGACCGGCTGGTTCGACAAGGCGCCCGAGCCCGAGCGCCGGGTGGTCAGCGAGGCGTACGACGCCGTGCACGACGCCGTCGTCGCCTCGGGCGCGGACGTGCTGCTCGTCGTCGGCAACGACCACGTCGCCAACGCCCGGGTGAGCGACTACGCCGACTTCACCTTCGGCCTCGCGGCGGAACACCGCGGCCCCGACGAGTGGTTCAAGCCCTGGCTGCGCGTCGAGGACTACACGCTGCCCGGCGATCCCGGCGTCGCCGCGGCCCTCTTCGAGGCCGTCGGTGACAGCGGCCCCGGCGTCCGCGCCGAGCCCGGCGACCTGCGCTTCGACGACAACCTCTCGGTGCCCACCGCCATGGCCCGGCTCGTCGAGACCGGCGTGCGGGTCGTGCCCGTGCTGCAGAACTGCACCGTCCCACCGGTCCCCGACGAGCGCGCCTGCTACGCCTTCGGCGAGGCGCTGGGCGAGGCGATCCGCGCCCTGCCCGACGGGCTGCGCGTCGGCCTGCTCGGCTCCGGCGGCCTCAGCCACGAGCCCGGCGGACCCCGCTACCTGGACATCGACGAGAAGTTCGACCGCTGGTGGCTCGACCTGCTCCAGGAGGGCGACCACGAGCGGATCCTGACCGAGGCGACGTTCGACCGCATGGAGCAGGCCGGCTCGGGCGGCACCGCGGAGCTGCTGTCGTGGGTGGTCGTCATGGGCGCCATCGGCCCGCGCCCGTGCACCTCGCTGGGGTACGTCGCGGTCGAGCAGTGGCGCTGCGGCGTCGGCGCCGTGCAGTGGCACCTGGACTGACCGCCGGCACCCGTCACGACGCCCGTTCACTACAGAAGGACACCTGATGGCACTCGACCATTTCGATCCGCGGCTGCGGACGAACGACCTGGTGCAGGAGCTGAAGTGGGACCGCGAGCTGCGCACCCGCTTCGAGACGTCCGAGGCGGAGGTCCTGGCCGCGTACCCCCTCACCGAGGAGGAGCGCACCGCGATCGCCGCGCGCGACTTCCGCCGCCTCTACCACCTGGGCCTGCACCCCTATCTGCTGTCGCAGTTCGCCCGGCTGATCTACGGCACGGGCGAGAAGGCCGGCACCTCGGAGGCGGCGACGGCGCTGATCCGCTCGCTGCTGGGGGACGAGTACGAGACCTACATGGCGGCGCGCGGTGACTGACACGCCGACCGGCACGGGGACCGCACCCCCCGCGCCCGTGGTCGACATCCATACGCACGCCATGCCCCTGCCGCTGCTGCGCGCGCTGGAGCGGGAGGGGCGCGCGGACCTGTCCGGGGCCGCGGACCACGTGCTGACCCTGGACCCGGCGCTGTGCGGGCTGCCCGCGGGGGCGCCGGTGCCGCTGCCGCCCGAGCAGTACGCCATGGACCGCAGGCTCGCCCTGCTCGACGCCTCCGGCGTCGACCACCACGTGGTGGCCGCGCCGCCGTTCCTCTTCGCCTCGCAGGCCGCGGACGACGCGCTGGCGCTGGAGCTGGCCCGGCGCTCGAACGACGCGCTGGCGGAGTTCGCCGCGGGCTCCGGCGGCCGGCTGCACGGGCTGGCGACCGTACCCGTCGGCCACCCCGGCGCGGCCGCGGAGCTGACCCGGGCGCTGGACGAACTCGGCCTGGTGGGCGCCACGATGGGCACCTTCGGCGCCGGCCGCGAGCTGGACGACCCGGTCAACGAGGACCTCTGGTCGGTGCTGGCGGCGCGCCGCTGCTTCACCCTGCTGCACCCCAGCCGGGTCTCGGAGCGCGACCGGCTCGCCGACTACCACCTCGTCCAGCTCCTCGGCTATCCGCTGGAGACCGCCCTCGCCGTCTCCCGGCTGATCTTCGGCGGCGTACTCGAACGGCACGAGCTGACCCTCTGCCTCGCCCACGGCGGCGGCTGCGCGCACGCCGTCGGCGCGCGGCTCGACCTGGGCTGGCACCGCAAGCCGGTGGCGCGCGTGGTCGGCAGCGAGCCGACGGAGTTCCTGCGCCGGCTCCTGTACGACACGGCGGTCTTCGACGTACGGACCATCGCCCGGCTCGTCGAGGACGTCACCGCCCGCAACGTCCTGCTGGGCACCGACACCCCGTTCGACCTCATGGACGACCGGCCGCTGGAGACCGTGCGGCGCATCGGCCTCGACGCCGCGGACGAGGCCGCGATCCTCGGTGGCAACGCCGCCGCGCTGCTGCCCGGCCTCGGCCTCGGTACCGGGCCCGCGCGGGCCGCCGGCGGGCGCTCGCTACCCTCGCCATCCCATTCCATCCAGTCGAAGGGCTGAGGACATTGAGCAGCGAAGCAGGGACGGACGAGCTGCGCCGGTCATCCCGCGCCGAGGCGGTCGCCAAGCGGATCGAGGGGCGGATCGCCGAGCACTCCCTGCCCAGCGGTCACAAGCTGGGCACCAAGGAGAGCCTGCGGCGCGAGTACGACGTGGCCGCGGCCACGTTCAGCGAGGCCGTCCGGCTGCTGGTCTCCCGCGGCACCGTCTCCGTGCGCCCCGGCGTCAAGGGCGGCATCTTCGTCGCCTCGCCGCCCGCGCTGGTCCGGCTGGGCCGCAAGATGCTGGAGCTGAGCGGCGATTCGGTGTCGGTCTCCGACTGCCTGGTGGTACGGGACAACCTGGAGCCGCTCGTCGCGCAGGAGGCGATGCGCCACCGCACCGACGCCGACTTGGCCGAACTGCGCAGGCTCGCCGAGGAGATGGCCGTCGAGGGGCTGTCCGCGGCCGACTACCTCGCGGCCAACTGGGCGCTGCACCGCAGGATCGCCGAGATCACCCCCAACCAGATCCTGCGCCACACCTACGTCTCGCTGCTGGAGTTCGTCGCCAGCAGGCTGCGCGGCGTCACCGCCGACGAGCCCAGCCGGATCAACCCCGAAGGCCCCGCCGTGCACCGCGAGCTGGTCGAGGCCATCGCCTCCGGCAGCAGGCAGCGGCTCGACGCCGCCATGGAGGCCCACGCCGGCCTCACCGTCACCCCCAGGGAGCCCGGATGAGTCGACCGACCTCGTCTGCCACCACGGCGCTCGTGGTGATCGACGTCCAGAACGACTACTGCCACCCCGACGGCGTCTTCGCCGCGGCCGGGCTGCGGGTCGCGGACCTCGACGGTCTCGTGGCGCGGATCAACGCCCTGGTGGCGGCGGCCCGCAGCGGCGGCCGGCCGGTGGTGTGGGTGCGGATGGAGTGGCCCGACGACGCCGCCGTCGGGCTGCTCGCCGAGCGCAGCCCGTTCCTGCGCGAGCGCGGTCTGCGGGCCGGCACCTGGGGCGCGGAGCCGGTCGCGGGACTCGACCGGCGGCCCGGGGACCACGAGGTGGTCAAGCCGCGGTTCAGCGCCTTCCACCGCACCTCGCTCGACGGCCTGCTGGCCGGGCTCGGGGTCGGCACCCTGGTCATGGCGGGCGTACGCACCGACTTCTGCGTGGAGTCGACCGTGCGCGACGCCTTCTTCCGGGACCTGCGGGTCGTCGTCGCCCGCGACGCCGTCGCCGGGTACGTCGAGGAGCTGCACGCCGCCAGCCTGCGGCTGATGGGCACCGTCTTCGCCGAGGTCGTCGGGGGCGGGGAGGCCGCCGCGCTGCTCGCCGGCGGAGCCGGCACGGAGGGGGCGTACCCGGAGCCGGGCGAGAGGACGCAGGAGATGGCGCACGAAAGGAGCAGGACCGGTGCCGCTGGTCGAAGTGACGCTCGTTGAGGGCCGCTCGCCGCGCCAACTGCGCGCGCTGATCGGCGAGGTGACCCGGGCCGTGGCCAGGACCGCGGACGCGCCGCCCGGGGCCGTCCGCGTGATCGTCCGCGAGGTGCCCGCCTCGCACTGGGCCGCGGGCGACGTGACCATCCAGGAGCAGCAGGAGAAGCAGCAGCAGAAAGGCGAGGACCATGGACCTCATTCCGCACATCGTTGACGGCCGGGAGACCCAGTCGGCCTCCGGCGAGACCTTCGCCACCGTCGACCCGTGGACCCGCGAGCCGTGGGCCGAGGTCTCCCTCGGCGGCGCGGAGGAGGCCGGGCTCGCCGTCGCCGCCGCCCGGCGCGCGTTCGACGACGGGCCGTGGCCCCGGATGGGCTTCGCCGAACGCGGCGCGATCCTGCACCGGCTCGCGGACCTGATCGACGAACACCGCGATGAACTCGCCCTGGCCGACACCACCGACATGGGCAAGCCGATCGCGGACAGCACCGCCAAGGACGTCCCCCGCTCGGCCCTGAACTTCCGCTTCTTCGCCGACCACGCCCGGCTCTCGGCCGGCGACGCGCTGCCGATGGACAGCGGGCACCACGCGTACAGCCGGTTCGAGCCGGCCGGGGTGGTGGCGGCGATCGCGCCGTGGAACTTCCCGCTGATGCTGGAGACCTGGAAGGTCGCGCCCGCGCTGGCCTGGGGCAACACCGTCGTGCTCAAGCCCGCCGAGGACACCCCGGCCTCCGCGACGCTGCTCGCCAGGCTCGCGCTCCAGGCGGGCATGCCGCCCGGCGTCCTCAACGTCGTGCACGGCTACGGCCCTGCCGCCGCGGGCGAGGCGCTGACCACCGACCCGCGCGTGGACCGCATCACCTTCACCGGCGAGTCCGGCACCGGCCGCGCCATCGCCCGCGCCGCCGCGGCGAACCTCACCCCCGTCAGCCTCGAACTCGGCGGCAAGGGCGCCAACGTGGTCTTCGCCGACGCCGACCTGGACTCCGCCGTCTCCTGGTCGATCAAGGCGATCTTCAGCAACGCCGGTCAGGTCTGCCTCGCCGGCAGCCGGCTGTACGTCCAGCGCGAGGTCCACGACGAGTTCCTGGCCCGCTTCACCGCTGCCGCCGAGGCGCTGGTCACCGGCGACCCGAAGGACCCGGCCACCCAGCTCGGGCCGCTCGCCTCGGCCGAACACCACGCCAAGGTCACCTCCTACCTCGACGGCGTGCCCGCAGACGGCGGCACCATCGTCACCGGCGGCCGCGGCGACGGCTGGACCGTCCGCCCGACCGTCGTCACCGGCGCACCGCCGGAGGCGCGGATCCACCGCGAGGAGGTCTTCGGCCCGGTCGTCGTCGTCACCCCCTTCGACACCGAGGCGGAGGCGGTGGCCGCCGCCAACGACAGCCCGTACGGGCTGAACGCGATGGTCTTCACCGAGAACCTGTCCCGGGCGCACCGCGTGGCCGCGGCGCTGAAGGCGGGCACGGTCTGGGCCAACTGCTTCTTCATCCGCGACCTGCGCGCGCCGTTCGGCGGGGTCGGGGACTCCGGGGTCGGGCGCGAAGGGGGGAACTTCAGCAGGGAGTTCTTCACCGAGCCGAAGGCCGTGGTGATGGCCGTGGCGCCCGCCTGAGACAACCCCTCCCTTCGCCCCTTCCCCTCTTCCCCCTTCTTGCACCGTCCGTTCTCTCACGTCAGGAGTGCCCGCATGCCTGCTCCCTCCCGGGCCACAGGCGCCGCCCCGCCGTCCGACGCGGTGGCCGCGGCCGCCGACGCGCTCGCCGCCGCCGCCAGAACCGGCGTCCCCTGCCCGCCCGTACGCGGCCTGATCGACGCCGATGACACGGCCGCGGCGTACGCCGTGCAGCGGCTGAACACCGAGCGGCTGCTCGGCGGCGGGCGCCGCGTCGTCGGCCGCAAGATCGGCCTGACGTCGCCCGCCGTGCAGCGGCAACTGGGCGTCGACCGGCCCGACTTCGGCGCGCTGCTGTCCGACATGGCGGTCCCGGACGGCGGCACCGTACCCGCCGGCAGGCTGCTGCAGCCCAAGGTGGAGGCGGAGGTCGCGCTCGTCCTGGGCGCCGGGCTGCCGCACGCGCAGAGCACCGTCGCCGACGTGCTGCGTGCGGTGGACTTCGCGCTGCCCGCGCTGGAGATCGTCGACAGCCGGATCGCCGGCTGGGACATCACGTACGCCGACACCGTGGCCGACAACGCCTCCAGCGGGCTGTTCGTGCTCGGCGGCACGCCGGTCCCGCTGACCGGCGTCGACCTGCGGGCGGTGGAGATGGTGCTCACCCGCGACGGCGAGCAGACCTCCGCCGGCCGCGGCACCGACTGCCTCGGCGGGCCGCTGAACGCGGCGGTCTGGCTGGCCTCCACGCTCGCCGCCGCCGGCGACCCGCTGCGCGCGGGCGACGTGGTGCTGACCGGCGCGCTCGGGCCGATGGTGCCGGCGGCGCCGGGCGACGAGTTCGAGGCCCGTATCACCGGACTGGGTTCGGTCCGGGTCACCTTCGGGAAGGGAGAGGCGCGATGAGCGACGGGACATCCGGGGGTACGTCCCGCGGTACCCCCAGCGGTACCTCCAGCGGTGCCTCCAGTGGTACCTCCGGCCGTACGAGGGTCGCCGTCATCGGCTCCGGCAACATCGGCACGGACCTCATGATCAAGGTGCTGCGGCTCTCCGGCAGCCTGGAGATGGCCGCCATGGCGGGCATCGACCCCGCCTCCGACGGCCTGGCCCGCGCCCGCCGCCTCGGCGTGGCCACCACGCACGGCGGGGTGGACGGCCTGCTGGAGCTGGACGAGTTCGCGGACGTGGCGGTCGTCTTCGACGCCACCTCCGCGGGCGCTCACCGCAGGCACGACGAGGTGCTGCGGGCCGCGGGCCGCCGGGTGATCGACCTGACGCCCGCCGCCCTCGGTCCGTACGTCGTACCGCCGGTGAACCTCGACGCCCATCTGGACGCCCCCAACGTCAACATGGTCACCTGCGGCGGCCAGGCCACCGTCCCGGTCGTCGCCGCCGTCAGCCGGGTCACCCCGGTGCACTACGCGGAGATCGTCGCCTCCATCGCCTCCCGCTCCGCCGGTCCCGGCACCCGCGCCAACATCGACGAGTTCACCGAGACCACCGCCGCCGCGCTGGCGCAGGTCGGGGGCGCGGCCAGGGGCAAGGCGATCATCGTGCTGAACCCGGCGGACCCCCCGCTGATCATGCGCGACACCGTGTACTGCCTCGTCGGCCCCTGCGACGAGGAGGCCGTCGCGGACTCCGTGGCCGAGATGGTCGCCTCCGTGCAGGCGTACGTGCCCGGCTACCGGCTCAAGCAGCGCGTCCAGTTCGACCGCGTCGCCGCCGGCGACCCGCTCGGCGCCCTCGCGCCGGAGCCCGGCGGCGCCCTGCGGGTCTCGGTCTTCCTGGAGGTCGAGGGCGCCGCCCACTACCTGCCGTCGTACGCGGGGAACCTCGACATCATGACCTCCGCCGCGCTGCGCACCGCGGAGCGGATGGCCGCCGACCGAACCGCGAAGGTGAGCACCCCGTGACCGACACCCCCGCCGCCGCCCCGCTGTACGTCCAGGACGTGACCCTGCGGGACGGCATGCACGCCCTGCGCCACCGCTACACCGTCGAGCAGGCCCGTACCATCGCCGCCGCGCTGGACGCCGCGGGCGTCGGCGCGATCGAGATCGCCCACGGCGACGGCCTGTCCGGCTCCAGCATCACGTACGGCATCGGCGCCCACACCGACTGGGAGTGGATCGAGGCCGTCACCGACGCCGCCCGCACCGCCGTCCCCACCACCCTGCTGCTGCCCGGCATCGGCACCCTGGCCGATCTGAAGCTCGCGCACCGCCTCGGCATCCGCTCGGTGCGCGTCGCCACCCACTGCACCGAGGCGGACATCTCCGCCCAGCACATCTCGGCGGCCCGCGACCTGGGCATGGACGTGGCCGGCTTCCTGATGATGTCCCACATGGCCCAACCGGCCGAACTCGCCCGCCAGGCCAGGCTGATGGAGTCCTACGGCGCCCACTGCGTCTACGTCACCGACTCCGGCGGCCGGCTGACGATGGACGGCGTCCGCGCCCGCTTCCGCGCGTACCGCGACGCCCTCGACCCCGCCACGGAACTCGGCATCCACGCCCACCACAACCTGGCCCTCGGCGTGGCCAACACCGTCGTCGCCGTCGAGAGCGGCGCCGTCCGCGTCGACGCCTCGCTGGCCGGCCAGGGCGCGGGCGCGGGCAACTGCCCGCTGGAGGCGTTCGTCGCGGTCGCGGACCTGATGGGCTGGCAGCACGGCTGTGACCTGTTCCCCCTGATGGACGCCGCCGACGACATGGTCCGCCCGCTCCAGGACCGCGAGGTCCGCGTCGACCGCGAGACCCTGACCCTGGGCTACGCGGGCGTCTACTCCAGCTTCCTCCGCCACGCGGAGTCGGCGGCGGCCCGCTACGGCCTGGACACCCGCACGATCCTGGTGGAGGTGGGCCGCAGGGGGATGGTCGGCGGCCAGGAGGACATGATCACCGACATCGCCCTCGACCTGGCGGGGACGTGACCGCAAGGACGCCCCGCCGGTGGTGACGGTGGGGCGTCCCTCGGGGTGTTTCCCTGGGGGTGGCGGTCAGTTCGGGTAGAGCTGCCGCTGCGGGATGATCTGCTGGTCCTGGCCCGGGCTGGACCAGAGGAGCTTCATGTGGGCGTCGCCCGTCTGCTCCGCGTACTCGACCTTGAGGGAGTGGCGGGTGCCCGCCGCCAGGTCGACCTGGGCCTTGTCGACGGCGGTGCCGTGCGGCGTCCAGTTGTCGATGACCAGCTTGCCGTCCAGCCAGACGCGCACGTTGTCGTCCGAGACCGTGGTCAGGGTGTACGTCTCGGAGCGGCGCGGTTCGACGCTGCCCGTCCAGCGGACGCCGAAGCCGTCGGCCGGGATGTTCTTCGCCGGTGAACCGGTGTACTTCCAGGAGTGGTTGATGTCCGCGTCCGTGCGGGTGACCTTCGGCGTGCCGGTCAGCGCGGGGTTGTCGTAGACCTCCTGCTTCAGGCCGGTGCCGCGGCCCGGTGCGGCCGTCGGGCCGGGGTCGACGGTCAGCTCGATGACGGTGGCGGCCTCGTTGGTGGCGCTGCCTGCGGGGGTGAGGTCGTAGCCGTCGCCGGCCTCGGTGACGGTGACCTGCTGGTCGGAGCCGAGCACCCGGGCACCGGTCACGTCGATGTCCGTACGGGCCTTGAGGTGCAGGGAGCCGCCGGCGGCGGGCCACTTGGTGACGGCCGCGTAGAGCTTGCCGCCCTTGCGGCTGACGTAGCCCCAGTCGGGCTGCTCGACCAGCCCGCCGAACCCGGCGCCGTAGACGGCGTCGCCCTGGCCCGCGGTGCGCAGCCAGTCGCCCATCTGGCCGAGCCGCTGGACGGAGGGCCCGGGGACGCGGCCGCGGGCGTCGGGGCCGACGTTGAGGAGGTAGTTGCCGCTGCGGGAGGCGGTGGAGAGCAGGTTGCGTACGAGCGAGGCGCTGGACTTCCAGTTCTCGTCGTAACGGGCGTACCCCCAGTGGCCGTTGAGGGTCATGCAGGACTCCCAGAGCTGCCCGTCGACCGGCGCGCCGGGGATCTCCTGCTCCGGGGTGCCGTAGTCGCCGTCGGTCACCCGGCGCTTGCCGACCCGGTTGTTGACGACGAGGTCGGGGTCGAGCCCGCGGAGGTACGTCTCCAGCCGCTCGCCGTCCTGCGCGGTCCAGGGGTTGTGCGGCCGGTCAGTCGCCCACTCGCCGTCGAACCACAGCAGCGCCGGGTCGTATGTCTCGACCAGCTCCTTGAGCTGGGCGTACATCCGCTTCTCGTACTGCGGGAAGGTCGCCGGGTCGGCGAAGTCCGGGTCGTGCCAGTCCCAGATCGAGTAGTAGAAGCCGAGCTTGATGCCGGCCTTCTTCGCGGCCTTCTTCAGCTCGGCCATGATGTCGCGGCGCTTGTCGAACGCCGAGTGGTCGCGGAGGTTCCACGAGTTGACCTTCGTCGGCCACATCGCGTAGCCGTCGTGGTGCTTCGACGTGATGACGATGTACCGCATGCCCGCGTCCTTCGCCGCCCCGACCACGGCCTCGGCGTCGAAGTCGGCGGGGTTGAAGGTCGCGGCCTGCTTCTCGTACTCCTCGTTCGGGATGTTGCACTGCCGCTTGATCCACTCGGCGTCGCGGCAGACGGTGCCGTCGGGGCGGGTGTACTCGCCCTCCAGGTTGGAGTACGCGCCGAAGTGGATGAACATCCCGAACCGGTCCTGCCGGAACCAGCTCGTCCGCTCGGATGTGAAGGGATCGTCCACGGCGTGATCGGTCCCGGGCCCGCTCATGGGCCGCGGCGCCGCGGCGGTGTCGGTGGCGCCGGCCGCGCCGCCGGTGCCCGCGGCACCGGCGGGCAGCGCCGCGGCGGCGACCGCGGCGGCGACGAGCAGGGGCAGTGCGGTGACTCTCCGCGTGGTGCGGGGGCGAGGGGTGCGCATCGCAGCTCCAATTCATCGGATGACCCGGAAGGTAGGAATGGATACATCGGATGTCAATGCGCTGCGCAGGGGTAGAAGGCGGCCAGTTGTAGGTGATAGCTCCGATGTATCAGTCTGCGGGGGCCCGGTCGAGCCCCCGCAGCGCCCGGGCTACGCGAAGCGCAGCTTGTCCTTCCGGGCCAGATGGAGGGTCAGGAACGCCTGGCCCGCCATCGCGCCGATGCGGTGTTCGCGGCCGTAGTACGTGTTCTCGCCGGACGGCCCGTACGTGCGGCCGTCGTCGAAGCGCGCCATCATGGCGAGTTGCTCCTCGTTGTGGCGGCGCTCCCAGGAGGCGGCGGCCGGGTCGATGCCGGTGTCCTGGGCGGTGAGGGAGACCAGCAGGTCGAAGTTGCCGAAGTAGAAGGGGAAGTGGGTGCCCCAGTCGTTGCCCTCGGGGTAGTAGATCTCACCGCTGCGCGGCTGGTAGATGGTCTTCATGGTGCCGTCCGGGGCCCGGAAGGGCAGGTCGACGAGGGCGGAGTAGACGCGGGTGATGTTGTGCAGGGCGGCGCGCGGTGCGGCGCGCCCCGCGAGGCCGTAGACGAAGCCCTCGTAGAGGCTCTGGTCGAACGCGACCATGTAGAGCGGGTGCAGGATGTGGTGGTTGTCCAGGGTGCCGTCGTCGGCGATGTTCGTGCCCTGCAGCCAGGTGGACAGGTCGATGCCGTTGATCGTCTCGCCCCCGGTGAGGTCCGCGGGGCAGGCGGCGGCGGCCAGCAGGAGTTCGATGTTGCGCCGGGCCCAGACGGGGGCGCGCGGGTCGTCGGGCATCATCGCCTCGGCCAGGGAGAGGACGGCGGCGCTCCAGTTGTCCTCCTCCGCCTTGCTGTCGCCGGGGGTGACGGCGGTGCCGTCGCGGCGCTTCTCGTAGAGCTGTTCGCCGGAGGTGCCGATGAGGTGGACGTCGTTGCCGGTGGTGAGCCGGTCCGCCTCCCAGGCCGTCATCGCGGCGAGGTGGCCGCGCTCCCTGTCGTCCAGCTCGTCCCAGAAGAGCCAGCCGGCGAGGGCGGTGTAGTACGCCCACAGGGCGCTCTGCCAGACGTTGCCCCAACGGGTGGCGGGATTGGTGTTGTTGGCCAGGTGCCGGGCCGCGATGGTGCGGATGAGGTTGCGGGTGCGGATGGTGGCGTTGGCGGCGGAGAGGGTGCGCGGGTCGTAGACGCCCGTGACCAGGGCGGTGGTGGCGGCGACGGCGGCCATGGCGGGCAGCCGGATGGCGCGCTCGTCGGTGCCGCGGAGGTCGATGTAGCCGTCGGGGAGGTACGAACGGTAGGTCCCGGCGTACCAGGGGCCGATGAGATAGCGCGCGCTGCCCGCCAGGATCGCCCTGACCCGCCGTCCGGCGGCGTCGTCGGCGCCGTACGAACCGAGCCGGGCCCAGTCGATGGGTACCACGCCGGGGGCGGCGGCCGTTCCGGCGGCCCGGGCGGCGGCCGGCAGCCCGAGGATCGAGGCGGCGCCGACGGCGGCGGAGGCGCCGAGGAGGTGGCGGCGGGACAGACGGTGCGAAGAGGTCATACGGCGCTCCTGCGGTCTGTGAGGAAATCGTCTCTGTGGATTCTCACGTGGGAATGGCATCTGACAAGGGGCGGCGTCGATACGCTGCGCACCACTCGGGGGCCGTCGGCGCCACGCCGGCGGCCCGGGCCGCGCCGCTTCGGGAGGAGATCCGTGGAGGACGAGTCGCAGTCAGGGGAAGCGAGCCCGGCGGTGCGGAAGCGGGTGCGGGAGAGCTTCGGCCGGCAGGGCCTGATGCGCCATCTCGGGGCGCGGATCTCCCTGATCGCGCCGGGCCGCGTGCACATCGTGCTGCCCGCGCGGCCCGAAGTCACCCAGCAGCACGGCTACTTCCACGCGGGTGCCACGAGCGCGATCGCGGACAGCGCGGGCGGGTACGCCGGGTACACGCTCTTCCCCGAGGACGCCGACGTCCTCACCGTCGAGTACAAGATCAACCTCCTGGCGCCCGCGGTGGGCGCACACCTGGAGGCGGTGGGGACGGTGCTGAAGTCCGGGCGCACCCTGACGGTGTGCGGTCTGGAGGTCTTCGGGCACCGTGCGGACGGCGTACGCAAGCTCGTCGCCAACGGCCAGCAGACGCTGATCCGCGTGCCGCGGGAGCGATGACCCCGCGTAGGCTGACCGCGACCTTGTGGGGGGTTTCCGATGCGCCGGACGCTTGCGGGCTGTGCCGTTCCGATCGCTCTGCTGGCCGGGTGCTCCGGGTCCGGTGAACTCGACCCCGTCACCGGTGAGTGGGCGGCCGACGGCGCGCAGCCCGGGGGCTTCGCGCACTTCGCGGACGGCGCGACGATCAGCGTCGACGGCGGCGAGGCCACGCTCGGTACGCCGCCTTCGAGCCTGTGCGGCGGCGCGAACGTGGAGGCCACGGGCGACGGCCGCTTCCGGATCGCCTTCGCCGGCTCCGGCTCGTGCGTCACGGTCGACGTGCCGGTGAGCCTGGACGTCCGGGTCGACGGCGACACCCTCCGGGCCACCCCGGCCGGCGCCCCCGGCGACGCGGTGTACCGCTTCCGCCGCGCGGACTGAGCGGACTGAACGGCGGCGGGCGACCGCCGGCCCGGGCCGCGTCAGCCGATGCGGCGGGCGAGGAGGGCGGCCTGGGCGCGGTCGCGGCAGCCGGTCTTGGCCAGGAGTCGGCTGACGTGGCTCTTCACCGTGTGCTCCGAGACGACGAGGCGGGCCGCGATCTCCGCGTTGCTCAACCCCTCGCCGATCAGGGTGAGTACGTCGTGCTCGCGCGGGGTGAGGCCGGCGACGCGGTCCAGGCCCGTGCGGCGGGTGCGGCGGCCGGCGGCGTAGTCCTGGATGAGTCGGCGGGCGACGCTGGGGCTGAGCGCGCCGTCGCCCGCGGCCGTGGCCTCGACGGCGGCGGTGATCTGTTCGTACGACGCGCTCTTGAGCAGGAAGCCGCTCGCGCCGCCGGTGAGGGCCTCGTCCACGTACTCGTCCATGTCGAAGGTCGTGAGCATCAGCACCCTCGTACGGTCCAGAAGCCCGCCCTCCGCGAGCCGGGCCAGCGCCCACAGCCCGTCGTGGCCCGGCATGCGCACGTCGAGCATGAGGACGTCAGGCGCGAGGTCGCGGGCCAGCCGCAGGGCGTGGTCGCCGTCGCCCGCGGTGCCGACGACGGCGAAGCCGGGGCGGGCTTCGAGCATCAGGCGCAGCCCGTCGCGTACGACGCGCTCGTCGTCGGCGATGACGACGCGGACGGCGGCGGCCCCGGGGTCAGCGTTCGGCACCGACGGACCCTCCCTTCGGGGACGCCGGCGGGGAGCCCGCCGAGGGTGCCGCCGAGGAATCCGCCGGGACCGGCGCCGGGACTGCCGCCGGGATCGTGGCCGGGACCGCCGCCGGGATCGTGGCCGTGACGGCGAAGCGGCCGTCCGGTGCCGGGCCCGCGGTGAGGTCGCCGCCGAGGGCCGCGATGCGCTCGCGCAGCCCGGTGAGCCCGACGCCGCTGCCGGGGGAGGGGGCGTGGCCGGGCGGCGGCGGGCCGCAGTCGACGCGTATCCGGGTGCCGCGCGCGTCGGCGCCGACCCGGATCTCGACCTCTCCCCCGGGAGCGTGGCGGCGGGCGTTGGTCAGCGACTCCTGGATCAGCCGGTACGCCGCGAGCTGCACGGGACGCGGCAGCGCGGCGGCCGGCTCGCCGATCTCCAGGCGCACCCGGCCGCCCGCCCGCTCCGCGGCCGCGACCAGCCGCGGCACGTCGGCCAGCCGGGGCGCGGGGCTGCGCGGAGCCGCCTCGCCGGTCTGGTCGCGCAGGACGCCCAGCATGTCGCGCATCTCCGTGGTCGCCTGCCGGCCCGCGCTCGCGACGGCGTCGATGCCCTCGCGCGCCCAGTCCGGCAGTTCGCCGGAGCGTGCCCGCAGCGTCTCGGCGTGCAGCACCAGCAGCGTGAGGGAGTGCGCCGCGACGTCGTGCATGTCGCGGGCGATCCGCACCCGTTCGGCCGCCGCCGCCCGCTCCGCGAGCAGCGCCTGCTCGCGCTGGGCGTCCGCCGCGCGCCGCTCGGCGGCGGCCAGTTCCTCGCGACGGGCCCGCGCGGCGAGCCCCAGCGCCCAGGCGGCGGGCAGCGGGGCGAGCACGGCCAGCACGTCGGAGCCGCCGCGCCAGTCGTCGGCCGCCGTGGCGTGGTTGACCACCACGGCGAGGGCGACGAGCGCCGCGCCGCCGCCCAGGGCGAGCGCGGAGTGCCGCGGCGGCGCGTGGGCCCCGGCCGCGTAGAGCGCGAACGCCAGCGGCAGGACGGCCAGCGGGGTCAGGCCCACCTCGGCCCACGCGCAGGCCACTTCGGCGACGACCAGCGCGACCAGCACGGCGGCCAGCGCCGCCAGCGGGCGGCGCCTGCGTACGGCGAGGCCGAGGGCGGCGGCGAGGCCGTAGCCGGCGAGGGCGAGCCAGCCGGCGGCGGAGCTGTCGGTGGTGGCCTGGTCGAGGAACGCCGGCGCCAGCGCCGCCGCCACCACGGCGATCTCCAGCGCCGCCACGGACCCGGGGCGGGCGGCGGTGAGCAGGGCGGGGGTGTCGGGCGTCGCGGTCATCGTGCCGAGCGTACGGGGACGGAAGGCGGGCCGGCGCCGTCCGCGGGAGCGATCCGCGGCGGCGGCGACTGGTCCCTGAGAGTGAGAAGGGCGCGGGGCGATGGGCTCGCGGCGGCGATGCCCGCGCGGGCCCGCCTCGCGCTCAATGGCCTCATGGCAGCGAACGCGAAGATCCCCAACGACCCCGCCCCGCCCCCGGGTACGCACCCCGGACCGACCCCCGGGCCGCCTCCCGGGCCGCCTCCCGGGCCGCACCCCGGTCCCACCCGCCTGGGCCGGACGCTGCGGCGGACGAAGTGGCTCGTGGTGCTGGTGTGGCTGGGGCTGGCCGCCGCCGGCACCGTCCTGGCCGCCGGGCTCGGCGACGTCCAGCGCGACGACGCCGCCGCGTACCTGCCCAGCGGCTACGAGTCCAGCGTCGTCGCCGAGTTGACGGAACCCGACGCGGACCACCCGCGGGCCGAGACCGCCCTCGTCGTCTTCAGCCGGGAGCGGGGACCGCTCACCGACGCCGACCGCGCGGCCGTCACCGCCGGCCGCACGGCGCTGGCCGCCGTCGACGCCCCGGGCGTCGGACAGCCCGGCGCACCGGTGCTCTCCGACGACGGCCGGGCCGCCCTCGTCCCCGTACGCATCCAGCCCGAACACGCCGACGACGAGCGGCTGGAGAACGGCGTGGCCGCGCTGCGGACCGCGCTCGACGGCATCGGGGACTCCGGCCTGCGCGTCCAGGTCGCCGGCGAGGCCGCCCTCGGCGTCGACAACAGCGGCGGCGACGTGGACGCGGCGCTCATGCTCACCTCCATGGTGATCGTGGCGGTCCTGCTGCTGCTCACGTACCGCAGCCCGGTGCTGTGGCTCGTACCGCTGCTCGCCGCGCTGGCCGCCGTGCTGACCGCGCGCGGCGCGGCGTACGGGCTCGCCAGGGCCGGGCTGTCGGTCACGGACCTGTCGTCCGCCATCCTCATCGTCCTGGTCTTCGGCGCCGCCACCGACTACGCGCTGCTGCTCCTGGCCCGCTACCGCGAGGAACTCGCCCGCCACCCCGACCGGCACGAGGCCATGGCCGAGGCGCTGCGCCGCACCACCCCCGCGATCGTCGCCAGCGCGGGCACCGTCGTCGCGGGACTGCTGTGCCTGCTGGTCGCCGACCTCGCCGGGCTGCGCGGCCTCGGCCCGGTGGCCGCGTCCGGCATCGCGGTCGCGCTGCTCGCCATGCTCACGCTGCTGCCGGCGCTGCTGGTGTGCGCGGGCCGCTGGCTGCTGTGGCCGCGCAGCCCGTACCCCGGGAAGCCGCGCGGCGCGGACAGCCACCGCATGTGGAGCGCGCTCGGCAGCCGCGTCGTCCGGCGGCCGCTGCGCTACGCGGTCCTGACCACCCTGGCCCTGGCCGCAGGCGCGGTCGGGCTGACCGGGCTGCACACCTCCGCCGACCCGCTGGACAAGGTGCCGCCGTCCGCCGAGTCCGCCGCCGGGCAGCGGGTGCTCACCGGCCACTTCCCCGACGGGGTCTCCGCACCCCTGACCGTCGTCCTGCCCGCCGACGCCGCGCCGCGCACCCTCCGCGCCGCCGAACGCACCGCCGCGGCCCTGCCCGGGGTCGCCGCCGCGGAACCCGGCGACCCGGTCGCCGGACGGCCCACCGTGCGCGTGGAGCTGGACGCCGACCCGTACGGCGACGCCGCCCGCGACACCATCCGCCAACTCCGCCTCGACCTCGCCCGCGTCACCGACGGCGCCCTCGTCGGCGGCACCCCCGCCGTCCAGCTCGACTACCGCAGTGCGGCGCTCGACGACACCCGGCGCATCGTCCCGCTCGTGCTGCTCGCCGTCGCCGCCATCCTCACCCTGCTGCTGCGCTCCCTGGTCGCCCCGCTGGTGCTGATGGCCGCGAACGTCCTGTCGTTCGCCGCCTCACTGGGGCTGGCGACGCTGGTCTTCGACCACGTGATGGGCTTCGGCGGCGTGGCCGCGGACCTCTTCGTCTACATCTTCGTGTTCCTCGTCGCGCTGGGCGTCGACTACACGATCTTCCTGATGGAGCGCGTCCGCGAGGAACGCCGCCACGCCCCCACCCGCGAGGCCGTCCACCGCGGCCTCACGGCCACCGGCGGCGTCATCACCGCCGCGGGCCTGGTGCTGGCCGGCACGTTCGCCGCCCTGGGCCAGATCCCGGACGTGACGGTCGCGGAGGTCGGCATCGCGGTGGCGATCGGCGTCCTGATCGACACCTTCCTCGTACGCTCCCTGCTGATCCCGGCCGCGGTCACCCTCCTCGGCGAGAAGACCTGGTGGCCGTCCCGCCCGCCACGACACCACGCCGGTGCGGCCGGACGGTCAGCGGCGCGGCACTGAGCGGAGGAACGGGACCGAGCTCGTTCCGGCCGGAGATCCGACACCGACTGGTCGCAGGTCGTCGCCCTGTACGACCAGCTCGTACGGATCGATCCCTCGCCGGTCGTCGCACTCAACCGGGCCGTCGCGGTCGCCGAGATCGACGGACCCGACGTGGCGCTGGCCGCCGTCGACGGGCTCGCGGACGGCCTCGCCGGCTACCACGCCTTCCACGCCACCCGCGCCGACCTGCTGGGCCGCGGCGGCGCGGCGCGGGCGGCGTACGACCGGGCGATCGAGCTGGCGGGCAACACCGCCGAGACCGCCTATCTGACCCGCCGCCGCGGCGAGTTGGGCTGAGGCGGCAGGCGGTCAGCGGTCGTCGGTGTCCGCGAAGGTCTCGCTGATCATGCGGGTGGCGAAGTCGGGGTCGTCGGTGAGGCGGTTGATGTACTCGGCGAGCAGCAGGGCGGTCGCCTCCAGGGGGTTCATCTCGTCCCGCGACCAGTCGCCGAACTGCCGCCGCCACAGGCTGGGGCTGAGCCCCGTGCCCGCGGCGACGAGCAGCCCCGCCATGGTCGGGATCGTCTCGGCGCGGATGCTCGCGGGCATCATGCGCAGCGACGCCACGAGGTTGGGCACCACGTACTCCACGACGTCCTTGTGCTGCGCCTCGTGGGCCATCCGCAGCCACTTCATGAACATGAAGATGAGCGTGCACGTGCCGTCCAGCACGTCGTCGACGCCCTGCGGGCCCATGGCGCCGGTGAGCTGGCCGACGAGCGCCCGCTGCTCGGCGTCCGTCCCGGTCCTGCCGTCGCGGATGCCCTTGAGCTGGGAGTCGATGAGCATGAGGGCGGCGCCCACATCGCCGGCGGACGCGTACCTGGGGTCGCAGGGCGATGTCATGGGACTCCTCACCGGATGATTAGCATATGTAGCTCTACGTGGTTGTACCGTAGACCCTGCGTGAGGTGGGGAGTCCGGGGTTCACTCGTCAGGGTGGCGCACCGGGGCGGGGAGGGGCGCGAACGGCCGGGTCAGCGCGCCTCGTTGAGCGCGCGGAGCTGCCGGCGGTACGACAGCGCCGCGGTCACCGCGAACACCAGCGGCAGCCCGGCGCCCATGACGGTGTACGGCGCGAGGACCGTCTCCAGGAGGTCCGGCAGGCTCACGAAGAGCGGCAGGAGCATCAGCACGACCAGCGGGAAGAACGACACGAACGTCCAGGCGAAGGCCACCACCATCGCCGAGCGCCGGGCGGCCAGCCGGTCGATCCGGTCGGCGGCGGCCGGGTCCGGCGTCCAGTCCTCGCCGCGCAGCCGCTCCCAGTCCGCGCACAGCGCGTGGAACTCGCGGTCGACGTCGACGTGGCGGTCGTCGAGGTACGGCAGTTGCAGCCGGCTGCCGTCCGGCCCGTACGCGCAGGTGAGTATCTCCGGCGCGTGACTCTGGGTGCCGGCGCCGGGGTTGGGCTCGATCCGCAGGTCCTGGATCTGCGCCCAGGCCAGGGCGCGCTGCCGGACGACCCCGCGGACCTTGATCCCCTCCTCGTCGGCGGTGGTCGCGCAGCGCAGGGCGCCCCGCACGAGGAAGACCACGAGCAGCAGGACGGCCCCGCCGGCGGCCACGCGGACCTGCCGGGGGACGTCCTCGACGAGCAGCAAGGGAATCACGCCGGCCACCGACGCGAGGGCCACCGCCGTGATCATCGCCCCGGCCTGGGCCGCGCTGATCCGGTACGTCCGCGGCAACCCGTCCTGGCTCATGCGCCGTTCCCTCCCCGCCGTCCGGGTTCCGGCCGCCGGCCGCACCGCACATGCTGCCCCGGCGGGCACGCCCCGTCGAGTGCCGGCCGGCCCTAGCGCGCGACCTTTCCGCCCTCGATGCGGGTCTCGCCGAGCGGCGTCGCGTCGCGGAACTCCGGCAGCGTCATCGGCTTGTCGTAGAGGAAGAAGCTCTGGTTGCTGCCGATGGTGAACTCCATGTACGCGCCGGTGGTGGCGTCGAAGCCGTAGTACGCGCTGCACTGGCCGCCCGAGTAGTAGACGCCGTCCATGCCGGGCGCCGTCTTCGTCACCATGCCGCTGTTGGACGAGTCGACGTCCTCCGGCGGGGTGAGCATGGCGCAGTACGAGACCGGCAGCCCTTCGAGGACGAAGTAGCCGTACTCGCCGTTGGCGTTCTGCAGGTAGACGTACGACAGCTTGCCGGGCTTCTCCCAGTTGTCGACCCACTTGTTGATGGTCTCCCGCGTCGGCGAGTACCGCATCGCGTCCGCCGGCTGGCGCTGGACCAGCCGGTCGTAGCCGGACTGCTTGGTCCGCGACTCCTGGGCCTGCGAGGAGTCGTCCGTGCAGGCCGCGGCGGTGAACGCGAGGGCTGCGGTCGCGGCGAGGGCGGTGAGGACACGGGTCAGGCGGCGCACGAGGTCTCCTTCGCGTCGGTGCTCAGCTCGGCGGGCAGCCCGGCGTCCTTGAACGCCGCGCGGTGCTCCTGCCGGGACTTGGCGTTGTAGTCGTTGACCAGCTCGGACCGGGCGGCGCGCAGCGCGGTGAGGGAGGTGGTGATCTGATCGGTGCGGTACTCGGACGGCTTGGTGTCCAGCTCGTCCCGGAGCGCGCCGATCTCGTCCTCCTTCGTCTGCACCGCCGCGCACAGGTCGAAGAACTCCTCGTACGTGGAGATGCGGAACTCGCCCGAGCCCACGGTGCGCTCGCGCGCCTCCGCCGCGCCGCGGAAGGGCGCGGTGGACCAGGCCGCCCCGCCCCAGGCGAAGACGCCGGCGACGTAGACGAGGGCGAGCAGCACGATCCCGGCGAGCGTGTAGCGCAGGGCGCGGCTGCCTTCGGCGAACACTCGTGAGTCGGTGGGCACGGGTCCTCCTCGCGGTCGGGCGCGGCCGGGCCGGGTGCCCGGTCGTGCGCGCGGCTGGCGCGGCCCGTCCCCCCGCCGCTGCGGGTGGAGGGGAGCCGGCCGGTACGGTCCGTGTCCGTCCGGCCGCCGCCGCCTGCTCAGTTGTACTGCGCGGGTCCCGGGACTCCTCCCGAGCACACGTGCGGGGTACGGGCCACGGCCCCGCCGTGCGGCGGTGAACCGTGGCCCGTACCCCGGTGGTGCGGCGCGGCGGCCGCCGTCAGAGGCGTACCTCCTCGGCACCCGCACCCGCACCCGCGTCCGCACCGGCCCCGGCGCCACCGGCCGCCGGGCGGCTGCCGCGGCGGCCCATGAACAGCACGGTCAGCAGCGCACCCGCCGCCGCCACCGCGGCGGCGCCGGTGAACGCGGCGCTGAACCCGTCGGTGAGCGCCGGCAGGTCGCCGAGGCGGTCGGCGCCTTGCGAGGTGGCCAGCGCGGTCAGCGCCGCGAGGCCGAGGGCGGAGCCCACCTGGTACGTGGTGTTGACGATGCCGGACGCCAGCCCGGCCTGCTCCTGCGGGACGCCGGACATCGCGGCCATCAGCCCCGGGATGTACGCCAGCGACATGCCCAGCGCGGCGACCAGCGAGGCCGGCAGGACGTCGGCCGCGAACGACCCGGTGGGCTCGACCGCCGACAGCCACAGCAGTCCGGCCGCCAGCGTCAGCAGCCCGCCGGCCAGCAGCGGCTTGGGCCCGAACCGGCCGAGCAGCCGGGCGGAGAGCAGGGTCATGACGACCATCAGCAGCCCGGTCATGGGCAGCAGCGCGGCGCCGGAGGCGAAGGCCCCGTAGCCGAGGACCTGCTGGAGGTAGAGGTTGAGGAAGTACCACATCGGGATCCAGGCGGCGCCGAGCAGCACCATGGCCAGGTTCGCGGACGCCAGCCGCGGCGTACGCCACACGCCCAGCGGCATGAGCGGCGAGCGGGCGGTGCGCTGGATCACCAGGAAGAGCGCCAGCAGGGCCGCGGCGCCGGCCAGTTGGACAAGGGTGCCGGCGGCGCCCCAGCCCACCTCGGGGGCCCGGACGACGGCGAAGACCGCGAGCGCGAGCCCGGCGGTGACGGCGCCGGCGCCGAGCACGTCCACGCCGCCGCGGCGGGGCTGGACGGACGGCAGCAGGCCGGTGGCGAGCAGGGTGGCGACGCCGATGGGCACGTAGATGATGAAGATCCACGGCCAGCTCAGCCACTCGGTGAACACGCCGCCGAGGAATACCCCGGCGGTGCCGCCGGCCGGGGCGGCGGCACCGTAGAGGGCGAGCGCCTTGCCCAGTTCACGCGGGTCGTGGCTGAAGAGGATCATCAGCAGGGTCATCGCGGACGGCGCGATGAGCGCCCCGCCGACGCCCTGTACGGCGCGCCCGGCGATCTCGACCGCGGCGCTCTGCGCCGCCGCGGCCACCACGGAGCCGGCGATGAGCACGCCCCAGCCGGTGACGAACACGCGCCGGGCGCCGAGGAGGTCGGAGAGTCGGCCGCCGAGGAGCAGCAGGCCGCCGAAGGCGACGACGTAGGCGTTGAAGACCCACTGCAGATCGCCGGGCGAGAAGCCCAGGTCGCGCTGCATCTCGGGGAGCGCGACGCCGATGATCGAGGTGTCCATGATGACCATGAACTGCGCGGTGGCGAGCACGAGCAGTGCCCACCAGCGGCGGGGGTTGGCGGATGACATGGCAGTACGCCTCCTCTGAGTGGATACCCCCTGGGGGTATACGAGGAAGATATAACATTACCCCTGGGGGGTATGCAAGTCCGGGGTGGCTGAGGGTGCCGTCCGGGACGGGGTGGGGGTGATCCCTGACGCCTTCGGCTCGCGGCGCCTGTTGACTGCGGTCAACGGCGCGCGGCGACCGCCGCGGGCCGTACGTGACTGAGGGGGATCGACATGACCGAGGGCACACGCGCGACGGGGCGTCGCTGGGCGCTGCTCGCCGCGGTGGGGGCGCTGGTCGCGGGCGGTATCGCACCCGCCGCCGCGCTGGACGCCGGGCAGCGGGACGCCGGGTTACCCGCCGCGCACGACGGCACGCAGGCGGCGCTGGACGCGATCGTCGCGGAGGGCACCCCGGGCGCGCTCGCCGCGGTGCGCGACGGGCGGCAGCGGTGGTACGGGAGCGCCGGGGTGGCGGACCTGGCGACGGGCGAGCCGCGGCGGGACCGCGACCGGTTCCGGGTGGGCAGCCTGACCAAGACGTTCACCGCCACGGTGCTGCTGCAACTCGACGCCCGGGGGGTGCTCTCGCTGGACGACACGGTCGAGCGCTGGCTCCCCGGCGTCGTACGCGGCAACGGCAACGACGGCCGCAAGATCACCGTGCGCCAACTGCTCAACCACACCAGCGGGATCTTCAACTACAACCGCGACGAGGGCTTCCTCGCCAAGTTCACCGGCGAGTCCTTCCTGGAACACCGCTACGACGGTGCCACCCCGGAAGAGCTGGTCGAGATCGGCCTGTCCCACCCGCCGCTCTTCGCCCCGGGCACCGGCTGGGAGTACTCCGACACCAACTACATCCTCGCCGGCATGGTCATCGAGAGCGCGACGGGCGACGACTACGCCTCCCAGGTCGACCGGTGGATCGTGGAGCCGCTGGAGCTGCGGGCCACCTCCGTGCCCGGCTCCTCCGCCGCGGTGCCGCGCCCCCACGGCCGGCACTACTCCAAGCTCTACGAGGAGGACCCGAACGCCCCGGTCCACGACGTCACCGAGTTCAACCCCACCGTCGCCGGGAGCGCCGGTCAGATCATCTCCGCCACCGGCGATCTGAACCGCTTCTACGCGGCCCTGCTGAGCGGTGAACTGCTGCCCCGCGAGCAGTTGGGCGAGATGCTCACCACCGTGCCCATCGAGTCGGAGGAGCCGGGTGCGAGCGGCGCCACCACCGCCGCGTACGGCCTCGGCATCCGGTCCGACCGGCTCTCCTGCGGGGTCACGGTCTGGGGCCACGGCGGGCAGGTGCCCGGCTCCCTGTCCCGGGCGGCGGCGACCCGCGACGGGCGCCACGTGCTCACCATGAACCGGAACGGCGACTGGGGTGCCCAGGAGGGGGAGAACGCGGTGCTGGAGGCCGAGTTCTGCGACTGACGGCCGGAGGGCCGCCCCGCCGGGAGCGGGGCGGCCCTCGCCGTGTGGCCGCCGGTGCGGTCCGCCTCTCCCGGGGCCCGTGGGGCGGTCGCCGCGCGGGGGCGCGGGCGGCGCGCAACCGCCGGTCGGGATGCCTGCGTCCGAGAGGGGTACGGACCGGGTGCCGCCCGCGCCCGCGCGGGTAGCCTGCTCCCGGCGCGCGCCGAACGGGCCGTGCGCCGGGGCGACTTGGGGGGAGTGCCGGGGATGACGGGGGAACCACCGGTCGGCGTGCCGCAGGCGGCGCCGGCCGAGGTCGGGCCGTACCGGATCGTCAGACGGCTGGGCGCCGGAGGCATGGGGCAGGTGTATCTGGCGCGCTCCGCCGCCGGCCGCCCGGTGGCGGTCAAGACGGTGGACTCCGGCGGCCCGGTCACCGACGACGCGCGGCGCCGGTTCGCCCGCGAGGTCGCCCTGGCCCGCCGGGTGAGCGGGGCGTACACGGCGGCCGTCGTCGACGCGGACCCGGACGCGGCGGTGCCGTGGATGGCGACGGAGTACGTGCCCGCCCCTTCGCTGGCGGAACTGGTCCGTACCCGCGGCCCGCTGCCCGCCGACGCCGCGCAGTGGGTCGCGGCCGGCACGGCGGAGGCACTGGCGGCGCTGCACGCCGAGGGGATCGTGCACCGCGACCTGAAGCCGTCGAACGTGCTGCTGCCCGTGGCGGGTCCGCGCCTCATCGACTTCGGCATCTCGCGCCCCGCCGACCTCACCCGTACGACCGTCAGCCTGGGCAGCGTCGCCTTCAGCGCCCCGGAGCAGGCGCGCGGCGAGCCCAGCACGCCGGCCGCCGACCTGTACGCGCTGGGCGCCACGGTGTTCTACCTCGTCACCGGCCGCCCCCCGTACGCCGACACCGCGGACTTCTTCCGGCTGCTGCCTCGCGTGGCCAGGGCCGAGCAGGACCTGACCGGGCTGCCGCCCGAGCTGGCGGAGGCGGTGCTGCCGTGCCTGCGGGCGGAGGCCGCCGAGCGGCCGGACGCGGCGGCGGTCGTCGCCGAGTTCGGCTCCCGGCTGGCGGCGCGGCCGGGTGCGGCGGGCGGCGGGGACTGGCTGCCGGGGGAGTGGCTGGCGGCGATCCGCGAGCGGGAAGCGGGCGAGGACGGCGGCTCACCGGGTGCGGCAGCGGGCGGTACGCAGTCCGCGGGCCCGGAGTCCGCGGGCCCGGAGTCCGGCGGTACGGACCGGACCCGGATCGCCGGTGACGTGGCCCGTACGGCGGAGGCGCCCGGCGGCGCCCCGGCCGCACCAGCCCCCGCGCGGCCCCCGCTCCGGCGCCGCCGGCTGACGTGGCTGGTCGCCTCCGCCGCGGTCGTCGCCGTCGCCGTGTCCTCGATCGTGCTCGTCGCCCTGGCCGACGACGACGGCCGGAAGCTCCCGCCCACGGCCGCGGACGGCGGTGCCGGAGCCGACGGCGCCGCGGACCGCGACCCGCCCGCAGACGACGCGGCGGACCCGGACGGGAAGGACGAGGCGGACCGGGAGCCCGAGGACCCGTACGCCGCGCTCGAAACGAAGGAGGACGTGGCGAGCGCCAAGCTCATCGACTCCGCGCGCAAGGGCGACTGCCTGACGGTCCACTACGCCGTCATCGGCTTCGAGCCGGAGAAGGCCACCCCCGACAAGGTCCCCTGCGACTCGCCCCGCGCCGCCACCCTCGTCACGGGCAAGTCCGAGGGCACGTCCGACGACTGCACCGGAGGCCCGGACAGCGTGGAGTGGTCGCTGCTCGACTACGGCACCGGGCTCTGCCTGGACCGCAACTTCCAGGTCGGCGACTGCTTCCCGGTCCGTGAGTACGTCGGCGGCAACCGCGACGAGGGCTACGCCGTCTCCACCTCGCGCCGCTGGGCCGCCAACCTCGCGTCCCAGACCGACTGCTCGGGCGGCAGCCCGTCGCGGATCTTCGAGCAACTGGCCCGCGTGACCGCCGTCCATCCGGCGTCCGCCGCCGACGACGGCGTGTGCACCGACGCCTGGAAGGTGCAGAGCGGCACCCGGGCCATCTGCACGGAGGTGATCGCGTGAGCGCGGGCGAAGGCGCGGGTCCCGGCGACCGGTTCGGCCCGTACGAGGTGCTGCGGCTCCTGGGCCGCGGCGGCATGGGCGAGGTGTTCCTGGCCCGCTCGCCCGCCGGGCGGCCGGTCGCGGTGAAGACCCTGCTCTCCGAGACGGCGCCGCTGGGCGCGGCCGAGCGCGCGCGGTTCGCCCGCGAGATCGCGCTCGCCCGCAGGGCCGGCGGCCCCCACACCGCCGCGGTCATCGACGCGGACCCGGAGGCGGCCGTGCCGTGGATGGCGACGGAGTACGTCGCCGCCCCCTCGCTCGGCGAACTGGTCCGCGACTGCGGGCTGCTGACCGGCCCTGCGGCGGTCGGCTGGGTCGGCGCGGGCGTGGCCGAGGCGCTGCTCGCGCTGCACGCCGTGGGCGTCGTCCACCGGGACGTCAAGCCGTCGAACGTGCTGCTGCCCCCGGCAGGACCGAAGGTCGTCGACTTCGGCATCGCGCACGCCGCCGACCTCACCCGCACGCAGGTCACGCTCGGCACCATCGCCTTCACCTCGCCCGAGCAGGCGCGCGGCGAGCCCAGCACGGCGGCCTCCGACGTGTACGCGCTGGGCGCCACGCTCTTCCACCTCGCCACCGGGCACCCGCCGTACCCCGCGAGCGAGCCGCTGCAACTGCTGGTCAGGGTGGCCGAGGCACGCGTCGAACTCGCCGGGCTGCCACCGCAGTTGGACGACCTGATCCGCCCCTGCCTCCGGCTGGCGCCGGCCGACAGGCCCGCGGTGCGGGAGCTGCTACGGGACCTGACCGCCCGCGTCGCCGACACGCCCGGCGCGGTCGGCGGCGCGGGGCTGCTGCCGGGGGAGTGGCGGGAGAGGATCGCGGCGTACGAGCGCACGGGCGCCGCCGCGGCGGCGGAGGCGGAGACGGCCCCGGCCCTGGCGGACGCCCGCCCGGCGGAGCCGGCCGGGCAGGGCGGGCAGGGCGAACGGGCAGATCAGATCGAGCCGGCCGGGCCGGGCGAACGGGCCGAGTCGGCCGGACCGGCCGGGGGGAGCGGGCCCGGCGCCCCTGCCGCCGCCGTAACGGGCACCGGCACCCTTCCCCTGCGTGCCGATGCCCCCGAGCCCGGCCCGGGCCCCGGCGGGCCCGGTGCCGCGACGACCGCGCCCGCCCCGGTACGTACCGGCAGACGGGCCGCCACCGCACCGCTGCTGCCCTCCCGCGGACCGGCCAGACTCGCCGCGTTCACGGTCCTGCTCTGCCTCGGTGTCATCGTCGCCCTCCTCATCGACCGGCTCCCCGGCGACGCCCCCGAAGCCCGCGGTTCCGCCCCGCCCGCGTCCCCCGCCGCCGGTACGCCCGCCGCGCAGGACCCGACGCCGCCCCCCACCCCGACCCCGGCACCCACCCCGCCCAAGGACGAGATCGCCGGGGTGGAGAAGGGCGACTGCCTCAGCATCAGCCAGCCCGCCGACCGCAACCTGGCCATGTGGGACCCGTGGTCGGGCGTGGAGGAGCTGGACCCCGTGCCCTGCGGTTCCGCCAAGGCGTACATGAAGGTGACCTCGCTGCGCTGGAGCGAGACCTTCGCCGACCCGGTGTGCCCGCGCAGCGAGGCCCGCGACGAGTTCTCCGTCGACTACGACCCCGGGGACGGCAGTTACAGCGACGCCGCCGTCGCGGTCTGCGTCGCACGGCAGTTCCGGGCGGGGCAGTGCTTCCCCGGCCTCTACGCGCCCGACAATCCCTCCGACAGCGCTGCGAGTCTGCTGTCCGTGACGCGCTGCAGCAAGACGGAGATCCCCGAGATCGACAACCGCATGTACCGGATCACCGGCGTCGAACCGCTGGCGGAGCCGCAGAGCTGCCCACCGGGCTCGGACAGCTACTGGGCCTTCGAGGAACGCGGCTTCGCGCTTTGTGCGGGCATGCTCTGAACCCGCCGCGGGCCGCCCGCCCCGCGCCCTGTAGCGTGCCCGCGAGCGGCGAGGGGAGACCACTGGTGCAGCGGGAAGGGCGGGGCACGCACGGCGCGCCCGACCTGCGGCGGCTCCCGGTCGCAGCGACCGCGGCGACCGCGGCGACCGCGGAGGAGCCGGCCGGCCCCGAGGTCGTGGCGGAGGCGCGGCGCCGGAAGGAAGCCGCGCTGCTGGACTTCGGAACCGGGCAGAGCGTCGTGGCCTCGTGGCTGTACACGAAGTGCCACCGCCACCTCGCCACCACCGTGATCCCGACCGCCGCCGTCACCGCCACCGGCGACGGCCGCTGCGCGCTCCTCTACAACCCGTACTTCTTCGCCTCGCTGGACTTCGAGGGCGTCAAGTTCGTGCTGTTCCACGAGGCGCGGCACCTGATGCACCGGCATCTGTACGTGGACGAGGAACTGCGCTCCGACCCGGTGTTCACGCTCGCCGCCGAAGTGGCGATCAACCACGTCGCGCTGCGCCGGCTGGGCCGCACCTCGTTACCGGAGGCGGTCCCGGAAGGCGGCGGCCCGCCCGAGCCGGTCGGCGTCGACCCGGACGGGGTGTACCGCGCGTACCGGGACGACCTGCGGGGGCAGGGGCTGGCCCCGCTGCCGTACGACGAGTTCATCCGCACCGACCTGACGGTCTACGGCGAACTGCGCCGTATGAAGGCGCACGACACCCCGCGGTCCGGCTACTGCGTCCACCTCGCCGGCGGCGCGGCCGGCACCGAGGTCCCGCTGGACCCGGAGACGGTCGGGCAGGTCGGCGACGACGTGCTGCGCGAGGTGATGCAGTCCGCGCTGCGCGGCGGCCGGTCGGCCCGCGACGAACTGCTCGGCCTCGCCGACCGCACCGCGGACGGCGGCGAGCGGTTCAGCAGGCTCTGGGGCCGCCTCGGTCTCGACAAGCTGCGCGGCAGCACGCCCCGTACGCGCCGGGTCGACTGGTGGCAGCGGTGGCTGACCGACGTGCTCGCCTCCAAGCTGACCGAGAGCGAACGGCTGGTCTACCCGAAGAAGCACGGCGCGATCGTCCTCGCGCTCGGCCACGAGCCGATGCTCACCCGTCGCGGCCCGGAGCGAACGAAGGTCGTGCTGGTCGCGTTCGACACCTCGGGGTCGATGCCCGACGCCGTGGTCGAGTGGCTGACCACCCTGGTCGGGCAGACGGACGGGGTGGAGAGCCACTGGCTCTCCTTCGACGGCGTCGTGATGCCGTTCGTGCCCGGGGAGCGGGTGGCGGGCGGCGGCGGCACGGACTTCCAATGCGTCGTCGACTACGCGGAAGGCCGGCTGGAGATCGCCGGGAAGCCCTTCCCGCACGAGCCGGACGCGGTGATCGTCGTCACCGACGGCTACGCGCCCCACGTCACCCCCGCCGACCCCGACCGCTGGATCTGGCTGATCACCGACGGCGGCGACGACTGGCCGGAGCGGCACCACCGCCCGATGGCCTGCCACCGGGTCGCGTCCGAACGACAGCAGAGGAGAAACGCCTAGTGGCCGCCGCGACACCGCCCGCCGCGACACCGTCTGCCGCGACAGCGCCGGAACCGCCCGCCGCGGGCCGGCAGTGGCGGGCGAACGCCACCTATCCCGACCCGCCGCAGGAGGGGCCGACCGCCAGGCTGGAGAAGTTCATCGACGCGATGATCGCCACCGGCCAGACCGGGCAGATCTTCGGCGAGCACGGCATCGGCAAGACCTCCACCTTCGTCTCGTACGTGCCGAAGCGCTATCCCGGGACCGGCCTGGTGGTCCTGCCCGCGGCCAACCTCGCCCCGGACGACCTGCTGATCAACGCCCCCGTACGCGACGAGCGCAGCGGCGAACTCGCCCTGCGCCAGCTCGTGATGCGCCAGCTCACCCCCGGCACCCCCTTCGTCCTCCTCGTCGACGACTCACTCCAGGCGGGCAACACCGTCCAGTCCCAGCTCATGCAGATGGCCTGCAACTGGACCCTCGGCGAGTACGACCTGCGCGAGCTGGGCTGCGTCGGGGTGTTCCTCACCGACAACGAATCGCTGGCCGAGACCAGCGTGCGCCGCTCCGACCTGGCGATCCTGGACCGGATGGTGACCCTCCGGCTGTCCGCCAACGACACCGCGTGGCGGTACGCGCTGGCCGCCCGGTTCCCCGACTGGGACCTGCGCGAGGTGTTCCGGCAGTGGGCCGCCCTCGACCCGCACCTGCGCGGTCTGCTCTCGCCGCGCACCCTCCAGCACGTACTCGACTGCGCCCGCGCCGGCTTCCCGCTGGCCTGGGGGCTGCCGCTGCACAACGGCCGCCGGCTGGCGCTGGTCGAGACCGGCGCCGAGGGCGCCGGCGGCGCGCCGGGCAGGGACCGTACGGAGGACGTGCTCGACGCCATCGCGGCGGCGGTCGGCGCGGCCAACCCGGCCACGGTGACCGACCCGGTCCGCCGCATCCTCAGGGCCGCCGCCGCGCACCGCTGGGCCGTGCTGCTCCAGGGGCCGCCCGGCTGCGGCAAGACGGAGATCGCCAAACAGGTCGCCCGGGACGAGACCGGCCGCGAACCGGTGTACTTCTCGCTGCCGGTGACCAACGTCGAGGACCTGTGCGTGCCCGTGCCGACCGCGGACGGCGCGCTGGAGGCGATGCTCGCCAGGTCGCTGCTCGACCCGGAGCCGAAGGTGCTCATCTGGGACGAGTACAACCGGCCCAAGGACAAGGCGACGTACGCGAAGCTCATGGAGATCACCCAGGAGTGGACGCTCGCGGGCCGCGCGCTGCCCGGGCTGCGCGCGCAGGTGGCGCTGCAGAACCCGCCGTACCACCTGGGCCGCAAGATGCTCGTCAGCAGCAACAACGTGGCCCAGGCCAGCCGGTTCACGGTCAGCTACGAGGTGCGGCCGGAGGACATCCCGGCCAACGAGTGGCTGATCTCGACGTACGGCGAGATCGCCGAGACCGTCCTCGAATGGTGGAAGAACGACATCGACGACGAGGGCCGCGACTGGGTCACCAAGCGCACCCTGGAGCGGCTCATCAAGCTGCACCGCGCCGGCATCCCGCTGGAGCAGGGGCTGATCTACCTCGGCGACGGCGAGTACGCGCCGGTGCCGCTGTCCGGCCTCGAAGCGCGGCTCGCGGAGCGGCCCCAGATCGGGCTGGCGGAGCTGGCCACCGACCTCGCGGGCTGGCAGGCCCGGCTGGCGGCGGCCGTCGAGACGTCGGCGGAGGGCACCAACGATACCGACTTGGTGCACCAGGTGTTCTCCAACGCGGAGGTGTCGCAGCTCGAACGGCACCTCGACGTGGTGGCGCGGCTGCTGCCGCACCTGCCGCCCAAGCTGCGCGCCACCTACCTCGTGGGCCAGGCGCAGGCGCGCCAGCGCTTCTGGATCTCCGCCCTGGCCCGGATGGGCGAGCTGGCCGCCGCCCCCGCCTACTCCTTGGCCTCTTCCTCCCCTTCCTCTTCCTCCTCGTCGTCCTCCTCGTCGTCCTCGTCCTCGTCCTCGTCCTCGTCGTCGTAGTAGTGCTCCTCCCAGTTCTCGTCGATGTCGTCCTCGCCGAACGGGCGGACCATCGGGACCGCGACGGTGGACTGCTCGTGGTCCACCGTCCAGGAGTTGCGGAAGAAGTCGAACTTCAGGTGGAAGAGGCCGTCGTGCTCGGTGAAGAGGATCGGCGGCACCAGGAAGTGCGCCACGTCCACGGTGGCCGCGGTGGTGACGAAGTCCTGCGCCGGGGGCACCGGCGGACCGCCCTGGCAGGACGCGAAGTTGACCGGCTCCGGCGCCTTGCTGCCCAGCACGTGGATGCGGTTGCCCTCGACGACGAACCGGTCCGGGTCGAGCACCACGTCCTCGCCGAGCATCATCACCGGCGCGGGCAGCACCTCCGCCTTGGCGGCGTCCTGCGCCTGCACGTAGTGCCCGATGACGTCCGCGTTGCGCGAGGTGTCGAAGTGCGGTCCGAGGAGGCCGCCGTCGCAGATGCCGCACGCGCAGTCGGGCATGTCGTCGGTGGCGGGCTCCTCGGGCTCGGGGAACAGCATGCTCTTGTCGAACGGCGCGAGGGGTGACGCGCCGCCGCTCTCCTCCAGGAACGCCGGTATCCAGTCGGTGCCCTCGGCCTCGACCACCGTCGTCTCGCACGCCGCGCGGAACGCCTGGTCGCCGACCTTGCAGTTGAAGTAGTCCAGCAGCGTGATCGCCGCGCACGCGGCCGGCGACAGACCGCCGGACGCGGGGAACCAGAAGTCGTGCCCGTTGGCGACGAAGTCCAGCCCGCGGAACCGCTTGTGCAGGAACGGCTCGCCGGCCGCCCCCGCGCCGAGGTCGCCGCTCCAGTGCGCCGCGGCGACCCGGTTGTAGTAGTCGTCGGCGTGCCGGGCGAGTTCGGGCGCGAAGACGCTCTCGCCGGTCAGGTAGCACGCCTTGGCGAACAGGGCGCCGATCTCCGGGTCGTGCGCGGCGTCCGGTTCGCTGAAGACCAGCTCCGTGCGCAGGAAGACCTTGCGCCCTTCGAGGTACGGGGCGCCTTCGTGCTCGTACCGCTGATCGAAGATCACGCAGGTGAAGGGGGCGATGTCGGTGAGGCCGGCGCCGCCGGTGAGGTCGAGGGCGGGGCTGCCCGTGCCGCCGGTGAGGTACAGCAGGACGGTGTAGCGGGAGACGTGCCCGCGCGACCGGTCGTAGTACGGGGTGTCGCGGTGGCGGTGGAAGTTGGCGTCGTCCGGCTCGAAGCGGTTGCACCGGAAGACGGGGTTGACGTGCGCGAAGCCGTCGAGCCGCGCCCGGGGCATGGCTCCGGCCACCGCCTTGGTCAGGGCCTCGGCGAGCAGAGCCGAGTGGAAGATGAAGCGGTCGCCGCCGCGGGAGCCGCGGTTGAGCGGCGGCACGTAGAGGCCGAGTGCGTCCAGGCCCTCCAGCCGCGCCCGCGCCGCCGCGGGCAGCCCGATCGAGAAGGAGTACGCCCCCTCGGCGAACTCCGTGCGGTCCGTCAGCTCGAACTCCAGCCCGCCGTCGGCGAAGAGCCGGTCGAGCGGCAGGATGTTCTCGTACGTACGGAACGACATCTCCCGCGGGTCCGCGAAGACGGCGGCCAGATACGGCGCCGCCTCGCTGGGCCGCGCGAACAGGTCGCGCACGCCCGCGTCGATGCGCTCGGCGTCGACGAAGCGGACCGCCTTGAACCGGGCCGTCGGATGCCAGGAGACCGCCAGCCCGTCGAGCACGGCGGTGGGCTCGGCGTCGGTGGCGTCGACCAGCGCGCGATACCGGTCGACCTCCTCCGCGGACGCCTGCCCGGCGGCGCTGGACAGGGCGAAGAACCCGTCGCGGAGTTCGGTGCTCACACGCTCCTCCAATAACTGCGCAGTACGGGCGGGAGTGGGGACGCGGCGGCGAGCCGGCGCGCGCCGGCTTCGCCGACGTCCGCGGCGTAGAGCAGCAGCCGGGTGAGCGATCCGAGGAACGGTGCCGCGAGCAGCGCCTCGGCGCCCTCCTCGCCGATCTCGTTGTAACGCAGGTCGAGTTCGGTGAGGTCGCCGAAGGCGTGCAGGGCACGCACCCCCTTCGCGGTGAGCGCGTTGTGCTGGAGGTGCAGGCGGCGGACGCCGGTGAAGAAGGGGTTGGCCGCCAGCGCGGCAAGGCCGCTGTCCCCGACGTGGCAGTACCGCAGGTCGAGTGCCCCGATCCGGCCGGGCGCCGCCGCGAGGGTCTGGCCCCCGGCAGCCTCGCTGCGGAAGTACGAGGACACCGCCAGGGCCTTGGCGCCCAGCGCGCCGACGCGGAGGTAGGACAGGTCGACGGAGGTGAACGGGGCCAGGTCGAGCGTCGCGAGCGTGGCCGCCTCGACCTCGGCGGACGGCAGCGGCTCGCCGTCCTCGTCCGTGTCGTCGTCCCAGTAGCCGAACTCCGCCGGGTCGGCGTCCGGCGGCACGATCTTCAGCGAAGTCGCGAACGGGGCTGCGCGCAGGGCCTGTTCGATCAGCATGGGCGCGTCGTCTTCCCACTCCACGGCGATCGCCGTGGCGAACCCGTGCCGCCGCTCCCGGGCGCTGACCCCCTCCGGCAGCTCCGCGTCCCAGCTCTCCCGGTGCTCCGCCACCAGCGCGTCGATCTCCCGCTCGACGGCCTTCCGGCCGCCGCCGGGAGCGACGCGCGCCCGCCGCTCCGCCAGCCGGATCAACTCCGCGCGGGGGTCGCCGCGCTCCTTCAGCCGGTCGCCGTAGACCAGCCAGGACGCCAGGTCGTCCGGGCGCTCCCGCAGTGTTCTTTCAAGGGCCCCTAAGGTCATTGCCGGAGGCTAACAGCGGGCACTGACACGCCGGTTCGCCCCCCGTACGGGACGCGGACGTGCCGTGCGGGGCCCCGGCCGGGCCGCCGGCCGGACGTTCTGCGATCAACCGATATCCGTCTATCAGACCGCAGATCATTCCTTCGGGTGCTATCTGAGGCCGGGAGAAGGAATATCCCGCACCCGCTGGCACGATGATCCACATCTTCCTCCCCCCGGGGGCCGGAGTGCCCCAAGCCACCGTTCTCCAGCAGAGATTGCCGGCACCAGCAGGAGGTACATCGTTGTCGCGTAGCCAGGTCCCCGCAGCGCACGGCGGCGTCGGCGCACCGCCCGGCGACCGGCCGGCCGACGCACCCGGCACCCTGCCGGTGACCGCGGGGCAGCGGGAGGTGTGGCTCGCCGAGCAGCACTCCCCGCACCAGGGGTCCGCCCTGCGGCTCGGCGAGTACCTGGCGATCGAAGGGCCGGTGCGGCCGGACCTGTTCGAGGCGGCGCTGCGCCGAGTCGTCGGCGAGGCCGACGCGTTGCGCGTACGGCTGGTGCCGGGAGCGGACGGTCCCGTACAGGTGCTGGAGCACGAACCGCCGTGGAAGCTCGCCTTCGTCGACCTGAGCGGCGCACCCGACCCCGAGGCGGCCGGGCGGGCGTGGGCCGGCGCCGACCTGGCCCGGCCCATGGACCTGGCCGGGGGGCCGCTCTTCAGCTTCGCGCTGCTCAAGCTCGCTCCCGACCGGTTCTGGTGGTATCACACGTACCACCACGCCGCGGTCGACGCGTTCGGCTACGCGCTGGTGGCCCGCCGGGTCGCCAAGGTCTACACGGCTCTCGTACACGGCGGGGAACCGGACCCCTCGCCCTTCGGCCCGCTGGCGGCGCTGGTCCGGGCCGACCGCGCGTACCAGGAATCGGCGGGCCGGGCCGCGGACCGGGCGTACTGGACCCGGCAGTTGACCGGCTGGACCCGCGCCGACGCGGGCGCCGGGAACGACGCGGCCGCGCGGCTGCCGCAGCAGCGCCCGGCGCCCGGGGTATCCCCGGCCGAGGGGCGGGCCGCCGCGGATCCCGCGCATCCGGACGTGCCGTGCACCCCGCTGCTGCCGCTGCCGCGCCCGGAGGCGCTGCGCGCCGCGGCCCGGCGCGCCGGGATCTCCCGCTTCCGGCTGGTGTTCGCCGCCGTCGCGCTGTACGAGCACCGCCGCACCGGCGCCCGGGACGTCGTCGTCGGCCTGACCGTCGCGGGCCGGACCGGACCGGCCTCCCGCACCACCCCGGGGATGCTGGCCAACAGCGTTCCGGTGCGCCTGACCGTACGTCCCGGCATGCCGCTGCGGGACCTCCTCGCCCAGGTCGACGCGCGCATGCGGGAAGCCGTCGAGCACCAGCGCTACCGCGCCGAGGACCTGCACCGCGACCTCGGCCTGTCCCGCGGCCCCGGCACGGCGTACGGGCCGATGGTCAACCTCATCGGCTTCGACTACGACATCTCCTTCGCCGGCCACCGCTGCACCGCCCACAACCTGTCGTTCCCGCTGGCCGCCGACCTCATGATCATGGTGTGGGACCGCCGGGACGGCACCGGCCCGCACATGCGGCTGCACGCCCCGCCAGGTGTGCACGGCACGGCGGAACTGGCCGACACCCAGCGGCGGCTGCTGGACGCCGTCGCGCAACTCGCCGACGCCGACCCGGACCTTCCCGTCGGCCGGCTCGACGCGCTGCCCGCCGCCGAGCGGCGGCAGTTGCTCGCGCTCGGCGACGCCACCGCCTCCGCCGCGCCCGCCGCACCGGTCGCGGCGCTCTTCGAGGCACAGGTGCGCCGGACACCGCAGGCACCCGCTCTGGAGTCCGACGGCACCGCCCTGTCGTACGCCGAGCTGAACGCCCGCGCCAACCGGCTCGCGCACGCGCTGGCGGCCCGCGGGATCGGGCCGGAGGACATCGTCGCGCTCGTGCTGCCGCGCTCGGTGGACCTCGTCGTCGCCGAACTCGCCGTGCTGAAGGCCGGTGCCGCCTATCTGCCCGTCGACCCCGTATACCCGGCCGCGCGGCGGGAGTTCATGCTCGCCGACGCCCGCCCGGCGCTGGTCCTGGACGACCCCCGCACCCTCGCCGGACTGGCCGCCGGGCAGCCCGACCGCGATCCGGGCGTCGCCGTCGACCCCCGCCGCCCGGCGTACGTGATCTACACCTCCGGCTCCACCGGGCGCCCCAAGGGCGTCGTGGTGCCGCACACGGGCATCGCGTCCCTCGTCGCGTTCCACACCGAGCGGCTGCGGATCACCCCCGGCAGCCGCTTGCCGCAGTCGGCCTCGCCCAGCTTCGACGCCTGCACCTGGGAGATGTGCGTCGCCCTCCTCGCCGGCGCCACGCTCGTCCTCGCCCCCGGGGACGACCCGCTGGCCGTCCTCACGGAACCCGGCTTCGGCATCACCCACGCCTTCGCGCCCCCCTCCGCGCTCGCGGCGGTCGCCGAGCAGGACAGCCCCGTGACGACGCTCGCCGTCGGCGGCGAGCCGGTGCCGCCGGGGCTGGTCGCACGCTGGGCCCCGGGCCGGCGGCTCGTGAACGTCTACGGACCGACCGAGACCACCGCGATCGTGACCACCAGCCGCCCCCTCCCGCCCGACGGCACCGCCCCGCCGATCGGCCGGCCGCACTCGGGCACCCGCCTCTACGTCCTCGACGGCGCGCTGCAGCCCGTACCCGTGGGCGCCGCCGGCGAGTTGTACGTCGCGGGCGTGTCCCTGGCCCGCGGCTATCTGCGCCGGCCGGGGCTGACGGCCCTGCGGTTCGTGGCCGACCCGTACGGCCCGCCCGGCACCCGGATGTACCGGACCGGGGACGTGGTGCGCTGGCGCGCCGACGGGCAGGTGGACTACGTCGGCCGCGCCGACCGCCAGGTCAAGATCCGCGGCTTCCGCATCGAGCAGGAGGAGGTCGAGGCGGCGCTCCTCGCCTGCCCCGGCGTCGCCCGGGCCGCCGTCCTCGCCCGCCGCGACCCGCCGGCCGGCGAACTGCGGCTCGTCGCGTACGTCGTGGCCGCCGAGGACGGCCTCAGCGCACCCGTGCTGCGCGCGCGCCTGCGCGCCCGGCTGCCCGCCTTCATGGTGCCGGCGGCGTTCGTCATGCTCGGCGACCTGCCGCTGAACGCCAACGGGAAGATCGACCGCGACGCCCTGCCCGCCCCCGGGCAGGACCCAGGCGAGGCCGCGGGCGCGCCACCGCGCACCCCGCGCGAGCGGCTGCTGTGCGAGCTGTTCGCCGGCGTGCTCGGTGTGCCGCGGGTGGGCGCGGACACCGACTTCTTCGCCGCGGGCGGGCACTCGCTGCAGGCGATCCGCCTGGTGGCCAGGATCCGCACCGCCCTCGGCGCCGACCTCGCGCTCAGCGCGCTGTTCGAGGCACCGACCCCCGCCCGGCTGGGCGCCCGGCTCGACGGCGCGGCCCCGGCCAGGCCCGCGCTCACCGCGGAGCCGCGGCCCGCGGCCGGGGCGGTGCCGCTGTCGTACGCGCAGCAGCGGCTGTGGTTCCTGCACCGCGCCGAGGGCCCGGCGGCCACGTACAACATCCCCCTCGTGCAGCGGTTCACCGGCGAGCTCGACCCGGACGCGCTGGAGCGGGCGCTGGGCGACGTCGTGGCCCGGCACGAGTGCCTGCGCACCGTCTTCCCCGGCACCGGCGGCACCGGCGGCACCGCCGACGACGCCGCCGGGCCGCGGCAGCGGATCCTCGGCGCCGAGGCGGCCCGGCCACCGCTGCCCGTCACCGGGGTGGCCGGCGCGGCGGAGCTGCGGCGGAAGCTGGCGGAGGCCGTACGCTACGCCTTCGACCTGGCCGTCGAACCGCCGCTGCGCGCCGAGCTGTTCGTGCTCGGCCCCGCCGAGTCCGTCCTGTGCCTCGTCGTCCACCACATCGCCGCCGACGGCTGGTCCATGACCCCGCTCACCCGCGACCTGGCGACCGCGTACGCCGCCCGCCTGCGCGGCCGGGAGCCCGACTGGGCGCCGCTGCCGGTCCGTTACACCGACTACACCCTCTGGCAGCGCCGCCTCCTCGGCGCCCCCGAGGACCCGGACGGCCTGCTGCACCGCCAGCTCGCCCACTGGAGGGCGGCGCTCGCCGGTCTGCCCGACGAGATCGCGCTGCCCCGCGACAGGGCCCGGCCCGCCGTCGCCTCGTACGCGGGCGGCCGGGTCCGGCTGCATATCGACGCCGAACTGCACGCGGCGCTCGCGGACCTGGGCAGCCGCTCCGGCGCCAGCCTGTTCATGGTGCTGCACGCGGGCCTCGCGGCCCTGCTCACGAAGCTCGGCGCGGGCACCGACCTGCCGGTCGGCAGCGTGATCGCCGGCCGCGGCGACGAAGCGCTGGACGACCTGGTGGGCTTCTTCGTCAACACGCTGGTGCTGCGCACCGACACCTCGGGCGACCCCGCCTTCGCGGAGCTGCTGGAGCGGGTGCGGGACACCGCGCTGGCCGCGTACGCCCACCAGGACGTGCCCTTCGAGCGGCTCGTCGAAGCGCTGGGCCCGCCCCGGTCCCCGGGCCGGCACCCGCTGTTCCAGGTGGCGCTGTCCGTCGACGCCGACGAGACCGCGGAGTTCGCGCTCCCCGGGCTGCGCGCCTCCCGGATCCGGGTGCCCACGCGGACCGCGAAGTTCGACCTGGACATCGGCATCGGCGAACAGCGTTCCGCGACAGGCGAACCCCTCGGCCTGACCGGCACCCTCGACTACGCCACCGACCTTTTCGACCGCGCCACCGTGCAGGAGTTCGCCGACCGCTGGGTGCGCCTGCTGCGGGCGGCCGCGGCCGAACCCGGGCTGCCGATCAGCCGCATCGACGTGCTGTCCGGCGCCGAGCGCCGTCTCCTCGTCGGCAACGCGGAGGCGGACGGCGACGGTGAGCCGGCGCCCGCGCACACGCTGACCGGGCTGTTCGCCGCGCAGGTACGCGCCACCCCCGGCGCGGTCGCCGTCGCGGCGACCGGTACGAAGCTGACGTACGCCCAGCTCGACGCCCGCGCCGGCCGGCTCGCGCACGCCCTCGCCGCCCGCGGCGCCGGCCCCGAGGACGTCGTGGCCGTCGCCCTGCCCCGCTCCGCCGACCTCGTCGTGGCCCTGCTCGCGGTCCTCAAGGCCGGCGCCGCCTACCTGCCCCTCGACCCCGGTTACCCGGCCCCGCGCCTTGCCGCCATGGTCGCCGACGCCCGCCCCGTGCTGCTGCTCACGGACACCGCCACCGCCGCCGCCACCGGGACCCTCGGCGCCGGCGTCCCGCGGCTGCTGCTCGACGACCCGGCGCAGGCCGCGGAACCGGCGGCCCCGCCCGGCACGGAACCCGCGCGGGTACCGCGGCCGGGCCACCCCGCCTACGTCATCTACACCTCCGGCTCGACCGGCGCGCCCAAGGGCGTCGTCGCGCGGCACGCGAGCGTCGCCGCCGTCGCGGAGCGGTACCGGGAGCAGATCTTCGGTCCGGCGGCCAGGCGCGCCGGCGGCCGGCCGCTGCGCGTGGCGCTGACCTCCTCGGTGTCCTTCGACGCCTCCTGGGGGCAGCTCGCGGCCCTCGCCGGCGGCCACGAGCTGCACGTGCCGGACGAGGGCACGTGGACGGACGCGGACCGCTTCGTGGCGTGGCTGGCGGAACGGCGCATCGACAGCGTCGACGTCACGCCCTCGTACATGCGGGTCCTCTGCGACCGCGGCCTGTTCGCGGACGGGCACCACCGCCCCGCCCTCGCCGTCCTCGGCGGCGAGGCGCTGCCGCCGGAACTGTGGCGCGAGCTGCGCGCGGTCCCCGGGCTGACCGCCCACAACATGTACGGGCCCACCGAGTGCACCGTCGACTGCGTGCAGGCGCGGCTCGACGGCACCGGCACGCCCGTCCTCGGCCGTCCCGTCCCCGGCGCCCGCGCGTACGTCCTGGACGCCGCGCTGCGGCCGGTGCCGCCCGGCGTGACCGGCGAGCTGTACGTCGCCGGGGCCGGCCTGGCGCGCGGCTACCTGCGCCGCCCCGGCGAGACCGCCCTGCGGTTCGTGGCCGACCCGTACGGCCCGCCTGGTGCGCGGATGTACCGCACGGGCGACCTCGCCCGCCCCCGCCGCGACGGCCGGCTCGACTTCGCCGGGCGCGCCGACGACCAGGTCAAGATCCGCGGCCACCGCGTCGAACCCGGCGAGGTCGAAGCCGCCCTCGCCGCCCACCCCGAGGTCGCCCACGCCGCGGTCGTCGCGCGCGCGGACCACCGCGGCGACACCCGGCTCCTCGGCTACGCGGTGCCCGTGGTCGGCGACCCCGACGCGGCGGCGCTGCGCGCCTTCCTCCGCGCCCGGCTGCCCGCCCACGCCGTACCGGCCGCGATCGTGGCGCTGCCCGCGCTGCCGCTGACGCCCAACGGCAAACTCGACCGCCGCTCCCTGCCGGACCCGGGCCCCACCGGCGCCACCGGCGCCGGGCGGGCCCCGCGCACCCCGTACGAGAAGGCGCTCTGCGAGCTGTTCGCCGAAGCGCTGGAGCTGCCGGCGGTCGGCGTCGACGACGACTTCTTCGCGCTCGGCGGCCACTCGCTGCTCGCCACCCGGCTCGCCGCCCGCATCGGCGAACGGCTCGCCGTCCCCTTCGGCCTCGCGGCCCTCCTGGAGGCCCCCACCCCGGCCGGACTCGCCCGGCAGTTCGGCGCCGAAGGGCCGCGGGCCGCGCCCTCCTGGGTGCCGGACTCCGAGGCGAAGCTCAGCCCCGCGCTGCGGTTCACCGCCGCCCCGCCGCCGGCCGGCGGTCCCCGCGAGGTGCTGCTGACGGGCGCCACGGGCTTCGTCGGAGCCTTCCTGCTCGCGGAGTTGCTGCGGGCCACCACGGCCCGGGTGCACTGCCTCGTCCGGGCGGGCACCGCCGCCGAGGCGCGCGAGCGGCTGGCAGCGGCGCTGCGGGCGTACGGCCTCGGCGCGGCGGCGGGCGACCCGCGGACCGTCGCCATCCCGGGCGACCTCGGCGCCGTCGACCTCGGCGCCGGGCCGGAGCACTGGGCCCGGCTGCGCGACGGCGTCGACACGATCGTGCACGCGGGCGCGCGCGTCCACCACGTCTCGCCGTACACCCTGCTGAAGCCTGCGAACGTCGAGGGCACCCGCACCCTGCTGGGCCTTGCGGCGGAGGGGCGGCCGAAGGCGTTCCACCACCTGTCGACCCTCGGGGTGTTCCGGGCGTACGGCGCCGGTGCCGCACCCGTCACGGAGGAGTCGCCGACCGGCGGCGAGCGACACCCGTACGGCAAGGGCTACTCCGCGAGCAAATGGGTTGCCGACCGGCTGGTGGAGCGGGCGTTCGCCCGCGGCGCGAGCGGCGGCATCCACCGCCTCGGCCGCATCTGGGCGCACTCCGCGACCGGCGCCGTCAACCGCGACGACATGTTCTCCCGGCTCCTGGCGAGCTGTGCGGAACTCGGCTGCCACCCGGTGGATCCCGCGCTCGACGAGGCGCTGCTCCCCGTCGACGTCCTCGCCCGCGCCGTCGTCGCACTGGTGCTGCGGGACGACGGCCGCCCGGCCGTGCACCACCTCCACCACCCGCGCCGCACCGGCACCGGCGCCTTCATGGCGGGGCACGACCGGTTGCACGGGACGCGCTCCGCGGCGCTCCCGCTCGCCTCCTGGCTGGGGCGCCTGCGCTCCGCGGGCGCACGCGGCCGGGAGCTGCCGATCGCCCCGTACCGCGAATATCTGGAGGACCTGGCCGGCACGGCGGGGACGAGGGCCCACCCGGTGTTCGACAACGGCAGGACGATCGGGCTGCTGCGGCGGTACGGGGTCGGGATCCCGGACGTCGACGAGGCCGCCGTCGACGCCTACTGGACCTTCATGAAGCGCTAGCGCACGCCTGCCGTACGAGACCGACCGTCCGCGCCGCCGCCGCGGCGCGCCGCATGAGAGAACCGGTGGTTGCTTCCGATGACCTCGACCCTGGCCGCAGGCCCCCACGCCAACGGCGTGGCCGTGGCGGCACCGCGCGCCCGCAGCGGGACCGGCGGCCGTGCCGCACCCCGGCCGCGCTCGATCCTGCCCGGGCGGCAGCGCTGGGAAGTCGCCCTCTTCCGCGGCAGACCGGGGCTCGCCCGGGTCGCGGAGGCGTCGCTGCGGCAGGCCCCCGGCATCGAGGACGTACGCGTCAATCCGGTCACCGGCCGGGTGCTGCTGCGGCACGACCACACCCTCGCCCCGCGCGACGCCGCCCGGCTGCTCCACCTCGCGGTCGACCGCGTGCTCACGGCCCTGCACACGCCCGCCGCCCACGGCGGGGGCACCGAGCCCGCCGCCCCGCCCGCGTACCTTCCCGAAGCCCGCTCCCCGCGCGGGTCCGAAGGGACCGCCCGCCGGCTGCCCCGGATCCTGGGCCTGGGCTGCGCGGCAGCGGCGGCGCTCGCCGGCGGGCCGCTGCTGCTGCGGTTCCTCAGGCGTCCCCTGCTCACCCTCGGCGCGGCCGCCGTGGCGACGGCCGTCGTCGTCCGGCGCGCCTGGCGCAGAACCGACAGGGCCCGCGAAGGGCCGGCCGCGGCGGGCCCGCGGCGGCACGCCGTGAGACGCATCATCGGGCGGCACCGGCGCAAGTTCGGCATGGCCGCGCTGCTCTCCGCGCTCTCCACCCTGGCGGAGATGGCGCTCTTCGCGCTCACCCCCTCGATCGTGCTGCTGGTCGCGCGCGGCGGGAGCGCCACCCTCACCCGGTACGGCATCGCCGGCATCTCCGCCCAACTGGGCACCCTGGCCGCCGCCGGCGCGTTCGCCTGCGCCGTCATGGCGGGCACCGGCTACGCCGCCGGGGTCGCCTGGCGCGGGGTGGCCCAGGACGTCGAGGACGACTGGCGGACCCGCACCTACGCCCACGTGCAGAGCGTGGCGCCGGCCGACCTGGAGCACGAGCGCGTCAGCCGCGTCAACGCCGTACTGGCCGAGGACATCGGCCAGCTCGGCACGTTCGTCGGCACGAACATGCACGACGTCGTGCAGATGGGCGCGGGACTGGCGCTTCTCGTCCCGATGTTCCTGCTGCTCGCGCCGCAGCTCGCCTGGATCGCGTTCGCACCGATCCCGCTCGTGGCCTGGCTCTCGTTCCGCTTCCACGAACGCGCGGTGGCCGACACCGCCGCCTGCGGCGAGCGCCGGGCGCAGCTCAACAGCCGGGTCACCGAGAACCTGCACGCCCACACGACCATCAAGTCCGCCACGACGGAGGCGCACGAGATCGCCCGTATCGGCGAGCTGAACGGCCGGTGCAGCGAGGCCAACAGGTCCGCGGGGCGCAGCGCCGCGCTGCCGCCGCAGATCCTGCGGCTGGCCGGCGGCTCCGCGCTGGTGGGCACGGTGCTGCTCGGCGGCCGGGCCGTGCTGCGGGGCGAGCTGGCGACCGCGGCGTTCGGCCCGCTGATCGAACTCCCGGGCATCGCCATGCTGAAGCTCTCCCGCGTCGGCAGCGCCTCCGACCACTACCAGCGCACCCTCGCCGCCCTGGAGCGGATCGAGCGGCTGCACGAGCTGCCCGTGGAACCCGACGGGCCCGCCGGGGACGGCGGCCCGGCCGCCGCGGGCCGGGAACTGCCCATGCGCAGCCTGCGCGGGCGGATCGAGCTGCGGAAGGTGACCTTCGCCTACCCCGGCCGCGCACCCGTGCTGCGCGACACGTCGCTGATCATTCCGCCCGGCCGGACCACCGCCCTCGTCGGCACCACGGGCGCGGGCAAGACCACGATCGCCAAGCTCCTGATGCGCTTCCGCCACCCCGAGCGGGGGCAGGTGCTGCTCGACGGCGCCGACGTGCGCGGCCTGGCCCTGCCCGACCTGCGCCGGGCGATCGGGTACGTCACGCAGGAGCCGTTCCTCTTCGACGCGACCATCGCGGAGAACATCCGCTACGGCACCTTCCACGCCACCGAGGCCCAACTCGTCGCCGCCGCCCGCACGGCGGGAGCGCACACGTTCATCGACGGCCTCCCCGACGGCTACGACACCCGGGTCGGGGAGCGGGGCGCGGCGCTCTCCGGCGGGCAGCGCCAGCGGATCGCGCTGGCCCGTACCGTCCTGCGCGATCCCCCGGTCGTCATCCTCGACGAGGCCACGTCCGCCGTGGACAACGAGACCGAGGCCACCATCCAGCGGGCCCTCGCGGTCTTCGGCACCGACCGCACGATGCTCGTCATCGCCCACCGGCTCTCGACCGTCCAGTGCGCGGACCGCATCTACGTCATGGGCTCCGGGGGAGTGGTCGCGGAGCGCGGGACGCACGACGAACTGGTCGCGCTCGGCGGCGTCTACAGCTCGCTGTGGAAGCTCCAGGCAGGCGGGTCCGCGCGCAATTAGCAGGTGGTCATTCCTTCGGGTGGCAACGACACGCGGGACATCGAGAAATGCCGCTGAACCGAGACAATGAACGTCCGTTGAGAACCAGGAGCGTGGAATGACGCACGCGACCAATCCGTTCGAGGACGACGAAGCCCGTTTCCTGGTGCTCGTCAACGACGAGGGCGAGCATTCGCTCTGGCCGGCCTTCGCCGGCGTACCGCGGGGCTGGCGCGTCGTCCTCGCCGAGGACACCCGGCAGGCGTGCCTGGAGTACGTCGAGAGGACGTGGACCGACATGCGGCCGCGCAGCCTCGCCGAGGCCGGGGACGGTGTCCGATGACACCGCCGCCGACCGGGTCGGCGCCGGCCGCCTCCGCGCCGCCGGGCTCCGCACCGGCCCGCCCCGCCCGCGAACTCCCGCCCGCCGGCGTCCCGTACGCGCCCTCTCCTGAACTCCGCGCCGTCCTCGCCCGCCACCCCGCGCTCGCGGACTTCGCCGCCCGCGTCACGGACTTCCTCGACCGGCATCTGCCCGAGCCCGGTACGGAAGAGGCGCCCCGGCCGCCCTGGCTCGACCTGCGCCGGCACGCGGCCCGGGCCGGGCTGACGGGGTTCGACGTGGCCGCGCGGGGCAGCGACGGGGACCCGGGCGCCGGCGCGGGCCAGGTGCCCGGCGGGGGCCCGGGCGCGGCCGTACCCCCGGGTCTCGAACGGGTCGCGCAGGGGCTCGCGATGTACCTGGCCGGGCGGCGCGACTGCGACGCGCGCGAGGTCTTCAGCTCGGGCCACGGCGCGATGGCCCTGCGCTACGGCGCGCCCGCCGTCGCCCTCGCGGTACGCGACCGGGTGGTCGAGCGCGGCGAGTTGGCGGGCGTCGCCTCCAGCGAGCCGCACTCCGGCTCGGATCTGCGCGGCCTGCGCACCGTGGCGGCGGACCACGGCGACCACCTGGTGCTGTCGGGCACCAAGGGGCTGGTGAGCCGGGTGGAGGAGGCCGTCGGCTTCGTGGTCTTCTGCAAGGTGGTCGCCCCCGAGCTGGCCGCCGCCCTGACCGGGGAGGGCGCCGACGCCGGTGCCCGCGCGACGCTGCGGGAGGTGCCGCTGTCGGCGCTCTGGCTGCCGATGGACGCCCCCGGCGTGCGCACCCAGACGGCCGCGCCGCTGGGCCTGCGCGGCTGGAGCCTGGGTCATCTGCACCTCGACGGCGTACGGGTCGAGCGCGACCTGCTGCTCGGCGCCCCGGGCGACGGCCGCCGGATCTTCGACGCGCACTTCGCCGGCTGGCGGCTGATGATGGCGCTGGTCTGCCTGGGCGCGGCGGGTGCCGCGATCGACGAGGCGATGGCGCGCACCCGCCGGCGCAGTGTCGGCCGTTCGTCGCTGGCGAGCATCCCGTCCGTGGCCTCCCGGCTCGGTACCGCGGCGGCGGAGGTGCAGGCGGCCACCGCCTGGTGCTTCTCGCTGCTCGAGGGTCTCGACCGGGACGCCGAGGGCGTCGACGTGGCGGCCTGCTCCGCGGCGAAGGCCCTGGCCACGGACGCCTCGTACCGCGCCGTCGACCTCGGGCTCCAGCTCCACGGCAGCGACGGGTACACGTGCCACACCCCGATGGAGAAGCGCCTCCGCGACATCCGCGGGCTCCGGATCGCCGACGGCCCGAACGACGTCCTCTACAGCGTGCTGGCGCACTCGCTGCTCGAAGGCGCCCGGGCGGGTGTGCGGGTGGTGCGGCAGCGGCGGGTCTGAGCGGGGGTCAGGGGAGCTTTCCGCGCAGCGCGGAGAGATAGAAGGGGATTCTCTTCACGGCCTTGCGTGACACCGGAAAGACCTCGATCTCGCCGCATCTGTGGTCGTTGATGGTGAGTACGTATTCGCCGTCGGCATGCCGCAGTTCCGCAGAATAAAGAAGGTCGTCGTCCCGGCTTTCTCGTTCATTCACACGGGAAACAATATGTCACGTCGCGATACGGAAGATCGACATAATCCCGCGGCACTCGAAAGAGTGAAGATCCGCAGGTCAGGGTGGTGGCGAGTCCGCTTCGTCCGCTAGTCTCTGAATTGGCAGTCCTGGCAACGTGAAAGAAATTCGAAGGGGCGGGTGCCGACGATGCTCCCAGTGCTTCCAGTGTTTTTGGTCGGGGCGGTTTCCGCGCCTCTTATCAAGAAAGTGATCAGGCCGGTCGTCCGCGGCACGATCAAGACGTCCGTGAAACTCGCGGTTGATGTGAAACGTGCGGCGCACGAGATCAACGAGGACATCAGCGACATCGCCGCGGAGGCGAGCGCCGAAGCCTTCGCCGCGGACGTCAGGGGCGATGCGGAGGTGCCGCGCCAGGGCGCCAAGAAGCCGCGCGCGGGCAAGGCGGTCGCGACCGACTGAGCCGGGCGGCCGGCCCGGCGGATCCGGGCCCGGATGCGACACTGCCGGGGAGGTGGTCGCATGGTGTCCGGGAGCCCGACTCCGCCGCGAAACGGCGTCGTTGTCGTCGGCGCGGGGGTCGTCGGCGCCTCCGTGGCGTACCACCTGGCGCGCCTCGGGGTGCGCGTGACGCTGCTCGACCGCGAGGCGGCCCCGGCCGCCGGCGTCACCGGTGCCTCCTTCGCCTGGATCGGCGGCGCCGCCGGTGACTGGCCAGGCGGCGCCGAGGACTTGCGCGGGTCCGTGCTCGCCGACCACCGGCGGCTGGCAGCCGAGGTGCCGGGCTACGCGGTCCGCTGGACGGGCTCGCTCACGTGGACCGGTGAGCCGACCGCGGGGGACACACCCGCGGTGCCGGGCAGGCACCGGGTCGTACGGGACGAGATCGCGGCGCTGGAGCCCCACCTCCGCAACCCGCCCCCGCACGCCTTCCACACGCCCGGCGACGGGGGCCTCGATCCGGAGGCGATGACCCGCGCGCTGATCGCCGCCGCCCGCGCCCGCGGCGCGACGGTGCTCCTCGGCACGGCGGTGACGGCGCTGGAGACCGCGGCCGGCCGGGTCACCGGCGCGCGTACGGCGACGGGATTCCACCCCGCCACGACCGTCGTCCTCGCCGCCGGCACCGGCGTCACCGCCCTGTCCGCGGCGCTGCCCGCCGAGGTGCCCGTACCGGAGTCCCCGGCCTTCCGGGTCCGGGTCGCGGCGCCGCCTGGCCTGGTCAAGACCATCGTGGCGACACCGGAGTTCGAGGTGCGCGAGGTGACCGACGGCGAGCTCCTCATGACGATCCCGCATGCCGGCGACTCGTCACCGGCAACCCTGGCCCAGACCGCCGAGAACGCCCTCCGCCACCTCAAGGACACCTTCCGGGGCGCCGATTCGTGCCGGCTGCTCGACCACCGCCTGGGCCGCCGCCCGATACCGCCCCACGGTCCGCTCATCGGCTACGCGGCACCGGACCGCTCCGCCTACGTCGCCGTCATGCACGCGGCCGTCACCCTCGCCCCCACCGCGGGCCGCCTGATCGCCGCCGAACTCACCACCGGCGAAGCACCCCCCGGACTCCGGCGCTGCCGCCCGCCGGCCGCGGGAGGGCGCGACTGAGCGCGTACGCAGGCGTCCGGGCGTACGCGGATCCGAGTAGCGAAGGTGTCTCCCCGCGGAGGACGCGGCCCCAGGCCCGCGGGCACCAGGCTGGCCACCCGTGAGGACCACCGGAGCGCAACGTCCCCCTGCTGCTGATCGCCGGGGCACCCTTCCGGGACGAGGAGGCGGGTGGTCCGGCGGCGGACAAGGTGACGGAGATGATCCCGGTCGGCCAGGTCCTCGGCTGGATCGTCAACCTGGCGGTGGCGGAGCTGCTGATCCGGCGCCGGAGGAGGTCCGGAACCGTCCTGCTTCCTTCCTACGGCGGCGGCAAGCCCGACACACGAGAGGCACCGCCCCCGTGAACCCCGTCGTCACCACCCCCGCCGGCCACGTCGACGCGCTCGGCCGGAACCGGGCCGCCCGCCGCGGGCAGCGGCGGCGCGGGGCGGCGACGGCGCGGCAGGTGCCGCAGCGTGAACACCCCGAGCGCCGCGTGCAGCAGCGCCGCGACCAGCGCCGCCGCGTGCAGCCCCGCGACGAACGCCGACTCCGCCTGACCGGCCGCCGCCGCGGTGATCCCCGGTACCTGCAACGTCTCGGTGAGCGTCCCGGCCAGGTCCGGCCCCCGCAGCCGGAAGACCAGCGCCGCCAGCGAGCCGAGCAGCGCGATCCCGAGGGCGTTGCCCAGTTCGTTGCTCGTCTCGGCGATCGCCCCGGCGGAGCCCGCGCGCTCCGGCGGCACCGCGGCGACGGCGGTGTCCGCGACGACGCTGAACGAGATGCCGTAGCCGACTCCCGCGACGACGGTGGCCGCGACGTACCAGCCGGTGCCGCCCGAGACCCCCGTGGGCAGGAGCAGCAGCAGCCCGCCCGCGATGACGAAGTGGCAGGTGAGCAGCGCCGCCCGGGTGCCGCTGCGCGCGACCACCGCCGGGGTGACGACGCAGGTGACCGTGAGCACCAGCGCGCCGGGCAGCGTCACGAGGGCCGCGTCGAAGACGCCGAGCCCGCGCACGGACTGCAGGTAGATGCCGCCCAGGTACGCCACCGCCGACCAGGCCGCCAGCGGCAGCAGCCCGGTGACCGCCGCGATCGCGAACACCCGGTCGCGGAAGAGCCCGAGGTCGATCAGCGGGTGCGCGAGCCGCAGTTGGCGGCGTACGAACCACCACAGCAGGGCGACGCCCGCGCCGGCCGCGACCAGCGGGACGACCGCGGGACCGTGGGCCGCCGCGCGCTTGATCCCGTAGACGGCCAGCAGGATGCCCGCGGCGGACAGCACGACGCTCGGCACGTCGACGCGGCCCTGCCCGCCGGTGCGCACCTCGCGCAGCAGCCGCGGGGCCAGCAGCAGGAACAGCGCCACCACCGGCAGGTTGATCAGGAACACCGAGCCCCACCAGAAGTGCGCGAGCAACTGCCCGCCCACCACAGGGCCGATCGCGAAGCCCGCGGCGAAGGCCGCCGCGAAGATCCCGATGGCCTGCGCGCGCCGCCGCGCGTCGGCGAACAGCTCGCTCAGCACCGCGAGCGCGGAGGGCAGCAGCGTGGCGCCGGCCACGCCCATCAGCACCCGGAACGCGATCAGCAGCTCCGCCGACGGCGCGAACGCCGCGCCCGCGGAGGCGGCGCCGAACACCGCCGCCCCCGCCATCAGCAGCCGCAGCCTGCCGTACCGGTCGCCGATGCCGCCGAACGCGACGAGCAGGGAGCCGACCGCGAACCCGTAGCCGTCGAGTATCCACAGCGCCTGGTCCGCCGACGGCGACAGCTCCGCGGAGATCGAGGTCATCGCCAGGAACAGCACCGAGCCGTCCATCGCGACCAGCAGCACCGGGCCGAGCACCACGAGCAGGCCGAGCCAGGCCCGCGGGCCGGGGGCGGGAGGGGGAGAGGTCCGCTGTACGTCCATGGCCACGACGGTGCTCCGCCGGGCCGCCGCCAGCCATCCCCGCACCGTGGGTACACCCGGCAGGGATACCCGGGGCCGCCGCACCAGCGCCCGCCCCGACGTAGCCTCGGGACCATGGAGCTGGAGAACCTCGGGGCGTATCTGAAGACCCGCCGCGGCCGCGTCACGCCCGCCGCCGCCGGCCTCGGCACCTACGGTGCCGCCCGCCGGGTGCCGGGCCTGCGCCGCGAGGAGCTGGCGCAGCTCGCCGGGGTGAGCGCCGGGTACTACACGCGGCTGGAGCAGGGGCAGGCCGGCACCGCCTCCCGGCAGGTGCTCGACGCGCTGGCCCGGGTGCTGCGGCTGGATCCGGCCGAGACGACCCACCTGCACAACCTCGCCCGCCGCCCGGCCGCACCGCGGCTGGTCCGCCCGGCGCCCGAGGAGCCGCACCCGCGGGTGCTGGCGCTGCTCACGTCCCTGGCCGAGACGACGCCGGCCGTCGTGCTGGGCCGCCGCGGCGACGTGCTGGCCTGGAACCGCACCGGGCACGCGCTGGTCGCCGAGCACGTCGGCTTCGACGCCCCCGGCGACCCCGCCCGCCGTCCTTCGGTGCCGCGGATGTTCTTCCTCGACCCGCTGGTACGGGACCAGCACGCCAACTGGGCGGAGCTGGCCCGCATCCACGTCGCGTACCTGCGGCTGACCGCGGGCCGCTACCCCACCGACGCCCGCCTCGCCGAGCTGATCGGCGAACTCGCCATGGGCAGCGGTGACTTCGCGGAGCTGTGGGCCGCGGGCGATGTCGCCGACTGCACCGTGGGCACGATGCGGCTGCGGCACCCCACCGTCGGCGCGCTCGACGTCGGCTACCAGGTCTGGCTGCAGCCCGACAGCCCCGACCACCGCCTGGAGGTGTACACCCCGGAAGACCCCGCCTCCGCCGACGCCCTCCGGCTGCTGTCCGCCCGGTCGTACCCGGCGGACGCCTGACACGATGCGGGGATGACCTCCCCGAGCGAGCACGCCGACCCCGACGGCGGCAACCGGCAGGACCGGAACCGCCAGGACCGGAACCAGCAGGAGCCGCGCGAGCGGGAGCGGAGCCGGCAGGCGGGCTCCTTCGGCGCCGCCGCCGGCGCGTACGAGCGCGGCCGCCCGCCCTACCCGCCGGAGGCGACCGCCTGGCTGGTGCCGGAATCCGCCCGCGCGGTCGTCGACCTGGGCGCCGGCACCGGCAAGCTGACCCGCGCCCTGCGCGCCCCCGGCCGCGCACTCGTCGCCGTCGAGCCCTCCGCGGGCATGCGCGAGCAGTTCGCCCGCGTACTGCCCGGCATCCGGGCCGTCGCCGGCACCGCCGAGTCGATACCCCTGCCCGACGCCAGCGCCGACACCGTCGTCTGCGCCCAGGCGTGGCACTGGGTCGACCCCGGACGCGCCGTCCCCGAGGTCGCCCGGCTGCTGCGCCCCGGCGGCCGGCTCGCGCTGGTGTGGAACAGCCGCGACGAGTCCGTGCCCTGGGTCGCGGAGCTGGGCCGGCTGCTGCGCGAGTACGCCCCGGCGCCCGCGGAGGACCGCCAGACCGACCGCATCGGCGCGCCGTTCGGGCCGGTCGAGCGCCGGGACTTCCGCTGGCGCCACCCGATGACCGACGCGGAGATCGTCGACATGGTCGCCTCCCGCAGCTACGTGATCACCCTGGCGCCCGCCGTACGCGAGCGGCTGCTGGACCGGGTGCGCGCGCTCCTCGCGGTGGCGCGACCGGGTGAGATGCCGTACGTGACCGAGTGCCATCGCGCCTGGCGATGAGTTCCGCCGGGCCGGCCGGTCTAACCGTACGGAGAAGCGATCCCTGAACACCGGAGGAGCACCATGACCGCCCACGCGATGCCGCCCGTCGTCGACAGCGACACCTGGCGGCGCGAGCTGGACGCGCTGCGCGTCCGCGAGAAGGCCGCGACCCGGGAGCTGGACGCCATCGCCGCGCAGCGGCGCCGGCTGCCGATGGTCGAGATGCCCGACTACACCCTGGAGGGTGCGGAGGGGCCGGTCCGGCTGGTCGACGTCTTCGACGGCAAGTCGCAGCTCATCGTCTACAACCACATGTGGTTCGAGGACAAGGAGTGGCAGTGCGGCGGCTGCACGAGCTACACCGCGCAGTTCACCCGGTTCGGCTTCCTCGACCCGTACGACGCGCGGTTCGTCATCGTCACCCAGGGCCCGATCGACCAGGCGCTGGCGTACAAGAAGCGCGTCGGCAACCAGATGACCTGGTACTCCACCGCGAACAGCCCGTTCGGCGCCGACGTCGACGCCCCGAAGGGCGGCGGGTTCGCGCTCAACGTCTTCCTGCGCGACGGCGACACGGTCTACCGCACCTGGCACTCCAGCGGCCGCGGCACCGAGCAGTTGAGCCACACCTTCCCGCTCGTCGACGTGCTGCCGTACGGGCGGCAGGAGGAGTGGCAGGACTCGCCCGAGGGCTGGCCGCAGTCACCCGCGTACAGCGGCTGGCTCGACTCGAAGGACATCGCCCGCCTCTACGGCGAGGACGCGTAACCCGGCTCTCCTACGGACCGGGAGGGGGCGGCGGAGGCGGCGGGAGCGTCGACGTGCCGGGCGCGGACTCGGGCCACACCAGCAGCAGCGGGCACGGCGCGTGGTCGACCACGAAGCGGCTCGCCGGGCCCAGGCTGCGCGGCCCCAGGTGCGCCCGGTCGCCGTCCCGGGCGACGACCAGCAGGTCGGCGTCCGCCGCCGCCGCGACGACCTCCCGCTCGGCCCGCCCCGTGCGCTTGGCCAGGGTGCAGGGCCGGCCCAGCCGGGCGGCGGCCTCGGCCAGCAGTTCGTCGGCGGAGGCGGCCGCGAGCCGCGCCACCCGCTCGCCCGGGTCGCGGCCGGGGCCCTCGCGCCCCGGCCGCCCGGGCCCGGGCCCGCCCCGGCCGAGCAGCCCGGCGAGCGCGCCGTGCGCCGCGCCGGGCACGTCGGCCGGGGCGACGTGCAGCAGGACGACCTCCGCCGCCCCGGGCGCGTGCGCGCTCGCGGCGGCCACGCAGGCGGGCCAGGTGCCCTCGACGATCCACACCACCACGGCCACGGCTCACCCTCCTCCGATCGCGGTCAGCGAGACCCACAGTGCCAGCACCGCGGCGGCCAGGGCGGCAGGTACGGCGTACACGCCGAGGCGGGTGAACTCCCTCAGTTCCACCTCCGCGTCGTGCGCGTGCACCACGCGCCGCCACAGCAGGGTGGCGAGCGAGCCCGTATAGGTGAGGTTGGGGCCGATGTTCACGCCGAGCAGCACCGCCAGCACCGCGCCCGGGCCCGACGGGGCCGCGAGCGGCAGCAGCACCAGCACCGCGGGCAGGTTGTTGATCACGTTCGCGAGCACCGCGGCCAGCGCCGCCGTCCCCAGCAGCGCGAGCAGCCCCGTGCCGGAGGGCACCAGCCGGCCGAGGGCCGCGCCGAGGCCGTTGTCGACGACCGCGCGGACCACCAGCCCGAGGGCGAGGACGAAGGCGAGGAACGTCGGCGCGGTGGCCCGCAGCAGGGCGGCGGGGGTGGTACGGCGCCGGGCCAGGGCGCGCACCGCGAGGACCGCCGCGCCCGCACCCGCCGCCCACGCCGGGTCGACCCCGAACGCGGACGCCACCGCGAAGCCGGCCAGCGTGCACGCCAGCGTCGCCAGCGCGAACACCGGCACCGCGGGCGGCGCGGCCGCCGCCGGGGCGGTGGCGCCGGCGTCCAGGTCGACGGCGAAGTACCGGCGGAAGACGGCGTACTCGACGGCGATCGCCGCCACCCAGGGCAGCGCCATCAGCGCCGCGAACCGGGTGAAGGTCAGCCCGCTCGCGGCGAAGGCGAGCAGGTTGGTGAGGTTCGAGACCGGCAGCAGCAGGGACGCGGAGTTCGACAGGTGCGTGCAGGCGTACACGTGCGGCCGCGGCCGCGCGCCCAGCCGGGCGGCCGTCGCGAACACCACCGGTGTCAGCAGCACCACCGTGGCGTCCAGGCTGAGCACCGCGGTGATCGCCGAGGCGAGGACGAAGACCTGCGCCAGCAGCCGGCGCGGGCGTCCCGCGGCGGTACGGGCCATCCACACCCCGCACGCCGCGAACAGCCCGTCGTCGTCGCAGAGTCGGGCGAGCACCAGCACCGCCGCCAGGAACCCGACGACAGGCCCCAGCCGCGCCGCCTCGTCGGCCGCGTGACCGGCGGAGAGCGCCCCGGTGGCGACGGCGACCCCGGCCGCCGGCACCGCCACCACCGCCTCCGGCAGCCCCCACGGCCGTACCACCGCGCAGACCAGCACCGCCGCCAGCAGCACGACGGACAGGGCCTCGGCCACCGCAGCACTCACCGGCTCATCCTCGCCGCTCCCGGTCCGCCGCCACGCGAGGCGAGGCCGTGTCGGACCGGCCTTCTAACCTGGTCCGATGGAGCGATTCGAGGGGTACGGCGTGCTGGTCACGGGCGCCGGACAGGGCATAGGCGAAGCGGTCGCCCGCCGCTTCGCCGCCGAGGGCGCGGGCGTGCTGGTCACCGACCGGGACGGCGGGCGGGCCGGGCGGGCCGCCGCCGCGATAGGCGCCGCCGGCGGCAGGGCCGCGGCGCTCGCCTGCGACGTGACGGACGGCGCGGCGGTCCGGGCAGCCGTCGCGTACGCGGCGGAGTCCTTCGGCGGGCTGCACGTCCTCGTCAACAACGCCTACGCCGTCCACCGCGACCCGCCGCGCTTCGAGGACTGGCAGGAGCCCGACTGGTACGAGGACTTCGAGGTCACCCTGCACGGCGCCGCACGCTGCGCCCGCGCGGCGCTGCCGCTGCTGGCCGCCGCCCCGGGCCGGGCCGCGATCGTCAACATCGGCTCGGTCAACGCGGAACGCCACTACGGCGAGCACGCCTACAGCGCCGCCAAGGCCGCGCTCGTCTCCCTGACCCGCACCCTGGCCGTGGAGAGCGCGGCGCGCGGGGTGCGCGTGAACCTCGTCGAGCCGGGCACGGTGCGCACCGCCGTCTGGGCCGATCGGCCCGAGGTCCTGGCGCGGGTCCAGGAGCACTACCCGCTGGGCCGCGTCGGCGAACCGGACGACATCGCCGCGGCCGTGGCGTTCCTCGCCTCCCGCGACGCGGCGTGGATCACCGGGGTCAGCCTGCCGGTGGACGGCGGGCTGCTGGCGAGCCACCTCGCGATGTCCCGGAGCATCGCGGGCGACGGGGCGTGACCGGCCGCCCGGCCACCGCGGCGGCCGGGCGGTCACGCGGGCGGCGCCGACGCGGGCGGCGGTGACGGCCGGCGCCCCCTCGGTTACGTTGTCCGGGCCGCGCCCCCGACCCCGGACGGTGGAGACCATGTCAGAGGAAACGTTCAACGACGGCACGCAGCGGGTGGTCGTCGACACCTCCGTGCCGCACTCGGCGAGGATCTTCAACTACTGGATCGGCGGCAAGGACCACTACGAGCCGGACCGCACCGCCAGCGCCCGGTTCCAGCAGGTCTTCCCGGAGATCGTCGATCTCGCCCGCAGCGGGCGGCAGTTCCTGCGCCGGGTCGTCGGCCACCTCGCCGGGGAGGCGGGCGTACGGCAGTTCCTCGACATCGGCACCGGGCTGCCCACCGCGGACAACACCCACGAGGTGGCCCAGCGCGCGGCCCCCGACTCCCGCATCGTCTACGTCGACAACGACAAACTCGTCCTCGCCCACGCCCGCGGCCTGCTCACCAGCACCCGCGAGGGCGCGACCGCGTACATCGACGCCGACGTCGAGGACCCCGAGGCGATACTCGCGGGCGCGGCGCGCACCCTGGACCTCGACCGGCCGGTCGCCGTCATCCTCATGGGCATCCTGGCGCACGTCGACGGCTACGAGCAGGCCAGGTCGGTGGTGCGGCGGCTGATGGACCCGCTGCCGCCCGGCAGTTACCTGGCGATACGGGACGGCGTCGACGGGAACGAGAAGTACAGCCGCGCCATCGCCGGCTACAACGCCACCGGCGCCGTGCCGTACCACCTGCGCAGCCCCGCGCAGATCGCCGGCTACCTCGACGGGACGGAACTGGTCGAGCCCGGCGTGGTGTCCTGCCCGCTGTGGCGGCCCGAGCCGGTGGAGGTCGGCAGCCCGGTGGAGATGGCGGTCCTGGGCGGGGTCGGCCGGAAGCCGTAGGCCGCGGCGCGCCGCCGCTGCCCGTTGCCGCCGCGGGTATGTCTGCCGCTCGCAAAGATCGGGCCAAGGTGCGCTTTTGCCCCCTGTGGCACGTTACGCTTCCGCGGGTAGCGTGAGTCTCGACGGCGAAGGACCATCGCCTGCGGAGGACCGATGACGGTGCCCATGGCGGCAGTGCACGACCCCGGGATCCCGCTCGCCGGTGAACACGAGCGCGGCGGCCGGCCCGTCTGCAGGTCCGTTCTCGGCTCCCGGCTGCGCCGGCTGCGCCAGGACCGCGGCATCCAGTTGCAGGCCGCCGCCCGCCAGATCGGCGCCTCGGTCGCCAAGCTGTGCCGGCTGGAGCTGGGCCAGGGCGGCTGCAAGGACTACGACATCGCGGCGCTGCTCGACTTCTACGGCGTCACCGGCGAGGACGAGCTGGACGAGTTCGCGGCGCTGACCCGCGGCGCCAACGCGCCGAGCTGGTGGCAGGAGTACAGCGACCTGATACCCAGTCAGGCGGAGACCCACCTCGGCCTGGAGGAGGCCGCCACCGTCATCCGCAGCTACCAGTCCCAGCGCATCCCGGACCTGCTGCAGACGGCCGCGTACGCCCGCGCGATCACCCAGCTCGGCTTCCCGCGCGACCCGGTGCAGACGGTGGAGCGCCGGCTGCACCTGCTGGAGCGCCGCCAGCAGGCCCTGACCCGCGCCGACCCGCCGCGCTGCTGGGTGCTGCTCGACGAGGCGGCGCTGCGGCGCTCCGTCGGCGCCCCGGGCGTGATGGAGGGCCAGTTGCAGCACCTGCTCCAACTGCACCTCGACCACCCCACGGTCACGCTGGACGTGGTGCCGCTGGCGGCCGGCGGCACGGCCGCGGTGGCGCAGCCGCTGACGATGCTGCGGTTCGCCGAGCCCGAACTGCCCGACGTGGTCTGCCTGGACCAGCTCACCGGCACCGTACGCATCGACAAGCCAAGCGAGGTCGACCGCTACCGGCTGGCGCTGGACAACCTGGCCGCGGCCGTCAGCACCAGCACCGACGCCGCGGAGTTCCTCACCCGCCTGCTGCACGGCCACTGACGGCGCCCGTGCGCGCGGCGCGTACCGCGGCCCGGCGACACACCCCGCGGGCCCGCTGTGCCGCCCCCGCGCACCCACCGGCCACACTGGCCCCATGACGGAAACGGAATCCTTTGCGTACGACGTGGTGGTCATCGGCGGCGGTCCCGTGGGCGAGAACGTGGCGGACCGCACCCGCGCGGCCGGCCTGTCCACCGCGGTCGTCGAGAGTGAACTCCTCGGCGGCGAGTGCTCGTACTGGGCCTGCATGCCCAGCAAGGCCCTCCTGCGCCCGGTGCTCGCCCGCGCCGACGCCCGCCGCCTCCCCGGGCTGAGCGGCCTGGTGGCCGGCGACCTCGACGCGGCCGCGGTCCTCGCCCGCCGGGACGCGTTCACCTCCCACTGGGAGGACGACGGCCAGGTGGCCTGGCTCGACGGCATCGGCGCCGACCTCTACCGCGGCCGGGGCCGCCTCGCCGGGCCGCGCACCGTGGAGGTGACCGACGCCGACGGCGTGGTGCGCACGCTGACCGCCGGGCACGCCGTCGCCGTCTGCACCGGCAGCCGCGCCCTGCTGCCCAAGCTGCCGGGCATCGCCGACGTCAAGCCGTGGACCAGCCGGGAGGCGACGAGTTCCGCGGTCGTCCCCGGACGGCTGATCGTCGTCGGCGGCGGCGTGGTGGGCGTCGAGATGGCCACCGCCTGGCAGGCGCTCGGCTCCCAGGTCACCGTTCTCGTCCGCGGCGGCGGCCTGCTGGACCGCATGGAGCCCTTCGCCGGCGAACTGGTCACCGAGGCGCTGACCGAGGCCGGCGCCCAGGTACGCACCGGCACCTCCGTCACCTCCGTGGTCCGCGAGAACGGCACCGTCCTCGCGACCACCGACGCCGGCGACACCATCGAGGCCGACGAGATCCTCTTCGCCACCGGCCGCGCGCCCCGTACCGAGGACATCGGCCTGGAGACCGTGGGCCTGGAGCCCGGCTCGTGGATGGCGGTGGACGACAGCCTGCGGGTCGAGGGCAGCGAGTGGCTGTACGCGGTCGGGGACGTCAACCACCGCGCGCTGCTGACCCACCAGGGCAAGTACCAGGCGCGCATCGCGGGTGCCGCCATCGCCGCCCGCGCGGAGGGCGTGCCGCTGCTGGAGTCGGACCCGTGGGGCGCGCACGCCGCGACCGCCGACCACGGCGCCGTCCCGCAGGTCGTCTTCGCCGACCCGGAGGCCGCGGCCGTCGGGATGTCGCTGGCCGAGGCGGAACGGGCCGGGCACCGGGTCCGCGCGGTGGACGTCGACCTGGGCTCGGTCGCGGGCGCCTCGCTGTACGCGGACGGCTACCGCGGGCAGGCGCGCATGGTCGTCGACCTGGACGCGGAGATCCTGCGCGGCGTCACGTTCGTCGGCCCCGGCGTGGGGGAGCTGATCCACTCGGCGACCATCGCGGTCGCCGGCGAGGTGCCGGTGAGCCGGCTGTGGCACGCGGTCCCGTCGTACCCCACGATCAGCGAGGTGTGGCTGCGGCTGCTGGAGGCGTACCGCGGCTGAGGGTGCCCCCGGAAAGCCCGTCGCCCTCCGGAAACCCCGTCGCCCCCCGCGCCCCGCGGCCGCTAGCCTCCGCAGCGGCGGCGCCGCGAGACTCGCGACCGCGGAGGGAGACGGGGATGGCGGACGGGCGTGCGGGAAGCGGGCGGTTGAGCCTGCTGCTCGACCAGTTCGACATGGCCAGGGAGTCCGCGGAGCTGCGGCTCACCGGCCTGGGCGACGAGGAGTTCCGCTGGGAGCCGGTGCCCGGCTGCTGGTCGGTGCGGCGCCGGTCGGAGGCGGTCACGCCGCGGGCTTACGGGCCGGGGGAGTGGGTGCTCGACAAGGGCGCCGCGGACATCCCCCACAGCGAGTACGCCGGGGTGGTGCAGGACGTCGCCGGGGGCATGTCCGTGCAGAAGGTCGCCCGGGACTGGGACGTGAGCGTCGAGCGGGTCCGCGAAGTCCTCGCCCACACCGGCCCGCTGGCACCCGACGAGGCCCCGGTCACCACCATCGCGTGGCGTCTCGGGCATCTGCACTCGGGCCTCGCGGGCGGCTGGGAGTGGACCTTCGGCGAGCGGCGCCGGGACCCGAGGCTGCTGGTCGACTTCACGCCCTGCGCCGAGCGGGCCGTCGCGCGCTTCTGGGAGGACGTCGACCGCTGGCGCGACAGCGTCGCGACCGTCACCGAGGAGCAGTTGGACACGGTCGGCTTCTCGCAGTACCCGTACGCCTCCGACGCCGACAACCCGTACGCCGAGGTGCTGTGGGCGGGCAACCTGGAGTTCATCCACCACATGGCGGAGATCGCGCTCCTCCGCGACCTGTGGCGGGCCCGCGTCACCGGGACCTGAGGCACCGCGTGCCTCGTACGCCCCCGGGGCGTACGAGGCACGCGAACCACCGGGCGTCCCTCAGAGACCGAACTCCGAGGGCGCCAGCCCGAGCGCGGAGCACGCCTCGCGGAGCACCTGCTGCTCGGCCGGGTCGATGTGGCCGTCCGCACCGGCGATGACGAACCCGGTCTGGATCACCGCGCGCGCCTCCGCCTGCTTCTTCTTGGCCTTGGCGATCTCCTGCAGCGCCTCCGCCTTGCCGCCCTGGAAGTCGACCGTGAGCCGGTCGAGGTGCTTGGTGAACCGCTGCCGCAACTGCTCCGGCGGGAAGTTCTGCAGCACGTCGTTGCTCATGATCATCGACTCCATGCGCTCCCGCTCGGCGGGGTGCACGTGTCCGTCCGCGGCCGCCACGAGCGCGCAGACCGCCATGGTGGCGTCCCGGTACGCGCCGCTCTTCAGCTCCGTCTTCATCGAGCTGAGCTGCGACTTGAACATGCTCACGAGCTGGGCCTTGGAGCCGCCGCCCGAGCCCGTCGAGCCCTGGCTCCCGGACCGCCCTCCGCCCCGGGACTGCTGAAGGCCCTTGGCCTGGTCCTTGATCCGATCAAACATCGACACTGAAATGCCACCTCGGGTTGCGGGCATGCGCCCGGCTCGTCGGTTCCGGTCGTGGTACCGAAGACCGCGGTGCCGCGGTCAGTCTCTCAACGCCTCCGCAGGACGCGGAGGTTCCGCATATACCCGTCCGGGGGAACCGGGGAACCAGGTGGGGCGGGCCGCCGTCGGAGAGGCGTACGGGGGAACGAGGGGGGACGGCATGACGGGGGATCCGGCAGGCGTACGCCTGCGCAGCGGCAGGTGGTTGATCACGGCGGCGATCGTCGCGGGCGCGCTGCTCGCGGGTTGCGTGTGGTGGGCGGTGGCGGACCCGGACGGCCCACCCGTCTCCGGCCCCGACGGCGCCGGCGGGGCGGTGGTGCCCGGGGCGGAGGCGGTGCACTTCGAGCAGGGGCACGGGCTCGCGGCGGTCCGCACGCTGCTGCGGACACCGGCGGACGTGCGGGCGTTCGCCGGCTGGTATCCGCAGGAGGACGTCGGCGAAGAGCTGCGGGAGAAGCTGCTCGCCCGCGACCTGGACGCCGAGGCGCTGGTCGCCACCGGCTGGAGCAGCGGCTGCACCAGCGCCGGGGGCGCGGTGCTGACGTACGACGAGAACACCGGCTACTCGGCGCGGCTGACCGGCACGACGACCTACGAGACGTGCGACAGCCCGTGGGACGTGCTCGCGGTCTTCGCCGTCCCGGAGAAGGACGCCGGCGCGGACCCGAGGATCGGCGGCGCCCCGCCGGGGCCGCCGGGACCCGCGGAACTCCTCGCCTACGCGCCGCTCGACGGCACCGCGGCGGGGCGCGCGCCGCGGGCGGCTGAGGTCAGCCAGCCGGACCAGTTCGACGCCTTCGTACGCCCGCTGCCGCCGGCGGCGTCCGCGGCGCTGGAGAGCGAGCTGGGGAGCCTGTACGACTCGGAGCTGCCGGGTCCCGCGCGGCGCTTCGCCTTCGAGGGGCGCGGCTGCGGTGACGACCTGGTGCTGGAGATCACCTCGCGGCGGCTGCGGCCGGTGGGGGCGGGCGGTGCGTGCGCGGATCCGCGGCCGTACGTCGCGGTGTTCTCGGTGCCGGCGGACCGGGTGCCGTCGAGCGCCGTGATCGGCGGCTGATCCTCTTCGAAAATTTCGTGCACGACCGCGAAAATGACCGGAAACCACCGTTGTCGCGCCGGGGCGCCCTTCCTATCGTATGGGAGCGCTCCCATCCGTTTTGGAGGTCCCCCCATGCGCTTCCACCCGCTCCGCAGGACCCGGCCACTCGCCTGGGCGGTCGCCGCCGTCGTGGCCGCCGCGGCGATGTTCGCCGCCACCCTCGACGCCCGGCCGGGGGTCGCCGCCGACCGCACCGGGACCGGCGCCCAGGCGGCGCCCGGCGTCGAGGACGACGGCGCCGACTGCCCGGTCCCCAGCCCGCCCACCCAGGCGAACGCCCTGTTGCCCGACCCCTTCACGAAGCTGGACGGCACCCGGGTCGCCTCCATGGCCGACTGGCGCTGCCGCCGGGCCGAGATCAGGGAACTGGCCGAGCGCACCGTCTACGGCCAGAAGCCGCCCAGGCCCGCGAGCGTCTCCGGCAGCGTGTCGCGGACCGGGATCACCGTGAACGTCTCCGACCAGGGCCGCGGCGCGAGCTTCTCGGCGAGCGTCGACCTGCCCAGCGGCACCGGCCCGTTCCCCGCGGTCGTCGTCTACGGCGGCTTCGGCGCCGACACCGCCGCCATCAAGGCCGCCGGCGCCGCCGTCGTCAACTTCGACCCGTACGCCGTGGGCCGCGAGGGCACCCCACGCAGCAACAAGCAGGGCGCCTTCTACAGCGTCTACGGCTCCTCCAGCAGCACCGGGCTCCTCATGGCCTGGGCCTGGGGCGTGAGCCGGATCATCGACGTCATCGAGCAGTCGGACGGCAGCGTGCTGCGGGCCGGGGCGACCGGCGTCACCGGCTGCTCGCGGTTCGGCAAGGGCGCCTTCGTGGCCGGCGCGTTCGACCAGCGCATCGCGCTGACCATGCCCGTCGAGTCGGGCACCGCGGGCGCGCCGGCCCTTCGCAGCGTGCCGCGGGAGACCGGCGCGCAGCCGCTGAGCAGCGGGTACGGGGAGCAGCCGTGGCTGGGCGACGCCTTCGGCGCGTACACCGGCAACCCGGCGCAACTGCCCGTGGACACCCACGAGATGGTCGGCATGATCGCGCCCCGCGGCCTCTTCCTCATGGAGAACCCGCACGTCGACTGGCTCGGCGCGCGGTCCGGCAGCGTGGCGGCGCTCGGCGGGGCGGAGGTCTACAAGGCGCTCGGCGCGGGTCGGAACATCAGCTACTGGTCCGACGTGCAGGACGGCACCCACTGCGCCTCCCGGGCCGAGTGGCGCGGGCCGCTGCAGCAGAGCATCGCGACGTTCCTGCGCGGTACGGGCAGCGCCCCCGGCGTCTTCCGGATCTCGCCGAAGAAGCCCGGCAACCTCGCCGAGTGGCGCACCTGGCAGACCCCGGTCCTCACCGGCGGTGGCTGACCCCCGCCGGACCCCCCACGCCACCCCCTCGGCCTACGCGGACCCGAGGGGGTGGCTTCGCGCGCCGGGTCGCGGCGCTCTCTGTGAGACCTTGGCCTTGATCACCGGCGCCGCGGCCGACCACCGCGGCGCCCGCAGCGCGCGACGCCACCGGGAGGAGCGCTGAAGTCGTACCCCGCCGACGCCCTCAAGGGGCGCCCGCGTCTGGCAGGACTCGTCGAGCGGCTCCGCGCGCCCGCCGTGGCGCAGACGATGCGCGCCGCCATGGCCGCCACCCTCGCGTACGTCGTCGCCCTCCAGCTCACCGACGGGCGCAAGCCGCTCACGGCGCCGCTGACCGCGCTGCTCGTCGTCCAGGTCACCTTCTACGCCACCCTCACCACCGGCGTCCGGCGTGTCACCGCCGTCGTGGTCGGGGTGCTGATCGCCAGCGGGTTCAGCGCGCTGGTCGGGCTGAGCTGGTGGAGCCTCGGGCTGATCATCCTCAGCTCGCTGATCGCCGGGCGCCTCGTGCGGGTGGACGAGTTCGTACCCGAGGTCGCGATCAGCGCGATGCTCGTCCTCGGCGTCGCCCATGTGGGGGACACGGCGTTCACCCGGATCCTGGAGACCCTCACCGGCGCCGTCGTGGGCCTCACGTTCAACCTGGTGCTGGCGCCCCCGGTGTGGGTGGAGAGCGCCGGCGACGCCATCGAGGACCTGGCCCGGCGCATACGCCGCCTGCTGCTGCGCAGCACGGAGCAGCTCACCGAGGTCACCCCGCCCTCGGTCGCCGCCGACCGGCTGTACGCGGCCCGCGAGCTGGACGAGTTCGTCGGCGAGGTCGACACCTCGCTGCGCCGCGCCGAGGACAGCCTGCGGCTCAACCCCCGGGTGAGCGAGGGCCTGATGCACCGGGTCGTCCTGCGCACCGGGCTCGACACGCTGGAGATCTGCGCGGTGGTGCTGCGCGTCCTCACCCGGAGCCTGTCGGACCTCGCGCAGTCCCGGCGGAAGGGGGAGCCGCTGTTCCCGCGCGACGCGGGCGCGGCGCTCCAGGACCTCTTCGGCTACCTCGGCGACGCGCTGGTGAGCTTCGCCCAACTGGTCGCGACGGAGGTCTCCGAGAGCGCCGAGACCGCGGCCGGCCGGCTGGAGGCGGACCTCGCCGCGGCCCGTTCCGTACGGGACCGGGTGGAGTCGCTGCTCCTGGAGACCGTGGGGCGCGACGAGGAGAACTGGTTCCTGTACGGCGCGCTCCTCGCCGACGTCAACCGGATCCTCGACGAACTCGACACCGAACACCGCTCGGCCCGCCTGCTGGAGGCGCTCGACCGCAGCAGCCGCGACTACCGCGAGCACATTCCCCGGCTCTCCCGCCTCAGCGCCTGGCTCACCCGCTGACCCCGCGGCCGCGCGGCCCGGGGTCCGGGGTCCGGGGTCCCGGGGTCCGGGGTCCGCTCCGGGCCGTACCGTCCGCTTCAGCGGTACGCCGCGGCCGCCGCCGCCAGCTCGTCCAGCGCCCGCAGCGACTCCGCCTCCGGCAGCGTCGGCAGGTCCAGCAGCACCCGCTCGAGGCCCAGCTCCGCGTACGTCTCCAGGGCCGCCGGCTCGTGCGACGCGGAGTACGGCACCACCGGCGCGTCGCCCGCGACCTCCCGCAGCCGCCGCATCCGCCCGCCCAGCTCCCCGGCCGGCACCCGGCTCGGCAGCCACGTCGCGCCGTACGCCGCGACCCGCTCGAAGGCCGGCTCGCCGCCCCCGCCCACGTAGACCGGCGGATGGGGCCGCTGCACCGGCTTCGGCCAGCAGAACACCGGGTCGAAGTCGACGAACTCGCCGTGGAACTCCGCCTCGTCCTCGGTCCACAGCGCGATCATCGCGCGCATCCGCTCGTCCAGCAGCCGCCCGCGGGTGCGCGGCTCCGTGCCGTGGTTGCGCATCTCCTCGCGGTTCCAGCCCGCGCCGACGCCGAAGGCCACCCGGCCGCCCGAGACCAGGTCGAGCGTGGCGACCTCCTTCGCGGTGACGATCGGATCCCGCTCCACGACCAGCGCGATGCCGGTGCCCAGCAGCAGGTTCCGGGTCACCGGGGCAACCGCCGCCAGGGCCACGAACGGATCGAGCGTGCGGTAGTACTTCCGCGGCAGCTCGCCGCCCGCCGGCAGGGGCGAGCGCCGGTCGACCGGGATGTGGGTGTGCTCGGCGACGAACAGCGCGTCGAAGCCGCGCTCCTCCAGCGCCCGCCCGAGCACCGCGGGCGCGATGCCCTCGTCGGTCAGGAACGTCGACACCCCGAACTTCACGGGCGGCCACCTCTCTCGGGTACGCACGTCGCGTACCCGCTCGGCTACGCGCGCCACGCACGGTCGCACACCCCGGAGGCACCCGCAAGATCGGCCGCCCGCCGGCCACCGCCCGGCGGGCGGGCCCGCCGCCGCGATGGCACAGTGGCCTGCAGAGGGCCGCCGCGTCCCGCGGCTCGCCCGGCCGGCGCCATCCGGGGGAGTCCGGAGGACCCAACGGTGACCCAGAACCAGCAACGTACGGTGCACGCTCTCCTGGACGGCTACGGGACCACGTACGCCGAGGACGCGGGCATCCGGCTCCGCAACACCCCGCAGCCCCTCTACCGGCTGCTCGTGCTCTCCAGCCTGCTCAGCGCCCCGATCCGGGCGGCCGCCGCGGTCGGCGCGGCCCGCGCGCTGTTCCACGCCGGGATGGGCAGTCCGCGGCGGATGGCCGACGCCACCTGGCGGCGGCGGGTCGTCGTCCTCGGCGAGGGCGGCTACCGGCGCTACGACGAGAGCACCGCGACCCGGCTCGCCGAGGGTGCCCGGCTGCTGCTGGACACCTACGGCGGCGACCTGCGCGGCCTGCGCCGCGAGGCGGACGGTGACACCGCCCGGATGGGCGGCCTGCTCCAGCAGTTCCCGGGGCTCGGCCCCGCGGGCGCGGCGATCTTCCTGCGCGAGGTCCAGGGTGTCTGGCCGGAGGCCGCGCCGTACATCGACGCCAAGGTCGTGCAGGGCGCAGGCAAGGTGGGCCTGCCGGAGGACCCCTCCCGGCTCGCCCGGCTCGTGGGGGAGCCGCAGCTCCCGCGGTTCACGGCGGCGCTGGTGCACTGCGCGCTGGACAAGGGCGCGGCGCAGCAGGTCAGGGAGCTTACGCACGCCTGAGGCCGGGCGGTACCGCCGCCCGGGCGGGCGGCGGCCGCATGGCATCCTCGGTGGCATGACCATCGACGTACGCCCCGCCTCGGTCTTCGAGGACGTCCGGGCCGTGCTCGGGCCGAAGTCCCCGGACGCCGGCGTCTGCTGGTGCCTGAGCTACCGGATCCCCTCCCGGCTCAACCAGGAGCTGCGCGGGCCCGCCCGCGGCGAGTACGCCGCCGGGCTGTGCGCCGCCGAGCCGGCGCCCGGGGTGCTGGCCTACGACGGGGACGAGCCGGTGGGGTGGGCGGCGGTCGCGCCGCGCGCGGAGACGACCTTCGCGCGCAACCGCAAGATCCCCCACCTCGACGACCTGCCGGTCTGGGCGCTGTGGTGCGTACGGGTACGCCCCGGCCACCGCAGGAAGGGCATCTCGCACGCCCTTATCGCCGGCGCGGTCGACTTCGCCCGCGGCCACGGCGCCCCGGTGGTCGAGGCGTACCCGCTGGACAACGGGACCGCCCGGGTCGACCTGACGATGGCGTACGCCGGGCTGAGGAAGAACTTCGAGCGCGCCGGCTTCACCCACGCCGCCGACACGACGTCCGTGCTGGCAGGACACCCCCGGATCCTGATGCGGCTCGACCTGCGCTGAGCGTGTACGCGAGCCCGGGGACACCCGGGTCGGAAGAGGAGGGATGTCTAAAATGCCGCCGAATGGGGTACGTGAGGCCGAATGAGAGTCGGCGTGATCGATGCGGGATCCCACACGGTGCGCCTGGTGGTCGCGGACGCGGACGGCCAGGTGCCGCTGCCCGTGCACACGGCCAAGCGGCAACTGCGCCTCGCGGAGCTCGCCGGCCCCGACGGGCGGCTCGGCGACCCGGCGGTCGGGGAGCTGGCCGCCGCCGTGGGCGCCGCCCGCGAGGAGGCCCGGCGCTGGGGTGTGGCGGAACCGTTCGCCTTCGCCACCGCGGTGGTACGCGACGCCCCCAACGCGCGCGACATCGTCCGCGCCGTCCGCGAGCGCACCGACGTGGTCCTGCAACTGCTGCCCGGCGAGACGGAGGCCGAGCTGACGTTCCTGGCGGCCCGCCGGTGGATGGGCTGGCGCGCCGGGCCCATGGCCGTGCTCGACATCGGCGGCGGCTCGTTCGAGGTCGCCTGCGGCCGCAGCCGGCTGCCGGACTTCGCCATCGCGCTGCCCCTGGGCGCCGCCCGGCTGACCCGCGAGTTCTTCCCCAAGCAGGATCCGCCGCCGCCCGCCGCGGTCAAGGCCGTGCGCCGCCACGTGCGGCACCGGCTGCGCGACGTGGCCGCGCGCATCCGCTGGGAGGCGCCCCGTACCACCGTCGTCACCTCCCGCACCATGCAGCAGCTCGCCCGCCTCTGCGGCGCCGCACCCGGCCGGCACGGCCCGTTCGTCCCTCGCACGATGGCGCGGGAGGACCTCCGCCGCGCGGTCGAGCAACTGCGGGGGCTGCCCGCCGCGGAACGCGCCCGGCTGCCCGGCATCTCACCGGCCCGCGCCCGGCAGTCGCTGGCCGGCGCGGTCGTCGCGCACACCGCCATGAAGCTGATGAGCATCGACGTGGTCACCGTCTGCCCCTGGGCGATCCGCGAGGGCATCCTGCTGCGCACCGTCGAGGAGGGCAGCGTGAGCTGGTGGACGGCACCGGCCGGGGACGAGCCGCGCGTACCGGGACAGCGCAGGCCGCACCCGGGCCTCGGGCTCGACCCGCTCAGGACGCAGATCAACCTGGCGAACTGAGCCCGCCCCGGCCCTCTCCAGCGGCCGAACCGGCGGCTGTGGCGGCGCGTTGACCGCGTTGGCGGCGGGCGGCGTGGTACCCCGGATCTCATGGACGCTGAGGCCCAGGACAACGACGGCAGCACGGCCCGGGATCCCGCGGCCCGAAGACGCCACCCCCTGCTCTTCCGGGTGGCGCAGGCCAAGCTGCGGCCCCGGTGGCGGCTGAGCGAGATCACCGTCACCGAGGAGCCCGAGATCCGGCGCGCGGTGCGCGCCGCCGCGCTGGGCAACGCCATGGAGTGGTTCGACTACGGCATCTACGCCTACCTGGCGGTCACCCTCGGCGACGTCTTCTACTCCGGTGCCAGCGAGGGCACCCGCACGATACTGTCGCTGGCGACCTTCGCGGTCTCCTTCGCCGTACGCCCCCTGGGCGGCGCCTTCTTCGGCCCGCTCGGCGACCGGGTCGGCCGCAAGCAGGTGCTGGCGCTGACGATGATCCTGATGGCGTCGGCCACCTTCTCCATCGGCCTCATCCCCAGCTACGACACCATCGGCCTGTGGGCGCCCCTGCTGCTCATCATCGCCCGGCTCACGCAGGGCTTCTCCACCGGCGGCGAGTACGGCGGCGCGGCGACCTTCATCGCCGAGTACGCCCCCGACAAGCGGCGCGGCTACTACGGCAGCTTCCTGGAGATGGGCACCCTCGCCGGCTACATCGGCGCCTCCGGGCTCGTCCTCGTGCTCACCGCGGGCATCGGCGAGGACGGCATGGCCTCCTGGGGCTGGCGGATCCCGTTCCTCATCGGCGGCCCGCTCGGCGCGATCGGCCTCTACCTGCGGCTGCGGCTGGAGGAGACGCCCGCCTTCGTGAAGTCCGAGGCGGGCCGGGCCACCGTGGCGGAGGTGACGGGCGAGGCCGAGCCCGCCCTGGGCCGGAAGGCCGAGGGTGCGAAGGCCGAGGGCGCGAAGGCCGAGGGGAAGCAGGCGCCGGGTGAGCTGCGGCGGATCGTGGCGGGGCAGCGGCAGACGATACTGCTGTGCATCGCGCTGGTGGCGGCGTACAACGTGGCGAACTACATGCTGCTCACGTACATGCCGACGTATCTCACGGAGGTCCTGGACTGGCCGCGGGCCGAGCAGCTCGCCGTCGTCATCGCCACCATGGTCGCGATGATCTCCGTCGTCACGCTCGTCGGCCGCGCGAACGACCGGGTCGGCCGCAAGCCGCTGCTGATGATCGGCATGGTCGGCTTCCTCGTGGTGACGGCGCCGGCCTACGTCCTGGTGCGGCAGGGGTCCGTCCTCGCCGTCTTCGGCGGCATGCTGCTGCTCGGCGGCAGCCTGATCTGCCTCCAGGGCACCATGTCCGCGACGCTGCCGGCGCTCTTCCCGACGGAGATCCGCTACGGCTCGCTGGCCATCGGCTACAACCTCTCTGTCGCGGTCTTCGGCGGCACCACCCCGGCGGTCATCGAGGGGCTGGTGCACGTCCTGGACACGCCGATGGCGGCGGCGTACTACACGATGGCCTTCGCCGTCGTGGGCATCGTCTCCGTGTCGCTGCTGACGGAGACGGCCGGCCTGCCACTGGAGGGGTCACCACCCGCGGTGGCGACGGCGGCGGAGGCGGAGGAGGTCGTACGCACCCAGCGCCGGAACCTGCTCTGACCGCCGCCGCCCGCGGGCGGGCTCAGCCGTGCAGGGTGGGCCGGTAGATCAGCTCCTGGATGTAGCCGTCGAGGGTCCGGGTCTCGATCAGGTCGAGGTCGAAGTCGGCCGCGCCCTCGAAGACCGGAGCGAGCCCGGACCGTCCGGTGATCACGGGAAAGAGCGTGACGTGCACCCGGTCGACCAGGCCGGCGGCCATCAGGGCGCGGTTCATCGACAGGCTGCCGTGCGAGCGCAGCGGCACGTCGGACTCCTCCTTCAGCCGGGCGACCACGTCGACGGCGTCGCCGTGCGCGACGGTCGCGTCCGGCCAGTCGAGGGGCTCCGTCAGGGTGGTCGACACGACGGTCGCAGGCAGTTGCGTCATCCGGGTGACCCACGGGTCGCGCACGTCGTCGCCCTCGGAGCTGCCGGCGATCATCCGGGCGAACAGCCGGTGGGTCTGGGCGCCGAAGACCATCCGCTGGTCCTCGCGGTACAGGGCGAGGCGGCGGTCGAGCAGTTCGGGGCCCTGCTTGCCCCAGTAACCGGTCCAGTCGCCGCCGGCGGCGCCGAAGCCGTCGAGGCTGCTGAAGACGTCGAAGGTGTAGGTGGCGGTCATGATGCTCTCCTCGAAAGGCGGTTGACGGGGTACCCCGATAAGACGGGGACGGTGGGCGAAACTCATCGCCGCGCAGGTTTCGTACGGGCGCCGCGGGGCAGGGTCCGAAGACATGGGAGCGCTCCCAATCCCATGTCCCCCACCCCCTCCCGGAGGAGGAGTCGCAGTGTCATCGCCATCGAACGATCGCACCGACGCGCGGAGCCTGCCCGTCCGCGCCCTCCTGGCCGTCCTGGCCGCCGCCGCGCTCCTGCTGACGCCCTGGACCGGCGGCACCGCCCAGGCCCATGGCTCGGCCGCCGACCCCGTCTCCCGCAACTACGGCTGCTGGCAGCGCTGGGGCAGCGACTTCCAGAACCCGGACATGCAGCAGCAGGACCCCATGTGCTGGCAGGCGTGGCAGCACGACACCAACGGCATGTGGAACTGGAACGGCCTCTACCGCGAGGGCACCGGCGGCAACTTCCAGGCCCACATCCCCGACAACCAGCTCTGCAGCGCGGGCCGCACCCAGGACGGCCGCTACGACTCCATGGACACCCCGGGGCCGTGGAAGACCGACTCCCTCGGCACGAACTTCACCGTCGACGTCCTCGACCAGGCGTACCACGGCGCCGACTACCTCTACGTCTACGTGACCCGGCAGGGCTACGACGCGAAGACCGACGCGCTCGACTGGGCCGACCTGGAGCGCGTGGCAACGGCGGGCCCGTACGGCCCCGCGAACCACTACACGGCGAACGCCAGTGCGCCCGGCCGCAGCGGGCACCACATCGTCTACACCATCTGGAAGGCGTCGCACGCGGACCAGATCTACTTCTTCTGCAGCGACGTGACGTTCTAGCGGCCCCGGAGCCGGCGGAGGTCCGCGACCGCCCGGCGCCGGCCAGCACGTCTGAGAGAGCAGCCCGCCGCCGGCCGGCCGAGCCCGGCCGGCGGCGGTGCGGGCGGTCACGGCACGTCCGGCGCGCCAACGCCCATGTTGCAAAAGGAACTCGACCGGGGAGCGCCCCGAACGTACGCGCGGGAGGCATGTCTATGATCAGGCATCAGTCAGTCCGGCACCCCCGTCAGCCCGACCGGCCCCCGGCCGCCCGATCGTCGATGGATCTCATATGCCTCTGCACCACGTGCGTAGAAAGGCGGTCCCCCTCGCCGCCGCCGTAGCGATGCTGTCCGTGCTGGCCGCCTGTGGCGACAGCGACGACGACGGCGGCGATGACGGCAAGAACAGCGAGAACACCGCCTCCCCGGCCGCCGGGGCCGGCGGCGCCACGGACCTGAGCAAGGAGTGCCCGGAGACGATCGTGGTCCAGACGGCGTGGTGGCCGGACATCACCTCGGCCGGCGCCATGTACCAGCTCCTCGGCGACGACATGGACGTCGACGCCAACGCCAAGAAGGTCACCGCGCCGCTCGTCGCCTCCGGCGGCAAGGACACCGGCGTGAAGCTGGAGCTGCGCTCCGGCGGCCCGGCCATCGGCTTCAACCCGACGTCCTCGCAGATGTACACGGACGACAGCATCCACCTCGGCATCCCCCAGGGCTTCGACGAGGCGATCCAGAACTCCGACAAGCAGCCGACGCTCGCGGTGATGTCGCTGCTGGCGAAGAACCCGCAGGTCATCATGTGGGACCCGGAGAAGCACCCGGACGTGAAGTCGATCGAGGACATCGGCAAGACCGACACCACCGTCGTCTACGTCCCCACGCCCTACATGGACTACCTGACCAGCAAGGGCATCCTGAAGAAGGACCAGGTCGACAGCTCCGGCGACGGCTCCCCGGCGCGGTTCGTCGCCGCCGGCGGCGACATCGCCACCTCGGGGTACGCCACCGAGGACCCGTACATCTACGAGGAGGAGCTGCCCGACTGGGGCAAGCCGGTCGAGTCGCAGCTCGCGTACGAGTACTACCCGAACCCCGGTCCCTCGCCGATGATCCGCCCGGCCGACAAGGCCGAGCTGGCGCCGTGCCTGAAGAAGCTCGTGCCCGTCATCCAGCAGGGCGCGGCCGACCTGATGGAGAATCCGGACCCGGTGATCGACAAGGTCATCGAGCTGCGCGACACCTTCAAGGCCGACCAGCCGTTCTCCAAGGGCGTCGGGAAGTACTCGGTGGAGCAGATGCGGGCGCTCGACCTCGTCGCCGAACCCGGCAAGCCGGTCGGCGAGTTCGACACCGGCCGGGTGCAGGAGCTGATCGACGTCGCCGGTCCGGTCTTCGAGGCGCAGAAGAAGCCGATCAAGGACGGGCTGACGCCCGAGGACCTGGTGACCAACGAGTTCATCGACACGTCGATCACGCTCGGCGGCGAGTGAGACCGGTGGCTGCGGGTACGGAGGCGGACATGACGGTTGACGGGAACCCGGCCGGGCGGGAGGGGAGAATGCCGCTGCCGGACGCGCGCAAGCCCCACCCCTCGCGGTTCTGGGACTACGCGCTGGGCGGCCGTGACAACGTGCACGCCGACCGCGACCTGCTGGCCGAGGCCGAGCAGATCATGCCCGACCTCAAGGTGCTCACGCGGGAGCAGCGGCTCTTCGTCGACCGCACCGTGGAGTACTGGGTCGGCGAGGCCGGGGTGCGGCAGATCCTCGACATCGGCGGGGGCATGCCCACGGACATCTACGACAACGTCCACGAGGTCGCCCACCGCATCGCGCCGGACACGCGGGTCGTGTACGTCGACAAGAACCCCGTCGCCGTCGCGCACATGGCGGCCCTCCAGGCCGACGGCGAGTACACGGTGGCCCTCGAAGGCGACGTGCGCGACCCGGACACCATCCTGTTCGACGAAGTCGTCAGGTCCACCCTGGACTTCACGATGCCGGTCGGCGTCCTGCTGTCGGGGATCCTGCACTTCCTCACCGACGAGGAGGACCCGGCGGCCATCGTGTCCCGGATCCACGAGGCGGTGGTGCCGGGCAGCTTCCTGTCGGTCAACCACATCTCCTCCGACGTCGACCCGCGGGTGCCGGACGTCATCGAGATCTTCCGCAGGGCCAGCGACCCGCTGATCGACCGGGGCCGCGCGGACCTGGAGCGGATCCTGGCGCCCTGGACCGCGGTCGATCCCGGCCTGGTCCCGGTGAGTCAGTGGCGCCCGGCCGGCGAGGTGCGGAACGCGTGCGACGCCTACGGGGCGGTGCTGCGCAAGGTGTGAGGCGAACCGCGCCGTACGGCGCGTGCGGTGACGGCCGCCGCCGGGGACTCCCCGGCGGCGGCCGTCCGCGTCCGGTGCGGGTACGGTCCGGCCGCCGTGAATGCGCGGCCTTCCGGCGACCGTCCGCCGGGAATTGACGAATAGTCCCCGCCCGGGCACCGTCTGTGAATAGAGCCTCATTTTCCGGCGGTTCAGGCTGCTGTCAAGCGGTCGCCAAGCCGCCGTAAAGTCAAAGGCAAGCGGGAGCTGGGAGGATCCGGGCGTGTTCCCAGGCCGATCGCGGGGTGTTCACCCTTGCCCACGCCTGCTTCGGGCAGTACGGCTAGGAATTAGCGGTTCCGATGACTGAAGCGAGGTCGACCCCCCTTGGAGGGAAGAATGCCCGAGGCCGCCAAACTGGAAACCATCTATTCGGCTGTCGAGGAGACCTCCCGGCTGGTCGATGCGCCGTGTTCCCGGGAGAAGGTCTGGCCCGCTCTCGATACCTTCGGAAAATGGCTCGGGGACGACGCCCACATCATCTTCAGCATGGGGACGGGCGAGCGTTACCGGGGTGAACTCGCCTTCGACTTCACCTTGCCCACCGAGACGGGCGACCCTTATGCCGCCGCGGTGGCAGGCGGCCTGCTCGACAAGACCGACCACGCGATCACGGGGCTGTTTCCCGAGATTCGCGACCGCTTTCCCGTCGACGCCTATGCCGTGGATTTCGGCGTCGTCGGCGGCTTCCGGAAAGCGGTGACCTTCTTTCCGCTCGCCAAGCCGCAGAGCATGAAGGCGCTCGCGGAACTGCCGTCCATGCCGCCGGCCCTCGCCGAGCACGCCGATCACTTCGGCGAGTCCGGTCTCGACGGCAAGGTCTCCGCCATCGGCGTCGACTACCGCAGCCGCAGTTGGAACCTCTACGTCAGCGGGCTCACCTCCGAGTACACGCGCCCCGACGCCATCGTCCCCGCCCTCCGCGGCATGGGGCTGCCGGAACCGAGCGAGCACATGCTGGAGTTCATCGGCACCTCGTACGCCATGTACCCGACCTTCGGCTGGGACACCACCCGGATCGAGCGCATGTGCTTCTCCACCCGCACCTCCGACCCGGATCTGCTGCCCTCCCGGATAGCGCCCGAGGTCGGGAAGTTCGCCCGCGACATGCCGACCGTGCACGGCGGTGACCCGACTTACGTCTACGCCGGCACGGTGGCGAGGGGCGAGGAGTTCTTCAAGCTCGCCTCGTATTACCAGATGTCATCTCAGGTTTCCGACCGGGTACGTCCCGCGGACTGACCCCGGCCGGAAAGCACGTGAGCACAAGGAGCCGAGCATGACCGAGACCCGAGAACGCACCGAACCCGAGGACCCGGCCACGCTGTCCGTCCACCTCCGCAACCACCGACCCGCATCTGCCGGAAACGCCTCCACCCGGTGTTCCGGCGCAACCGGGGGAGGCGCCTGATGGCCGCTCCCGTGCTCATCGCAGGCGGCGGCATCGGCGGGCTCACCACCGCGCTGAGCCTGCACGCCGCCGGCATCGAATCGCTCGTCGTCGAGAGCGCCCGCCGCATCGAACCCCTCGGTGTCGGCATCAACCTCCTCACCCACGGCGTCCGCGAGCTGACCGAACTGGGCCTCGGCGACGAGCTCGCCGAACTCGGCGTGCCCACCGGCGAGTACGTCTTCTGCGACAAGTCCGGCAACACGCTCTTCGCCCAGCCCCGCGGCACGGCGACCGGCTCGAACTGGCCGCAGTACTGCATCCACCGCGGCGAACTGCACCTGATGCTCCTGGACGAGGTGCGCAGGCGGCTCGGTGCCGACGCCGTACGCACCGGCACCCGGCTGCACGACTTCACCCAGCACGGCGACGGCGTCGAGGTCGTCGTGACGGACCGCGACAGCGGTGCCACCGAGACCGTCCAGGCCGCCGCGCTGATCGGCGCCGACGGGCTGAACTCCACGGTCCGCGCCCGGCTGCACCCGGACGAGAGGCAACTGGCCTGGTCCGGCCAGCGGATGTGGCGCGGCGTGACCGAGGGCGTGCCGCCGTTCCTCACCGGCCGCTCCTGGGTCGGGGCCAGCGACGGCGACGTGACGCTCGTCGCGTACCCGATCGGCAAGGACCGCACCAACTGGGTCTGCCTGGTGCGGGTCGCCGAGCCGGGACTGCTGCCCGAGGCCGCCGACGGCCCGGTCGACGACCGCCGCGAGGGCCTGCTCAAGGAGGTGCTGTCGCACTACGAGGGCTGGTCGCTGGGCTGGCTCGACGTGCGCGACCTGCTGGAGCGCTCCGGGGACGTCCTGGAGTACCCGATGGTCGACCGCGACCCGCTGCCCGCCTGGGGCAGCGGCCGCGTCACGCTCCTCGGCGACGCCGCCCACCCGATGTACCCGGCGGGCGGCAACGGCGCGGCACAGGCGGTCCTGGACGCGCGGGTGCTCGCGTACGAACTGGCGCGGGCGGACGGGGACGTGCCGGCCGGGCTGGCCGCGTACGAGCGTGCCCGCCTGGAGGAGGCCAACGGCGTCGTCATGGCCGCCAGGGCCATGGAGCGGGCCACGAGCCCCGACACCTGGGACCGCGCCCGGGTCACGCAGATGATGGAGATGTACCGCATGAAGGCCGAGAGCGAGGTGGCGCAGCTCAACTCCCGCCCCTCCTACGCCCCGCCGCGGCGGGAGTAGAGCCGCCGGTCACGACCGGCCCCGGCCGGAACGAGGACTCGGTGCGCGGGCACGCAGCGGTGCCCTGCGGCGTCCCGGCGACGGGAACACCGCGGAGTCGAGACCGAAGGGGCCCGCCGGCATCCGCCGGCGGGCCCCGGCTGCTCTCCGACGCCACCCCCGCACCCGCCCCGGCCGGGGGCCGGCTCCGGCCTCCGGCCGCGGGACCCGCGCGTACGTCCGCAGCCGTCCCCCACGGCGGCGTACGCGCTTCTCCCCACGGCACCACCGACCCAATCCGACACATGCGCCAGGAGACGCCATGACCCCGTCCGTGTCCCGACCACCCGACACCGCCGCTCCGGTGTTCACCGACCACCACGACCTGCGGGCCCGCAACCTCCTGGCCGTCGAGCAGTACATGCGGACCGGCGCGGAGGCCCGGCTGCGGCGCTACACCCTCTACACCGACGAGGGCACCGCGTCGCTCTTCTACACCGACATGGGGCGGCCCATCGTCGTCAGGGGGCGTGAGAAGCTGAAGCGCCACGGCGAGTTGTCGATGCAGGTCCTGCCGGACTGGCAGTGGCACGACGTGCACATCTACCAGACGCAGGACCCGTCGGTCATCTGGGTCGAGTGCCAGGGCGAGGGCACCATCCTCTTCCCCGGCTATCCCCAGGGCCGCTACCGCAACCACTTCATCCACGGCTTCACCCTCAGCGACGGACGGATCGTGGCGAGCCGCGAGTACACCAACCCGATCGAGCACATGCGCGCGCTGAGCATCGAGACCCCCCACATCGAGCGGGACTGGATCCCCTCCTGACGGGCGCGTCCCACGCCGCGTGCCGGGGTCGCCTACCCGGCGGGTAATCGACCCCGGTCCGCCCTGCTGCGAAGATCGGCAGGGTACGGACCGCGCGAGCGAACGGAAGGACCGCCATGACCGCCTACGCCATCGCCAAGCTGCAGGACGCCGCCCCCCACCCGGAGGTGGCCGACTACATCGAGCGGCTGCCCGCGACCTTCGAGCCGTACGGCGGCCGCTTCCTCGTGCACGCCACGCCGCACGAGGTGAAGGAGGGCGACTGGCCCGGGGGCGTGGTCATGATCGGCTTCCCCGGGATCGCCGACGCCCGGGCCTGGTGGGACTCGCCGGCCTACCGGGAGCTGGCGCCGCTGCGTTCGCGGCACATCGACGGCGACATCATCCTCGTCGAAGGCGTGCCGGGGGACTACGTCCCGACCGCCGCGGTCCGCGCGATACGCGAGGCCGCCGCCGGGCACGGCGCATAGCTCCGGGGAGCGGTACGCCGCGGAGGCAGGGACTCCGCGCGGCCCCGTGCACGGAACCCGGATTTCCGGATATGCCGTATCCGTGCGGTGACCGGCGCCGTTTAGCCGCCGCCAGTTCGACGCCAGTTCGACATGTACCGACGGCCTAGACGCGGGGTCGAAACTCGTGGAATCCGCAACTTGCGGACCGATCCCACACATCCACGAGGAGGACATCTTGTCCAGCACCAGAAAGGCGGCCGCCGCGGCGACCGCACTCCCGGAGGGCCCGCGGCCCCGCGCCGGTGGCGGTGGCGCCTCCGGCACGTACTCCGTGCTCGACTTCCTGACCGACGGCGAGAACGACACCGCCGGCCGCCAGTTGGTCCAGCTCTTCTCGGGCTACCTCTACACCCCCGTCGCCGTCGCGATCGTCGAGTTAGGCATCCTCGGCCGGTTAGCGGGCAAGGCGCTCACCCCGGAGGACATCGCGAAGGACGCGGGCACCGACCCGGACGCCACGGGCCGGCTGCTGCGGGCGGGGATGGCCGTCGGGCTGCTCTCCGGCGACGAGGACGGCAGGTTCCGGCTGTCCCCGGCCGGTGAGAGGCTCGGCCCGGACGCCGGGCGGCTCGGCGAGATGGCCGTGCTGTGGCTGGAGCCGATCCGCGAGGCCATGGTCGGCCTCGCCGAGCACGTACGCAGCGGGCAGCAGGTCGATCCGGCCGCCCCCGGCGGGTTCTGGGACTACCTGGGCAGCCACCCGGGCGAGGCGGTGAAGTTCGCCCGCGCCATGGGCTACGCCACCTCCCGGCTGCCGGGCGCCCTGGACGCCGCCGGCTACCGCCCGCCGGCCGCCTCGCGGGTCGTGGACGTCGGCGGCAACCGGGGCACGATGCTGGCCTGGCTGCTCAAGGCGCTGCCCGACGCGGCCGGGGTGATCGTCGACCGCGCCGAGGCGATGGCGACGGCCCCGGACTTCCTCGGCGCCGCCGGCGTCCAGCACCGCACCGAGCTGGTGCCCGGCAGCTTCTTCGAGGAGGTGCCCGAGGGCGACCTGCACCTGCTCAGCCGCGTGCTGCACAACTGGGACGACAAGAGCGTCCGGCGGATCGTCGCGAACTGCGCGAAGGCCGGCAGGCCGGGCGGTTCGCTCGTCGTCGTCGAGTACGTCCTGCCCGCCGTGCCCGAACCTGCGGCCGGCCATCTGATGGACGTCATGATGATGGTCCTCTACGGCGGCAGGGAACGGACCCTGGAGCAGCACCGGGCGCTCATCGAGCCCTGCGGGTACGCGCTGCGCGAGGAGTTCCCCGTCGGGGCGGTGGACGGCGGCCAGCCGCCGCTGCGGGTGCTGGAGTTCGCCCGCACCTGACCCCCGCGCTCACGTCCCACGCGTGCACGTGAGCGAGGCCCGCCGCGCGGGACGGCATCCCGTGGCGCGGCTCGAAGTCCCATCGGTGACCGGTTGCGGACACCGGGGCACGGTTCGTCGGCGTACCCGCGCCGACCGCGCACGAACCGTGCCCGCCCCTGAAACGGACCCGGGGAAGCGCCCCCGCCCGGCCGGGTGCCGGCGGCGGGAAGACGCGAACCCCGGCCGGCGGATGCCGACCGGGGCGAGGTGCCGTGTGCCGCGTGTGCTGCGCCGGGTCAGAAGACGCTGACGCCGTAGGCGTTCAGGGCCTCCACGACCGGCTGGTAGAACGTCGTGCCGCCGGAGGAGCAGTTGCCGCTGCCGCCGGAAGTCAGGCCGAGGGCCGTGCTGCCGGCGAAGAGCGAGCCGCCACTGTCGCCGGGCTCGGCGCAGACGTTCGTCTGGATCATGCCGTACACGATGTCGCCGCCGCCGTAGTTGACGGTGGCGTTCAGGCCCGTGACGGACCCGCCGTGCACACCGGTGGTGCTGCCGCTGCGCCGGACGGACTGGCCGACCGAGGGGTTGGCGGCGTTGGTGATGTCCTGGTACGAGCCGTTGTACAGGTACACCCGGCCGTCCGCTGCTGCGGGGTTGGAGTGCCGGATGATGCCGTAGTCGTTCGTCGGGAAGCTCGTGCCGGTCCTGGTACCGATGGACCACGAGCTGCCGATGTTGGTGCAGTGACCGGCGGTGAGGGCGAACTTGGTACCGCTGCTGTTCTGGACGTTGAAGCCCAGCGAGCAGCGGGCGCCGCCGGTGGTGATGGCTTCGCCGCCGGCGATGTACTTGGTGAACTTGCCGTTGGTGCGCTGGACGTCGACGGCTCCGGCATGCTCGCCGGCCGCCTCGGTGATCCGGGCCACCTCGGCCTTCGAGACGGTGCTGTCGACGGTGACCACGACGGTGTCGCTGGCGCGGTCCACGTACCAGGCGCTGCCCGCGACGTCCGCCTCGCCGACCGCCTGGTCGACGGACCGGAGTTCGGCCGCGCTGAACGAGGGTGAGGCTTCCTGCGCGTTCGCACCCGCGGGCAGCGCGAGCGCTGCGACGGCGGCGAGGCCGGCGGTCGCGGTGATGAACCGCAGTTTGCCGCGGGAAGCCCCGGTGGGGGTGGTGCGAGAGATCTTCACAGATGTCTCCTCTGGTTTTGGGGAGAACCAGGGCTCGCGGTGACGAGCCCGTGAGACACACCGTCAGCGGCCCGGCTTTTGCCGTGCCCCTGACACGTCGTAGGGGAGTCTTGGGCACCCGGCGGCGAAGCGCAAGACCGCCCCGGGACCGGTCCGCCCCGTACGCCCCGCGGGCACGCCCACGCCCCACGCGTACGCCCCGCCGCGCCCGGCCGCGGCACGGACGCCCAAATGCCCCCGGGATCCGCCCCGGTGACGGCCGCCCCAGTGGTTTTCGACCCGTACTCTATGAAGGCGCACATTCACGTCACGACGCCGGACGCGACGTATTGAACATACCGCCGGAATCAGAATGGCAAATCATTGCCACGCATCCGCGCAGAGTCGCTTGCGCGCATGGAAACGGCCCGGCGGGCGGATATGGTGCTGGAGTAGATCCGATCCGTACAAGGGACAAGGGGGGCTCGACCCGGTGGTGCGTGTTTCAGTCCGATCTTCCACCGCGGCCGCACCTCCACTGCGGCACCTCCGGATCCCGAGAACCCGGCCGGTGCAGCGGGTTTGCCCGCGGTCCGCCGAGGCCGGCCGGGAATTCCGCCCGGACCCGCCGACGCGCGGCTCCCGTTCGCTGTACTAAACCGGAATTCCACGGAAACCGCCGGTGCCGCAAGGGCCTCAGACACCCGCGTCCCCGGCGACCGACGACCGTATTCGGGACGACGGAGTCCGCACGGTCCAAACCGCCCCACCCGCCCTGCAGAGTAAAAGGGAAGCGAGAGCACGTATGTCCACGGACAAAGAGGTACGGGACCACAACCGCGCCATCGTCGACAAGTACATGCACTGCCGCGGCCAGGACCGGCTCGAGCGGCACCTGCTGTTCACCGAGGACGGCACCGGCGGCCTGTGGACCACGGAAACCGGCGAGCCCATCGTCATCAGCGGCCGCGACACCCTCGGCGAGCACGCCGTCTGGTCGCTCAAGTGCTTCCCCGACTGGGCCTGGATCAACATCGAGATATTCGACACCCAGGACCCCAACCGCTTCTGGGTGGAGTGCGACGGCGAAGGAAAGATCCTCTTCCCCGGCTACGAACCCGGCCACTACCGCAACCACTTCCTGCACTCCTTCCTCTTCGAGGACGGCAAGATCAAGCAGCAGCGCGAGTTCATGAACCCCTGCCAGCAGTTCCGCGCCCTGGGCATCGAAGTGCCCTCGGTACGCCGCGAAGGCATCCCGACCTGACCGCTGCCGGCCCACCACCCGCGAACCTCGACACGCACACCCGGCAGGGGGAGACCGTGCCAACCTCAGTCCAGGACTTCCACGCACGACCCGCGCTCCAGCAACCCGTGTGGGAGGACACCGGCCAGGTGCGACGGGTACGCGAGGCCCTCGACGCCGCGCCGCCGCTCGTCACCGACGACGGCGCGGCGCGGCTGCGGCGCGCCCTCGCCGACGTCGCCGAGGGACGCGCCCACCTCATCCAGGCCGGCGACTGCGCGGAGGACCCCGCGGAGTCCACCCCGTACCACGTGCGGCGCAAGAGCGCGCTCCTCGACGCACTGGCCGGCACCGCGGCCGGGATCACCGGCCGCCCCGCCCTGCGCGTCGGCCGCATGGCCGGGCAGTTCGCCAAACCCCGCTCCAAGCCCGTCGAGCAGATCGGCGACACCACCCTGCCCGTCTACCGCGGGCACATGGTCAACGCCCCCGAGCCCGACGCCCAGGCCCGCCGCCCCGACCCGTGGCGCATCCTCACCTGCTTCCGCGCCGCCCAGGCCGTCGTACGCGAACTCGACAGCCTCAACGCCGGCCGCCCCGACGCGGAACAGGTGTGGATCAGCCACGAGGCGCTGCTCCTCGACTACGAGACGCCGATGCTGCGGCGCACCGCCACCGGCGCGAGCTACCTCGCCTCCGCGCACCTGCCGTGGGTCGGCGAGCGCACCCGCCGCCCCGACGGCGCCCACGTCGGACTGCTCGCCGGCGTCGTCAACCCCGTCGCGTGCAAGATCGGTTCCGGCACCACCGCCGAGGACATCACCGAACTCGCTGCCCGCCTCGACCCCGACCGCAGCCCCGGGCGCCTCGTGCTCATCGCCCGCATGGGCGCCGGCTTCGTCACCAGCCGGCTGCCCGCCCTCGTCCAGGCCGTGCGCGCCGCCGGCCACCCCGCCGTCTGGATCTGCGACCCCATGCACGGCAACACCATCACCGGACCCGACGGGCTGAAAACCCGCCTCATGGGCGCCATGCTCGCCGAGATCCACGGGTTCTGCGACGTCGTCGGCGCCCACGGCGGTATCAACGGCGGACTCCACCTGGAGACCACCCCCGACCCCGTCACCGAGTGCGCCACCGACGTCGCCGCCATCGGCTCCGCCGGCCGGCGCACCACCTTCTGCGACCCCCGGCTCAACCCCGGCCAGGCCCACCGGCTCGTCGCCGCCTGGGCCGAGGCCCGCTGACAGCCACACCGGGCACCGGATCCACCCCGGCCCCGGCGGCGCGGCCCCTCCCACCAGCCCGCGCACCCACCGCACCCTGAAAGGAGCCCCACCGTGGTCGGCATACCCGCCATCGACCCGTACGAGCTGCCGACGGCAGAGACCCTGCCGGCCAACCTCGCGGCGTGGACCCCCGACCCCGCCCGCGCGGCGCTCGTCGTCCACGACATGCAGCGGTTCTTCCTGCGCCCCTTCCCCGAGCCGGTCCGCGGCCGGCTCGTCCACAACGCGGCGCAGCTCCGCAAGCGCGCCGCCGCACTCGGCGCCCCCGTCGCCTACTCCGCCCAGCCCGGCGGCATGACCCCCGAAGAGCGCGGCCTCCTCGTCGACTTCTGGGGCCCCGGCATGCGCACCGCACCCGAAGACCGCGAGGTCGTCCCCGAACTCGCCCCCGCCGACGGCGACTGGCTGCTCACCAAATGGCGCTACAGCGCCTTCCACAAGTCCGGGCTCCTCGACAGACTGCGCGCCGAGGGCCGCGACCAGCTCGTGCTGTGCGGCGTCTACGCCCACGTCGGCGTACTCGCCACCGCCATCGACGCGTTCACCCACGACATCCAGGTGTTCCTCGCCGCCGACGCCGTCGCCGACTTCTCCGCCGACCGGCACCGCATGACCCTCGACTACGTGGCCCAGCGCTGCGGCATGGTCGTCCCGAGCGCGGAGATATTCGCATGACCACCGCCCCCGGACCCCGCCAGGACGCCCCCGGCGCCGGCACCGAGCTGCTCGACCGGCTGCTCGCCGGGCCCCTCCCGCCCTCGTACGCCCTGCTGCACCGGCCGGAGAGCGGCACCCAGGGAACCGTCGACGTCCTCCTCGGCGACGTCACCCACCCCAGCACCCTCGCCGGGCTCCCCCTGCCCGCCCAGGCCGCGCAACCCCCCGCCGCCACCGCCCACCGCACGCTCCTCGTCGTGCCCTACCGGCAGCTCACCGAACGCGGCTTCGCCGCCCCCGACGACGGCGCGCCCCTCATCGCCATGAACGTCACCGAGCAGGCCGCCGTGCCGCTCGCCGACACCCTCGCGCGGCTCCCCGACACCCCCGCCGCCCTCACCGGCCACCGCTTCGACCTCTCCGACGAGGAGTACGCCGACGTCGTACGGCGCGTCGTGACCGGCGAGATCGGCACCGGCGAAGGCGCCAACTTCGTCATCAAGCGCACCCTCCTCGCCGACGTCGGCGAAGACCCCGCGCGCGCCGCGCTCACCGTCTTCCGGCGGCTCATCTCCCTGGAGCCCAGCGCCTACTGGACGTTCGCCATCCACGCCGACGGCCGCACCTTCGTCGGCGCCACCCCCGAACGGCACCTCTCCGTCCACGAAGGCCGCGCCGTGATGAACCCCATCAGCGGCACCTACCGCTACCCCGCCGGCGGCCCCACCCTCGACGGCCTCACCGCCTTCCTGCGCGACCGCAAGGAGACCGACGAGCTGTACATGGTGCTCGACGAGGAACTCAAGATGATGTCCCGCATCTGCCCCGCCGGCGGCCGGGTCACCGGGCCCGCGCTCAAGGAGATGGCGCGGCTCGCCCACACCGAGTACTTCATCGAGGGCCACACCACCCGCGACATCCGCGACGTGCTACGCGAAACACTCTTCGCGCCGACCGTCACCGGCAGCCCCGTCGAAAGCGCCGCCCGCGTCATCGCCCGCCACGAACCCCACGGCCGCGGCTACTACAGCGGCATCGCCGCACTCGTCAGCGACGAGCCCACCGGCAGCCGCACCCTCGACTCCGCCATCCTCATCCGCACCGCCGACATCGCCGACGACGGCCGCCTCTCGCTCTCCGTCGGCGCCACCCTCGTACGCCACTCGTCCCCGGAAGGCGAAGCGGCGGAGACCCGCGCGAAAGCCGCCGCGCTCCTCGACGCCCTCGGCGCGGACGGCACCGCGGACACCACCGCCGGCCCCGCCCGTACCACCGCGACCGCAGAAACCGCCGCCGCACCGGCCGCGGAACCCCCGGCCGCCGGCACCGCGCCCCCCGCCCCGCGCTTCGCCGACCACCCCGCCATCCGCGACGTACTACGCGGCCGCAACACCGGCATCGCCGGCTTCTGGCTCGCCGCCACCGCCGCCCGGCCGCTGACCGTACCCGCCCTGGAAGGCATGAAGGTCCTCGTCGTCGACGCCGAGGACACCTTCACCGCCATGATGGTCCAGCAGCTCGAAGCCCTCGGCCCCACCGCCGAAGTACGCCGCTTCGACGAGCCCTACGCCGTCGACGACTTCGACCTCGTCGTCATGGGCCCCGGCCCCGGCGACCCCCGCGCCACCGCGGACCCCAAGATCGCCGCACTCGACACCGCCGTCGCGGGACTGCTCCGCGACCGCACCCCGTTCCTCGCCGTCTGCCTCAGCCACCAGGTGCTCAGCCTCCGCCTCGGCCTCCACCTCGTCCGCCGCGACCGCCCCAACCAGGGCGTCCAGCGCGCCATCGACCTCTTCGGCCGCCGCGAACACGTCGGCTACTACAACACCTTCGCCGCCGTCAGCCCCGCCGACGACCTCGACATCCCCGGCATCGGCCGCGTCCGCGCCAGCCGCGACCCCGCCACCGGCCAGATCGACGCGCTCCGCGGCCCGCACTTCGCGTCCTACCAGTTCCACGCGGAATCCGTACTCACCGTCGAAGGACCCCGGCTCATCGGCGACGCCCTCCTCGGGGCGATCGGCCGGTGAGACACCCAGCGCCCACCACCTGAACCCCGCCACCCGGGGCCACCCACGAACCCGTATCCGCCCGTCAGGAGCCGTACATGCCCGAACTCGACTACATGCTGGTGGACGCCTTCTCCCGCAAGCCGCTGAGCGGCAACCCCGTCGCCGTGTTCCTCGACGCCCGGGAACTGACCCCCGACCTGATGCAGCGCATCGCCCGGGAGATGAACCTCTCCGAGACCACCTTCGTGCTCCCGCCCCGCGAAGGCGGCGACGCCCGCATCCGCATCTTCACCCCCGTCAACGAACTGCCCTTCGCGGGACACCCCCTGCTCGGCACCGCCGTCGCCCTCGGCGAAACCCGCAAACAGGACGAACTCCAGCTCGAAACCGCCATGGGCGTCATCCCCGTCCACCTCACCGACGACGAGGGCGCCGTCAAGGTCAGCATGCGCCAGCCCCACCCCGTGTGGGAGCCCTACGCGGAAGCCGACGAACTCCTCGCCGCCCTCGGCGCCGACACCTCCGTCGCCCCCGTCGAGGTCTACCGCAACGGCCCCCGGCACGTCTTCGTCGGCCTCGAAAGCGTCCCCGCACTCTCCGCGCTGCGGCCCGACCACCGCGCCCTGTCCGCCTTCCCCGACATGGCCGCCAACTGCTTCGCGGGACAGGGCCGGCAGTGGCGCGCCCGGATGTTCTCACCCGCGTACGGCGTCGTCGAGGACGCCGCCACCGGCTCCGCCGCCGGTCCGCTCGCCATCCACCTCGCCCGCCACGGCCTCGCCGACTACGGCGAGCAGGTCGAGATACTCCAGGGCGTCGAAATGGGCCGCCCCTCCCTCATGCTCGCCACCGCCGAAGGCGACGGCGAGCGGATCCACGCCGTGCACGTCGGCGGCAACGGCGTCACCGTAGGACGCGGCACCCTCTTCCTCTAGACCTCCCCCCAGGTCTTCCTCAGGACCGGACGCCCGGCGGGCGGCCACCGCAGAAAGGCACCAGATGCACACCAGCAAGTTCGAAAGCCTCACCGTCGAGAACGACGCCGACTTCCCCGAGTACGACGACCCGCCCGCCGACCCCGTGACCCTCGTACAGCGCTGGCTCGACCGCGCCGTCGAACTCCAGGTCCGCGAACCCAAGGCACTCGCCCTGGCCACCGCCGACAAACGCGGCCGGCCCTCCTCGCGCATCGTCCTCGTCAGCGCCGTCGACGACCGCGGCGTGCTGTTCACCAGCCACGCCACCAGCCGCAAGGGCCGCGAGATCGAAGAGAACAACTGGGCCGCCGGACTCCTCTACTGGCGCGAGACCGGCCAGCAGATCAAACTCTCCGGCCCCGTCGAACCCGTCCCCCTCACCGAATCCGACAGCCTCTGGCAGGCCCGCGCCATCCCGCTGCACGCCATGTCCGCGGCCTCCCGGCAGAGCGAACCGCTCGCCGACCCGGCCGCCCTGCGCGCGGAAGCCGCCCGCCTCGGCGCCGACGGCAAGGCCCTCGACCGCCCCGAGCGCTTCTACGGCTACCGGCTCCAGCCCCACGACATCGAGTTCTGGGCCCACCGCCCCGACCGGCTCCACCTGCGGCTGCGCTACGACCGCGACGGCGACGGCTGGACCGCCGTCCGCCTCCAGCCGTAGCCGTAGCCGCGCGCGGCGCCCGCGGGCGCCGCACCCGTACCACGGCCAACGGCGCGGGCGGCCGGCGCCCCGGATCCCTCCGGGCCGCCGGCCGCCCGCGCCGCCTTCGGCGCGCCCCGGCCGTCAGGTCTCAGACCTTCGTCGCCTCGATGATCGCCGCGTGCGGCGAGACGTGCAGCACCTGCGCCGGCACCAGCCCCGCCTTGCGCATCAGAGCCTCGTACTCCGCCTGCGTCCTGCCCTTGCCGTTCAGGACCGTCAGCATCACCATGTCCACGTCCTTCGCCGGATGCGGCTCGTTCCCCTCCGGCACCAGCGCGTTGACCATCAGCATCCGGCCGCCCTCCGGCATGGCGTCCCGGCACACCTCCAGGATCCGCACACACTGATCGTCGGGCCAGCTAGCCAGCACGTGCTTCAGGATGTAGACGTCCCCACCCTCCGGCACCGCCGCGAAGAAGTCGCCGCCCACCGCCTCCCACCGGCCCGACAGCTCCGGCACGTCCAGCACATGCGCCGCCACCACCGGCTCACGGTCCATCAGCGTGCCCGAGAGATGCGCGTTACGCCGCAGAATCGCCAGCAACTGCCCGCCGCGCCCACCGCCCACGTCCACCACCTTGCGGGCGGCACCGAAGTCGTACGCCGCGGCGACCTGATCGCTCAACGCCTCCGAGAACGACGCCATACTCGCGTCGAACCGCATGCCCAGCTCACGGTTGCCGAACAGATACTGGTAGAAGGGCATCCCGAACTCCGCCTCGAACGGATTCCCGCCCGTACGGACCGCCTCGGAAAGCCCCGTCGCCGACCGCAGGAAGATCTCGTGGCCGTGCATCTCCACATACGAGCGCATCGACCCCGGCACGTCCTCCCGCAGCAACTGCGCCAGCGGCGTCAGCGCGAACCGGCCGTCGTCCTCCTGCCGGAACACCCCGTACGCCGCCAGATAACGCAGCAGCCGTGCCAGATACGGACCGTCCAGCCCCGCCTCCGCCGCCAGGTCGTCCGCGCTTCGCGGACCGCCGGCCAGCAGATCCGCGAGCCGCAACTCCGCGGCCGCATGCAACGCGGCCGTCCGCAGATAGCCTTGCGATAATTCCAGCAACTGCTCGGTGACATCGGTAGATTCGTCCATGCACACACCTTAGGTCGCGCCCCGGACGGCTGATAGGAGCCCGACCGTGGCAGGTTCCTGTTATCATTCGCCCCGCATCCGGGGCGCCTACTCGAAAACGATGTCGAGACCGCCGAGATCGGCCTTGATGTCGATCGCCGAGATCCTGCCGTTCTCCGTAGCGAAACAGAACGCCACATGCGGCCGCCCGCGCACCCGCCACACCAGCCCCGCCGCCCCGTCGATGAGCGCCGGATCCGGATTCCACGTCCGCCCCGCGAACACCCGCGTCACCGCGTCCGCACCGCGGACCTCCGGCACATCCGTGATCGGATGCATCCCCCGCAGCCCGGCCTCCAGACTCATCCGCATCGCCGCCGCATCCGTACGCAGCACGATCTCCGGCGCCAGCATCGCCAGCAGCGCCTCGAAATTCCCCTCCCGCGACGCCGCGAGAAACGCCGTCGCCAGATCCGACTTCCCCGACGGGAACGAGGCGGCCGCATCGTACACACCGAAAGCGTCCCCCCGCCGCGCCGTCGGCGTCGACCGCTGCACACGCCGCCGCGCCCGGCTGGCGAGCTGTCGTGCCGCGGCGGGGGAGCGGTCGACGATCGTCGCGATCTCCTCGAACGGCACGGCGAACATGTCGTGCAGCACGAACGCCAGCCGCTCGGCCGGCGTCAGCGTGTCCAGGACGACGAGGAGCGCCAGCCCGACCGAGTCGGCGATCACCGCCTCCTCCTCCGGATCCTCCGGCGACAACTCGTCCTGCGGATCGCCCGCGTCCGACGTGTCCACCAGCACCTCGGGGCGGGACCTGCGGGACTGCAGCATGTTCAGCGACACCCGGGCGACGATCGTCGTGACCCAGCCGCTCAGGTTCTCCACCTCGCTGGTGTCCGAGCGACTGAGCCGGATCCACGCCTCCTGGACGGCGTCGTCCGCCTCCGGGACCGACCCCAGCATCCGGTACGCCACCGCGCGCAACCGGGGCCGATCGGACTCGAAGCGCTCCGCCAGCCAGTCGTGTTCACTCTTCAACGCCCGGTCCTCTCCCGTCGCCTGTCATGTATCTGACCCGCGAGAACACGCCGATGTGACGCGCCCCCGAACACCCGGCCGAGGGCTACCTGCCCCGCTACCGTGACCGGATGCGCGAAACCCCCGAAGAACTCCGACGCCTCCAGGAACTGCTCGACACCTCCCTGGCCCGCTCCACCGGCCACCTCCGCTCGATCATCAACACCGACCGCACACTGACCGCGGAACAGCTCACCCGCGTACTCACCGGCATGTGCACCCTCGGCCTCTCCACCGTGACCGCCAAGGGCGAACCCCGCATCAGCGGCGCCGACGGCCACTTCCTCCACGGCACCTGGTACTTCGGCACCGCACGCACCGCGGCCAAGGCCCGCCACCTCACCGCCCGCCCCGCGGCCAGCGTGGCGCACATGCGCGGCGAGGACCTCGGCGTGTTCACCCACGGCGACGCGGTCACCCTCAACCCCGCCGAGGGGGAGCCGGACCCCGAGTGGCCGGAACTCCTCGCGTACTTCAAGGACTTCTACGGCGAGAACGCCTTCCGCTGGGACGAGGAAGTCGTCTTCTTCCGGCTCACCCCGCACTGGATGACGGTCTTCGCCCCGGACGCCGCCAAACTGGGCCTCGCCTAGGGACGGGGCGCGGCGGGCGTGCCGGGAGTCCGGCGGGCCTGCCCGGGGGCCGGGGCGGGGTGGGGCGCAAGGGCCGGAAAGGCCGTTTCGGATGCCCTCTCGGCACGCCCGCCGTGCGGCGCTACGCGCATAACCTCCTGCCGAATCGAGACATGGGGGGTTCGCACACATGCGCAACCACGGAGTCGTCACCGCCATCGCCGCCGCCGGCGGCGCGCTGACGATGCTCGCCGTCACGCCGGCACAGGCCGCCGAGTACAGCTCGCCGCTGAAGGTCCGCGGCATCCAGTACGACGCACCCGGCCGGGATTCCAACAGGTGCTCCGGCGGGAACACCCACAAGGAATATCTGGCGATCAAGAACTACTCGTCCAGCCGGACGGTGAACCTGAAAGGATGGGTCGTCAAGGACGCGGCCGGAAACCGGTTCACGTTCCGCGCGAACCACTATCTGCAGCCCGGTGACCAGGTGAAGCTGCGGGGCGGGAACGGTCGCGACTCCGACGCGGACAACGTCGTCTACCGCGACAACTGCAACTTCATGTGGAACAACGACAAGGACACGATCTACCTCGTCAAGTCGAGCGGCAGCCGGGCGGACGCGCACAAGTACACCAAGAGCGCCGACGACCGGGACGGCAACGGCTACATCACGTATCACGGCTGACTGCTGAAGGCTGACGACTGAGGGCTGACGGCCGAGGTGGGGGCGGCCGAGGTGGGGGCGGCGCTGGGTGCCCGGTGCGGGTGCCGTCGTTTCGCGGACGATGACAGTCATCTGTTATCTGTCAGTTGTCATCCGTCGATCGTCAGGGCGCACCGGGCGGGGTCACCCGCGGGGGCGGGTGGCGTCGAGCGCGGTGGTGAACTGGCGGGTGAGCGTTGTCGGGTGGGTGATCGCCGTGCCGACGACCACCGCGTACGCACCGCGCGCCAGCGCCTCCGCCGCCTCGGCCGGTGTCCCGATCCGCCCCTCCGCGAGCACCGGCACCGGCACCGCAGCGGCCAGCCGCTCCACCAGAGCGAGGTCGGGGCCCGCGCCGGGGGCGGGGGAGCCGTCGGTGTAGCCCGAGAGGGTGGTGCCGATCAGGTCGGCGCCCAAGTCGGCCGCCCGCAGCCCCTCCTCGTACGACGAGACATCGGCCATCACGAGCCTACCCGCCTGCCGCACCGCCTCGAACGACTCCGCCACGTCCCGGCCGTCCGGCCGCGGGCGGTCCGTGGCGTCGACGGCGACGACGTCCGCGCCGGCCTCCGCGACCGCTCGCGCGTGCGCCGCCGTGGGCGTGATGACGACGCCGCCGTCCCCGTCCTTCCAGAGCCCGATCAGCGGCGCGCCGGTCGCGGCCCGGATCGCCCGCAGGTCCGCGACCCCTTGCGCGCGGATGCCCGCGGCCCCGCCGTCGAGCACGGCCAGCGCCATGCGGCGCATGATGCCGGGGTCGCGCAGCGGCTCGCCCGGGTACGCCTGGCAGGACACCACCAACCGCCCGCGCAGCCGCGCGAGAAGAGCCCCGCCGTCCCGGCCGCCGCCGCTGTCGCCGTCCCGGCCGCCGCCGCTGTCGCCGTCCCGGCCGCCGTCGCCGTCGCTGTCGCCGTCGTGGTCGCCGAAGCCGTCGGCCCGCGCGCTCACGCGACCGTCTCCAGCGCGAGCCGCGCGGCGCCGAGCAGCGCCGCGTCGTCGCCCAGCCCGCCCGGCACGACCGGGACGTCCGCCAGCGGCGGCAGCGCCGTCGCCGCGATCGCCGCGCGCAACGGGCGCCACCAGACCGGGCCGCACCGGCTCACGCCGCCGGTGACGAGGACGAGTTCCGGGTCGAGCGCGTTGACGAGCCCGCCCACGGCCTCGCCCAGCGCCACGGCGCCCTCCGTGAGCACCGCCACCGCCACCGCGTCCCCGGCCGCCGCCCGCTCGGCGACGGCCGCGAGACCGCGGCCCGCCGCGGCCCCTTCCCCCGCCGCCTGGCCGGCGCGCCGGCCGTACTCCGCCGCCATCGCCGGTCCCGACGCGACCGCCTCCGCGTGGCCCGTACCGCCGCAGGCGCACGGGCGGCCCGCCGCGGCCGGTACCGGCAGGTGGCCCAGGTGTCCCGCCGCGGAGCGGGCGCCCCGGTGGGGCCGCCCTCCGAGGATCAGCGAGCCGCCGATGCCGGTGCCCGCGGCGACGAGCAGGACGTGCGCCCGGCCGGCCGCCGCGCCGCGCCAGGTCTCGCCGAGCGCGTGCGCGTGGACGTCGTTGTCGACGGCGACGGGTGCGCCGAGACGGCGGGAGAGTTCGTCGCGGAGCGCGGTGCCGGCCCACCCCGGCAGGGCGGCGGTGGCGGAGAGCACGGTGCCCGCCGCGGCGTCGATCACGCCCGCGCTGCCGACGCCGACGGCCGCGTACGGGCCCCCGGACGCGGCGAGTTCGGCCACGGCCGCAGCCGCGCCGTCGAGGACCGCCGCGGGCCCGGCCGCGGCCGGCGTGGGCGCGGTGCGGCGGTGCAGCAGCCGCCCGTCCTCGTCGACCAGGGCGGCGGCGGTCTTCGTGCCGCCGATGTCGAGCGCGGCGACGACGGTCATCGCGGCCCGGCGGCGGGTCGGTTGCGGCGGGGCACACGGCCTCCCGGTACGTACGGCATGTCAACGAAGGCGGGAGCAGGGTCGGTTGGAGCGGAGCGAGGGGAGCATGAGATCAGATGTCTGATGTCCCATGCCTGATAGCGTGTGACCGTAGCCCGGGGGTCGAAGTGGGTCAAGAGGCGGGAGTGCGCGTGTGACCGAGGCCCGTGCCAGGGAAGTCCGTACGAGCGCGGCCCGCGCGGCCGTGACACCCGCCGGCAGATCCCTCCTCCGGCTGGAGGTCACCGAGGGCATCAAGCGCTACATCCTCGCCAACCGGCTTCGCCCCGGCGACCCGCTGCCCACCGAGGCCGACCTGTGCGCCGCCCTCGGTGCCAGCCGCTCCAGCGTCCGCGAGGCGGTCAAGACGCTCCACGCCCTCGACATCGTCGACGTACGGCACGGGCACGGCACCTACGTCGGCAGGCTGAGCCTGTCGGCGCTCGTCGAGAGCCTCGCGTTCCGCGGGCTGCTCGACCCGGAGGGCGACGTGCACGTGATGGCCGATCTCGTCGACGTGCGCGAGCTGTTCGAACGGGGCATGGCCGAGCGGATCGTGGCCCGGCTCGACGGCGACCGGCTCGACGCGCTGGACGCGCTGGCGGAGAAGATGCGCGCGGACGCGGGCGGCGCCGAGGCCGACTTCGTAGCCGCGGACCGTGCCTTCCACGCGCTGCTGGTCGAGCCGCTGGGCAACGAGCTGATGGGGCAGCTCTCGATGGCCTTCTGGGACGTGTACGCCATCGTCGCCCCGCAGTTGCGGATGGCCACGCGCGAGGACCGGGCGGAGACGGCCGACGCCCACGAGGCCATCGTGCACGCGGTGCGCAGCGGCGACCCGGCCGCCTTCGCCCGGGCCGTCGCGGCGCACTACGCCCCCGTACGCCGCCGCCTCGCGGCCGGCCGCGACGGCGAGGAGGGGGACGGCGGGGCTGCGGCGCCACGCTGACCGGCGAGAAGCCGCGCCCGCGGGCAGCACTGCGTGCAGGGCGGACAGGCGGACAGGGCGGACAGGGCTGACAGGGCTGACAGGGCTGACAGGGCTGTTACAGGGCGGTGCGTACGGTCAACGGCCCGTCCGCGCCCGGGACACGGACGCCGGAACAGCAGGTTCCCCCTGACGCCCGTCCGCTCAGTGCCGCCTGAACTTCCGCACCAGCCGCCCCCACGTGCCCAGCCGCAGCGCCTCGTACGACGCGAACCGCTCCCGGTCCGCCGGCTCCGCGACGTCCTCGAAGACCGCCCGGGCCTCCTCGCGGAGCACCGGGTCCTCGTGCAGCATCAGCACGAACAGCATCCCGTCGCGGCGCAGCGCGCGCAGCGCACCGTCGCGTCCCGGCGGGTACGAGGCGAGCCCGTGCAGGGCGCGGAGCAGGGGCAGGTGCTCCGCCACCCGGTCGGGGTGGAGCCGCAGGGCCAGCCGCAGCGCGAGCTCCAGCTCGGCGTCGGGGGCCCGCGGCTCGCGCGCGAGTACGGCGGTGACGGCGCGCGCCGCGGACGGGGCGTCCTCGGCCATGTGCCGCAGCCGGCGCCGGAGTTCGCCGTCGTGTCCCGGCGGGTTGCCCTGCGCGGCGAGGACGATCGCGGCGTGGACCGCCTCGGCGGGCGGCGGCGCGTCCATGACGGCGCCGCCGAAGTCCGCGTCCCACGAGCCCCGCGCGTCCCCCGGCTCGCCCGGTAACGCGTCGAGGGTGCCGAGCGCCTTCAGCTCCCTGAGGGCCCCGTACCGGTCCGTGGGCGACCGGCTCATCGCGAGGAAGACGAGCGCGTCGGCGATCTCCTCGTCGGCCGGCCTGCCGGAGCGGTCGCCGGGGAGCTTGCGCATCACGTGCATCAGGCTCACCCGGGCCTGCGGCCCCGACTCGGCCTCGAACCGGGCCCGTACCTGCGCCGTCGTGGCGCCGTAGTGCTCCAGCGTGCGCAGCACCTCGGGGAAGGCCATGTCGTCGGGCTCGATGCTCGCGGCCGCGTCGAGCAGCGCGGGCACGGCGTCGTCGAGGTGTGTGCGGCGCAGCGCCGTCGCGGCGTAGTGGATGCAGGCCCGGTCGCGCAGCGCGCGGCCGTAGACGGGCGCGGCCCGGTCGTCGCCGATGCGGCGCAGTGCCTCCACGAGGCCCTGCTTGAGGTCGTAGGGGTCCTGGTAGTGCTCGTCCCGGGGCTCGCGCTGGGGGAGGCTGTCGCTGGGGACGGTGCGGTACCGCTCCAGCTCGAACACCTTGCCCACGCCGTGCTCGTCGACGAGGGCGTCCCCCTCCTCGTACCAGGCGTCCCACACCGCGGTGACGGCCCCGACCCGCTCCAGGTGCGCGGCGTGGTCGGCGAGGAGGGCGTCGAGCCGGTCGACGAGCACGGGGACGACCTCGGGTCCCCGCTCCTGTAACGCGACGATGGCCCGTTCCCGGAGGCTCACCTCGTCGTAGGCGCCGTCCCCGGTCCGCCACAGGGCCAGCCGCTCGATCAGCTCGCCGACGTCGTCCGCCACTGGTTCACCCCTGCGCTACGGGCCGTTTCCGAAGCCAGGAACCGTACCGGAACGGGACGGGGAAGGGTCCCGAACGGCGGAACCCGTCCGGTTCCGCCACGCCCGGGGCGCAGTGCCCCGGGCGCGCGGCCGCGGTCAGTCCGCGATGAACCGGTTGCCCAACCGCCCCGTGCTCTCGCTCCGTTCGCGCTGGCGCCTGATGACGTACGCGCCGGGGGCGATGCCCGTGCCGCCGTGTTCCGGGTGGATGAGGTACGCGACCGCCGTGGCGTCGAGGACGCCGAGGGCCAGGCGCTGCGGGTCGTTCACGCGCCGGCTCCAGCGGCAGGTGCCGGGATCGGCGACGAGCGTGTGCGGGTTGCCGCCGGCGGCGCCGCGCAGCAGCTCGACGCCTCCCGCGGGGACGGCCGTCCAGCGGGTGTGCGGCGGGACGGTCACGTCGTCGAGGAGCGCCAGCGGTACGACGATGAGGTCGCCCTGCGCCTGGAGGCCGGCGACGACGGGGATGGTCACCTCGCGTTCCAGGTGGGCGAGGACGTCGAGGCCGGTCCTGGCGGTGAGGTCGGCGAGGGTCACGGCTGCGGACGTGGTCATGTGCATCACCTCGGGGTGAGAGAAGGGAAGCCGGTGACGGCAGGGAAGCGAGTGAGAGAAGGGAAGCCGGGCAGGGTGAGGAGGCCCGTAAGCGGAGAAGGGGGGCCGGTGAGCGGGGAAGGCCCGCACGTCAGGTGCGGCGGGCGAGTTGCGCGTACTGCGGGCCGCTCAGCCCGTACGACCAGCCGGCCGCGGCGACGGGGTCGTCGATGCCCGGGGGCACGCTCAGCCCGTACCGGCGGCGGCGCCCGTCGGGTTCGACGGAGCCGTTGACGACGAGCAGGACGCGCCCCGGCGAGCCCCACACGCGCCGCGGCACGTGGTAGAGGTGCAGGTGGGACCCGGCGTTGCCGGGGTCGGGGGCCTTGGCGAGCAGGTGCAGTCCTGCCCGGTCGACGTACGTGTCCCAGCCGATGCGCTCGATGGCGCAGCGGCGCACCTCGACGTTCGGCTCGCGGTGGATCCGCGCCACCGTCGGCTCGGTGACGACCCACCGCGGCACGGCGGTGCCGTGCAGCGCGTACACCTCGGCGCCGTCGCCGTACCGGACGGCGGGGCGGCCGGGGTGGTGCAGCCGCAGTTCGCCGTGGCGGGCGCCGGGCAGCGGCTCGGTGTGCACTGCGGCGGGCCGCTCCGCGACGACGCACACCCCGTCTCCGGGCCACCACCAGCCTGCGGCGCGGGCCAGGGCGGCCCACAGGGCGAGTTGGCGGGTGTCGGCGGCCCGGTAGGCGGCGAGGCCGAGGCGGGCGTGGACGTCGTAGTGCCCGATCCAGTGGGCGTCGTGCTGGCCGTGGAAGGTGAGCCCGAGCGGTTCGGCGCCGGTGGCGGGCAGGAGTGCGGATCGGATCGCGGGCCGGGGGCCGTCGAGCAGCGTGGCGGCGAGGGGGTCGTGGACGGCGGTCCACAGGATGTCGCGCAGCGCGTACCCGTCGCCGAGCGCCTCCTCGGCGGCCATGGTGTGCGCGACCTGGCGCCACGGCGGGCGCGGGCGGTGCACGAGCGTCCGGGGGCGCGGGACGCACCGGTCCAGCCGGGTGCGCAGCGCGGACAGCAGCGACGCCAGCCGGGACGCGACGGGCCAGTCGGCCCAGCGTGCGGGGGCGTCGGCGGCCCGCAGCCGCGTGCGGGCGAAGGCGGGTTGCTCGTCCCGTAGCGCCGGCGGGGCCGCCGCGGGGGAGGGGATCCAGACGAACCGCGGTGGCGGCGCGCCGGCCAGGCCGTAGAGCCCGGTGACGGCCGCTTCTGCCGCCGGCCGGTCCGCGGGCAGGGTGGAGAAGGCGTGTCCCAGCCAGTCGTCGCGCAGGGCGACGGCGAGGGACAGGCGTTCGCGGGAAGAGGAAAGTGAACCGTCGAAGCGGGGAGATGCCCCGCGCGCAGAGGTCACCGCGGTCACCAGAGGGAGGCGGTGTGCGCCTTTCCGTGAGTCATGGCGGTCAGGGTGCCAGCGGCGGCGCGGGGGCGCAAGGGGATTACGGACCGCGTGCGCGGGCCGGCGCCGCTGCCGGGAAATGGTGCGGCGCCGCCGCGCCGCTCTGTGATCGAATGCGGGGAGGGCCGGTGCAGGGCGAAAAGAGCAGGTGAACGGGCGTGGTCTTCGTGGAGGTGCCGCTGACGGCGGCGGTGCGGGAGGCGACGGGCGTCACCGGCCCCGCGGAACGGCTCTACGGCGGCGAGGAGTCCGCCGCCTGGCGGGTCGGCGCGCACGTGGTGCGGATCGGCGCGTACGGCAAGGACACCGCGGAGGCGGAGTGGTGCCACCGCGTGGCGGTCGCCGCGCGGACCGGCGGCTGCCCCGAGGCGGTCGCCCCGCTGCCGGTCCCGGGCCGGGACGACGGCGCCACGGTCGTACGGGTCGAGGGCCGCGCGGTGTCGCTCTGGCCGTACGTCGACGGGGTCTGGGCCGATGGCGACGACCCCCGCTCCGCGCCGGCCGCGGCCCGCATGCTCGCCCGCCTGCACCGCGCGCTGGCCGGCGTGCGGCTGCCGCCCCGGCCGAAGCCGGGCTTCCTCGAAATCGGACTCGCCGGCGACGTGGCGTACGACGACCCGCGGCTGCACGATCCGCAACTGGACACGTGGCTGGCCGGGTTCAGCGCCCGCGCCCGGCTGCGGCACCCCCTGCACGGCGACTACTACCACGGCAATCTGCTCGTCGACCGCGACGACCCGGCGCGGATCGTCGCCGTGCTCGACTGGGACGAGTCCCTGATCGCCCCGCCCGAGGTGGAAGTGGGTGGCGCGGCGCTGGAGTTCGCCGACGAGTTCTGCGAGAACCCGGCGGACGCCCGCCGCTTCGCCGACACCTACCTGGAGGCGGGCGGCACCGCCGAGGCGCTGGACGAGGAGTCGCTGACGCAGTTGATGCGGCACCGGCTGCGGCGCGAGGGCGCGTACTTCGCGCTCGCCGTGGCCCGGGGCGTGCGGCACGACGAGGAGGACCTGGAGTACCACCGCCGCCGGATGGAGGCGTTCGCCCGGCTACGGCCGTAGCCGGGCGCGCCCGCGGGCGGGGCGCGGGTAAATCGGGTTGTCCGGTGCGTGGCGGCGAACTACGTTGCCGAGGTGGATCAATTCGTACCTTCCTGGGCGGCGCTGCGCGCGGCGGTCGCCGGCCTGAGCGACGAGGACTTCGCGCAGCCCTCCGGCTGCACCGGCTGGCTCGTCCGCGACCTCGCCTCCCACCTGGTGATCGACGCGCAGGACGTGCTCATCACCCTGGTCACCCCCGCCGACGGCGAGCCGACGGTCGACGCGGCGCGCTACTGGCACGTGAGCGACGAGCCGCCGACCGGCGCGGACCCCCTCGACGCGCTCACCGTCCGGCTGGCCGCGGCGTACGAGGACCCGGCGCTGCTGAAGTTCCACCTCGACGACGTCGGCTCCGCCGCGGGCCGGGCCGCGCAACTCGCCGACCCGGCGCTGCGGGTGAGCACGCAGGACATGGTCCTCACCGCGGCCGACTACCTCGCCGCGTACGTCCTGGAGTGGACCCTGCACCACCTCGACCTGATCGCCCACCTGCCGCACGTGCCGGGGCCGCCCGCCGAGGGCCTGGCCGGGACCCGGGCCCTGCTGGAGCGGATCGCGGGCGCGGCGTTCCCGGAGTCCTTCACGGACACCGACGCGCTCCTGATCGCCACCGGCCGCCGCACCCCCACGGACGCGGAACGCACCGCCCTCGGCCCGATGACGGCGAAGCTCCCCCTGATCCTGGGCTGACCGGAACCGGAACCGGGCCGAGACCGAGCCGGGGACGGGCGGCCGCGGCCCTACCGGGGGGACCGGAGGCCGCCGGCCACCGCCGGCGGCCGGGCCCCGACCGCCGTCTACGCCGCGCCGATGCGGGCCCGGATGTCGTCCGGCAGCGGACAGGGCTCCTCCGGCGGCAGCAGCGCCGCGGCCTCCTCGCGCCGCTGCTCCCGCAGCAGCGCGCGCACTTCCCGCGCCAGCGGCGTGACGTCCTCGATCCCGCGGATCCACTCGTCGACATAGCCACCGACCGCGGGACCGGAGAGTCCGATCTGAATCGCGCGATGCTCCAGGGGCCGCAGCGCCATGTCCCGCTCCGGATCCCACTGGATACGCACCGGGCTGGTCCTCTTCGCCGCCAGCCAGTCGTCACGCGTCGCGTACATGCGGCTGTCGTGGTGGCTCAGACAGGAGTGGCGCAGTGCCCACTCGAACCCCCGCCGGCTGATCTCGACGGCCAGCACCCGCTCCTGGCCGGGCTTCTCGGCCCAGCCGCAGCGGTACATCATCCACAGGAACGACGGCTTGATCCACGTCATGCGCTCGCGCTTGAACGGCGGCACGAACGTGCCCGCCCGCAGCGCCGGTTCGGCGATGGCGGGCGCGTACGCCTGGTAGACGGTGACCGTGTCCGCGCTCTGCTTCGCCCGGACTTCCCGCAGCTCGGTCACCCGGCTGCCCGCGGGTGCCGCGGTCGGTCCTGGGCGGTGCGTCGTGCGATCTGACGTTCCGCTTCTCCCCGGACGATGGGATCGTCCTCTTCGCGGAGCCGCTCCAAAGCGCGGTCCGCTTCGGGGCCCGGGATGCCGCCCAGGGCCCAGACGGCCTTGGTGGCCAGGGCCCTGGCCTCGTCGTAGTCGAGGTAATCGGGAACCCAGTCGGCCATGTGCAGCAGTGTGTCCACGGAATCCGGGTCACGCCACTCGCCGAGAGCCGAGACCACGTCTTCGTGGGTTGTGTGCCAGTCGGCATAGCACAGTTCTTTGAAGAGCCCGTAGTGCTCCGGAGTGAGGCCGAAGGCGGCCGACACGATCAGGGCCAACTCGACTCCGTCCCCGTACTGTCGGGCGATGGCATCCCGAAGAAGTGAGAGACCGAGCGCCTTACCGTCGTCCGCACCGAAGCGGTGAAGGAACTGCTCGGGAGTGATGTCCCGGCGGCCGTCCGCCCCGTGGGCGAGCGCGAGGATCAGCTTCTCCTGCTCCGGTGTCATCTGGGTATCTCCTTGAAGTCCGTGAAGGAATCGTTGAACAGATCGAGTGCCTTCCCCTGGCCGAGCCCGATGTTGACGTGGTCCTTTCCTTCTTTCTTGAAGAATGCGTGGTCACTCACCCATCCCTTGGACACCTGCGGCATGTCCGGGTATTTCCCCGCGGTCAGACTGGACGCGTCTCTGACGCCGATGGCGGCGAGGGCATCTCTCGTTCCCGCGGGTGCGGTGAATTCGACCATCACACCGTCGTAGGAATCAGAGAAACCCTTGGTCGGTGAAGTGAAGGTCTCCTTGGTGGCAGGGAGGCGTCTGGTCGACTTCAGTGTCTCGAAATGTTCCTTGCTCATCGTACGGTAAAAGGTTTCGACGTCCGTCGGCTTGTGGGCGGCCAGGCCGAGCGGGTCTGTCCAGGTGGTGGGGTTGTGCGGGTAGGCGTACGGATTGGGCGCGGGGACCAGGCCCAGGGGGTCGAGGGTGGCATAGCGTCCCGTGGCGGGGTCGTAGTGGCGGAGTACGTTGTAGTGCCAGCCTGTTTCGTCGTCGGCGTACTGGCCCGGGAAACGCAGGGGAATTTCACCGGCGCCGCCACCCGCTGCGAGGGGCAGCCCCCAAATCGTGGCTGCCGGCTGTCGCCACGCCGTCGTGCCGTTCTCGTCGACGAGTTCGGTGGGCGTTCCGACGATGTCGGTGACTATGGCATAGAACTTGCGGTCCACCTCGTCCTGATCCGGAGTGTGCCGGGTCTGGGTGAGGGGACGCAGGCCATGGTGGTTCCAGGTCAGGGTGACCGGGGCTGCGGACCCGCCGCCGCCGGCGGTGGTCTGCTCGACGAGCGTGGGGCCATGCCAGGTGAAATCGGTGCGCTGCGCCACCGCGCCGGCACCGTCCAGGCGTTCCTTGGCGACGCGGCGGCCGAAGCCGTCGTAGTGGTAGCGCCACGCGGTGCCGTCGGGTGTGACGACCCCGGTGAGGCGGTCTTCGGCGTCCCAGGTGTAGCGCCAAGTCTCGGGTTTCTTCGAGAGCCGGCGGCGCTGGCGCAGCACGATGCGGCCGGCGCCGTCGTGCTCGTAGCGGACGCGTCCCGCGCGGGTGAGGAGGGTGCCCTGGAACTCGCGGTCACCGGCGGCGTCCGCCGCGGGCTCCTCTCCGGCAGTCGGCCACCGGGCCGTGGCCTGGTTTCCGGTGGCGTCGTAGGTGTAGGTCTCGGCGCCGGCCGCACCGGCGGCAGCCAGGACTCGTCCGAGGGCGTCGAGTTCGTAGGTCCGGGAGTCCCCGAGACGGTCGTCGAGCGCGGTGAGGTGGCCGTCGGCGCGATAGCGGTACCGGCGTGCGGTGACGGGCCGGTCCGCCGGCCCGGTGACGGACTGGCCCGTGAGTCGGCCCGCCGGGTCCCACTCCTGGCTGTATGTCAACCGGTCTCCGACCCGGCGCCCGGTCTCGCGCCCGACAGCGTCGTGATCGAAGGCGACGGTCCGGCCGTCGGTGGTGAGCGTGGCGGTGAGCCCGTCGAGGGCGTAGGTCCACTCGCTGCGGTGCCCGGAGGGCGTGGTGCGAGTCAGGGGTCGGTCCGCCGCGTCGTAGGTGAGAGCGAGGGCGCGGCCGTTCACCGTCTCGGAGACGAGGTTGCCCAGCGGGTCGTATGCGCGGGCCAGTGTGGCACCGGGGGTGACGGCATGGGTCACCCGCCCCAGCGCGTCGTGCTCGTAGCGGCCGACGACGGTGCCGTCCTCGGCGTTCTTCGTCGTGAGCCGGCCCAGGAGGTCGTAGTCGTACGACAGCCGTTGCCCGGCGGCATTGATACGGGTACGCATCTGGCCGGCGGCGTCGAAGGCGTAGCGGGTGACACGGCCGTCGAAGTCGGACTCCGACACCATTCGGCCCGCCGCGTCGAATTCGTGGTTCCAGGTGCGGCCTGCGGGATCGATGACCTGGACGAGGTTGAGTTCGGTGTCGCGGGTGAAGCGGTAGGTGGCGCCGTCCGGGCCCGTCCTGGAGGCCGGCAGGTCGAAGGCGCCGTATGTGAACGTGGTGGTGGCCCCGCCCGCCTCGTGCCAGCACAGCACGTTGCCCTCGGGGTCCCATTCGAGCGTCTCCACTCCGCCCAGGGGATCGGTACGTTCCAGCAGGCGCCCTTCCACGGACCACCGGCTGTGGAACCGGGCGCCGAGCGGATCCGTGAGCGTGACGGGGCGCCCGAAGGCGTCCCGGGCAAGTGCGGTGGTCTCTCCGGCCGGGTCGGTCACGGTGACCGGCAGCCCGGCTGCGTTGCACCTGACCCGTGTCCGACCGCCGGCGGCGTCGGTGGCCGAGGCCAGTCCGCCGTGCTCGTCGTAAGTGAAGCGGATGCGGTGGCCGGTTGGATCGAGGATGGCGACCTTGTTGCCCCGCCCGTCGTATGCGAACTCCCACCGGGTGCCGTCGGCATCGATGAGTTCCGCGGGCAGCCCCCACTCGTTGTAGGCGGCCTGCCTGCTGCTGCCGTCGGGGTACACGATGGTGGTCAGGGCGCCGCGGGGGTCGTATGCGTAGTGTGTGGTGCGGCCGAGGGGGTCGGTGTAGGCGGAGAGCCGGTCTTCGGTGTCGAATTCCTGCCGGACGGTGTTTCCGAGGGGGTCGGTGCGGGCGATGAGCTGGAAGCTGTCGTTGAACTCGTAGAGGGTGTGGTGGCCGCGGGAGTCGGTCACTGTGGTGCGCAGGTTCTCCGCGTCGTATCGGTAGGCGTATTCCAGGGCCCGGTCTGTTCCGGTGGAGAAGACGCAGCGGCCGTCGTCGTCGTAGTCGTAGCGGTACCAGGTGCCGTTGCGGTCTTCCCAGCGGGCCAGGCGCGCTTCGTCGTCGTAGGAGAAGAGCAGGGGCAGGCCGGAGGAGTTGTAGACCTTCTGCAGCAGGCCGTCGTCGTTGTAGTCGTAGGTGAGCAGTACGGGTTCGTCGGGGTCGGAAAGCAGTCGCAGGGACGTGACGTGGCCGTCGCGGACGGCGACGCCGACGCTGTATCCCCCGGTGTGTACGAGTTCGCGGAGGTGGCCGTCGTGGCGGTAGCGGAAGTCGACGCGGTTGCCGTTGCGGTCGGCGAGGGCGGATATCGGCAGCTCGTTCCCGGGCCGGTTCCGTACCGGGGCGAAGTGCAGCGTCCTGCCTGTGTCGGACTGTTCGACGACGAGAGGGGAGCCTGGTTGGCCGTCCCAGGTCAGGCCCCAGCGCGGTCCCGTGACGGGGTGGACGGCGGTCTCGCCGTCCGCGAGGGGTGTGGGGTAGACGAGGGTCATGCCGTCGGCGGTGAAGAGGTGCACCGCGTCTTCGGTCAGGACCAGTCGCTGATCCAGAGTCGACGCCCAGGAGCGGCCGAAGCAGCGGCCGTCGGCGTAGGTGGTGATGTGGTGCCGTTCGATGACCAGGGGCAGCACGCCGGGGAGTTCGACATCGGTGGCGGAGAGGGTCATCTCGCCGGTGGCGACGTCCACGGGGTCGCCGCAGCCGTTGCGTTTGAACATCTGCACGGCCTTCTTGCGGAAGGACTTGCCCAGGCCCTTGGCGCCCAGGGCCATGCCCTTCAGGCCGCCCTTCGCCAGCGCTTTGAGGCCGCCGGCGAGCTTGCCGAGGGTGGTGAGCCCCTTCATGCCGGGTATGCAGTCGAGCGCGGCGAACGCCACGTCCCACAGGGAGGCTTGGCCGTTCATGTACTTCATGAGGGTGTCGGCCAGCACCACCAGGGCGGCTGCCAGGACCACCAGGGCGATGGGACCACCGATGATCAGGGCGACGACACCCAGGACGGCGACGACGACCTTGCAGACGCTGACGATGGTGTCCCAGTTGTCCTTGACCCAGTCGACCGCCTTCTCCCACCACTTCCGGTTCTGAATACCGGCATCGGAAGCATCTTCCAGCTTGTCCTTCGCCTCCGACGCGGCATCCTCACGCATCTTCTTCGCGTCGGCGGCCATCTTCTTGGCCGCTTCCAGGCCGGACTCGGCGTTGTCGACGGCTGTCTGGGCGCTGGTTTGGGCGGACTTGGCATCGGTGGCGTTGCGGGTGGCGGCACGTACCTCGGACTCGTCGGGCTTTTCCTTGCCCTCTTTCTCGTCGTAGTCCTCGGTCTTCTTCGTCGCCCGGTCGACCCAGGAGTTCGCGGAGTCCAGCCGTCCGTTGGCGGCGGTCAGATCACTCTGCGCCTCCCGGCCTTTTGCCAGTGCCTTGTCGGCCAACGACTGGGCACGCTCCAGCTTCGGCCAGTACGCGGCCAGCGCATCACCGGCGAGGTCGTATGAGCGCTGAAGCTTCTTGAGGTTCTTGGGGACTTCCTCGAACTCGTCCTGGAACGCCTTCGCGGTCTTCCCCGCCCAGCGCAGCAAGGCGTCCTCGCCCGCCATGCCCTTGATCTGCCGCAACGCGTCCGCAACATCGTCGGCAAAGTCGTGTAACTCCCGCGCCAGTTGCTTGACCCGCTCCGGGTCGCCCGGCGTGGGGTCCGCATCGAGATCGAGTATGTGCCAGTCTGTCGGGCGAGTCCCCACGGCTCAGCCTCCAAGTCCACCGACGCCCTCAACTGCCTGGTGATTCCTTGAAGTTACCAGGCGCAAGGGAAGTCGACCGGGCGGCGCGAGTCCTTCCGCCGCGGGTCGCAGTCACTGCGTCAGGAACGCCGCCGTGGCCGCCGTGAAGAGTGCCGGGTCGTCCAGCCACGGGTGGTGGCCGGCGGCGGGCTGGACGGTGTGGCGGGCGCTGGGGAAGAGGGCGGCGTACGCGGCCGTCGCCGGGGGCGGCGAGTTGACGTCCACCTCGCCGGCCAGGACCAGGGCGGGGGCCGCAAGGCGGGCCAGGGCGGCGCGGGTGGCGGGCGGGTCGTAGGCGCCGGGGGCGCCGTAGGCGGCCGCGGCTTCGGCGTTCCGGTCCGCGTCGGACGCGGCGTCGAGCGCGCGGGCCGCGTCGTCCCAGCGGCCGTGGAAGAACGGCGCGATGGCGCCGCGCTCGCCGCCGCGGCCGGCGGTCAGGTCCTCCAGCGCCGCGTACGCGTCGGGGAACCACGGCTCCCGTGCCCGCAGTCGGGCCGTCGCCAGCCGGGCCTCCGCGGTGACGTCGATGCCGACGGCCGCGACGCTCGGCGTGATCAGCGCGAGCCGGCCGACGCGCTCGGGGTGGCGGGCCGCGTACAGCACCGCGAGGTTGGCGCCGGCGCAGTGCGCGAGCAGGTCGAGGCGGTCCAGGCCGAGGTGCGCGCGCAGCGCGTCGACGTCGGCCACGAGCCGGTCGCAGCGGTACGACGCGGGGTCGGCCGGGGTGGCGGAGGCGCCGGTGCCGCGGGGGTCGAGGCGGATCAGCCTGCGATGTGCGGTCAGTCCGCCGAGGTCGCCGAGGTAGGCGGCGGACTGCATGGGGCCGCCCGGCAGGCAGACGACGGGCGCGCCGTCGCCACCGGAGTCGTGGTAGGCGAGCGCGGTCCCGTCGGGGGCGGTGAAGTCCTTCATGGCGACGACCCTGTCAGCGGCGTTCCCCGCGCGGCAACCGGATTCCGGGCCGCCGGCCGGGTGCCCGCGTACCCGATCGGGCGAGGATGCCCAGCTCAGCCCTTGACAAATTTATTTGTCAAGGAGAGTCTTGGCGGCATGGAGGACATCGACGTGATCGCGGACCCGGCCTCGGCCGCCGCCGCCCTGGATCCGGTGCGGGCCCGGCTGCTCGCCGAACTGCGCGCGCCCGCCTCGGCCTCCGCCCTGGCGAGCCGGCTCGGCGTGCCCCGGCAGCGGGTCAACTACCACCTGCGGCTGCTGGAGAAGCACGGCCTCGTGGAGGTCGCGGGCACCCGCGTCTGGGGCGGGCTGACGGAGCGGCAGCTCGTCGCCAGCGCCGCCGGGTACGTGGTCTCGCCGGAGGCGCTCGGGGCCGCCGCCGGAGGGCCGCGGCCGGACGGCGACCGGCTGTCGGCGGCCTACGTCGTCGCGCTGGCGGCCCGGGTCGTCGCGGAGGTCGGCGGCATGGCCCGCAACGCCGTACGGGGACGCAAGCGGCTGCCGGTTTACGGGCTGGACGCCGCCGTGCGGTTCCGCTCCCCGGCCGACCGGGCGGCGTTCGCCGAGGAGCTGACGGCCGCGGTCAACGGACTGGTCTCCAAGTACCACGACGAGGCCGCGCCGGACGGCCGCTGGCAGCGGCTGACGGTCGCCGTCCACCCCGTGCCGAAGGACGTCGACCCCGGCGCACCGGAGGCACAGGAGGCACCGGAAGGGGCGGACACGACGCAAGCGGCGCAAGCGGCGCAAGCGGCGGACGCGACGGGCGAGCCGGAGACACCTGAGACACCTGAGGCGCCGGACGCGCCGGACGCGCCGGACGCGCCGGAGGGTGGCGAGCGGCCGTGACCGAGGACGACCCCACCGCCCGCCTCAGCAGCCACGAGATCGCGGTTCCCGGCACCCCCGACGAGGTGTGGCGCGCCATCGCCACCGGGCCGGGCCACGCCGCCTGGCTCTTCCCCGCCGACATCGACCCCGCCCCGGGCGGCGCGATGACCGTGCGCCGCGAGCCCTACGGCGAGACCGCCCACGCCACCGTCACCGACTGGGACCCGCCGCACCGCTTCGGCTACGAGGAGCCCGCGGGCCCCGAAGCGCCGCCGCTGGCCACGGAGTTCCTCGTGGAGGCCGCGGGCGGCGGCAGTTGCGTCGTGCACGTCGTCAACGGCTTCCGGCACGACGGCGAGGGCTGGGAGGACCTGGTCGAGGGGGCAGGCGAGGGCTGGCGGATGTCGCTGACGGTCCTGCGCGCCTACCTGACGCACTTCGCCGGCCGGCCGGCCGGCAGCGTCGGCGTGCTCGTCGGCCTCGGCCTGCCCGCCTCGGAACGCCCCCGCGCCGCCGCCGTCCTCGACCGCCTCCTCGGCATCGCGGAGGCACCCGCCGGGGCCGCGTTCCGCACTCCCGCGGGCGCCCCGGAGCTGGCCGGCACGGTCGAGGACAGGAGCCCGGGCTACGTACTGCTGCGCGCCGCCGAGCCGTACCCCGCGCTGTACGCCTTCTCCTGCTTTCCGATGGCCCCCGGCGCCCCGCTCTCGGTGAACCTCCTCGCCCGCCTGTACGGCGCCCCGCCCGGCGCCGCCGCGCGCGAGGAGGACAGGTGGCGCACCTGGCTCACCGGCGCCCGGCGCGCGTTCGGCAACTGAGGACGGCGACCGCCACGAGACCCGCGCACCACCACCGCGTACGACAACTGAGGACCATCACAGCCGCGTTCGACAAGTGAGGATCACCATGCTGCTGAAGGACAAGAACGCCCTCGTCTACGGTGCCGGCGGCATCGGCCGCGCCGTCGCGCTGGGCTTCGCCCGCGAAGGCGCCACCGTGCATCTGGCCAGCCGGACCCCCGCGCGCCTGGAGGCCGTCGCCGCGGAGGTGCGCGAGGCCGGCGGGACCGTGTCGACGGCCGTCGTCGACGCCCTGGACGAGACCGCCGTCGACGCGCACGCGGAGGCCGTGGCCAAGGAGGCGGGCAGCGTCGACGTCTGCATCAACCTCGTCTCCGTGGGCGACGTCCAGGGCACGCCCCTGGCCGAGATGACGCTGAGCGACTTCGAAGCGCCCGTCCACAACGCCGTCCGCACCACCTTCCTGACCTCGAAGGCCGCCGCCCGGCACATGATCCGGCAGAAGTCCGGCGTGCTGCTGACCTTCGGCGGTGTCGGCGACCCCATGCACGACTACTTCATCGGCGGCTTCCAGGTCGCGCTGAGCGCCGTCGACATGCTGCGCAAGCAGTTCGCCGCCGAACTGGGCCCGCACGGCGTGCGCGTCGTCGGGCTGAAGACAGGCGGGATCCCGGAGTCGATCCCGGAGGGCTTCGAGGGCCGCGACGAACTGGTCGCCTCGCTGGTCGAGCCGACGATGCTGGGCCGGACGGCGACGTACGAGGACGTCGGCAACGCCGCCGCGTTCGCGGCCTCCGACCGGGCCGCGTCGATCACCGCGTCCGAACTGAACATCACCTGCGGCGCGATCGTCGACTGACCGTCCACGGGGGTCGAAAGATATGCAGATGGGATGACCCGGGAGCGCTCCCACGCTACGCTCCCAAGCCACGCCGCGCCCCGTCACCGGGAGGGGGCGCGGCGGCTCCCGGGGGAGTCCCATGCGCACACGTCCACGTACCAACGCCCGCACCAGCAGCCGCAGCCGCACGTCCCGCGCCCTCGCCGCCGCGCTGGCCGCCGGCCTCCTCGCCGGCTGCGCGCTGCTCGACGACGGCCCGTCCGCCGCCGCGCCGGACGGCGGGGCAGGCGGAGAAGGCGGGCCCGTCACGCTGACGGTCGGCGTCTTCGGCGTCTTCGGCTTCGAGGAGGCCGGGCTCTACGACGAGTACGAGAAGCTCTACCCCGACGTCACCATCGTGGAGAACGCCGCGCCCAGCAACGAGGAGTACTACCCGGCGCTGCGCGACGCCCTCGACTCCGGCCGCGGGCTCGCCGACATCCAGGCCGTCGAGGTCGGCAACATCAGCGAGGTCGTCGCCACCCGCGCCGACCGGCTCGCCGACCTCGGCACCGCGACCGGCGTCGACGAGGGCGCGTTCCTGCCCTGGAAGTGGGACCAGGCGACCACCGACGAGAACAAGACCGTCGGCCTCGGCACCGACATCGGCCCCATGGCCGTCTGCTACCGCAAGGACCTCTTCCGCGCCGCGGGGCTGCCCACCGACCGCGACGAGGTCGCCGCGCTGTGGTTCTCCGACTGGGAGAAGTACCTCGGCGTGGGCGCGGACTACATGGCGAACGCCCCCGCGGGCACCGCCTTCGTCGACTCGGCCGCCGGCGTCTACAACGGCTCGATCAGCAGCTTCCCCGTCCGCTACTTCGGCCGCGAGGGCGAGGCCATCTACGAGGACAGCCCCGCCGTCGAGGTCTCCTGGGACCTGGCGATGCAGGCGGCCCAGGGGGACATGACGGCCCGGCTCAAGCAGTTCACCCCCGACTGGGACGAGGGCTTCGCCGAGGGCGGCTTCGCGACCGTCATCTGCCCCTCCTGGATGCTGGGTTACATACAGGAGAAGGCGGGCCCCGGGGCGGCCGACAAGTGGGACATCGCCACCGCGCCCAAGCCCGCCAACTGGGGCGGCTCGTTCCTCACCGTCCCCGAGGCCGGCGAGCACAAGGAGGCGGCGGCCCGGCTCGCGGCCTGGCTGACCGCGCCCGAGCAGCAGGCCAGGCTGTTCGAGAAGCGGGCGAGCTTCCCCAGCTCGCAGGCCGCGTACGAGCTGCCGCAGGTCGCGGACGCCACCCACCCGTACTTCAACGACGCGCCGACCGGCGAGATCTTCTCCATCGCCGCCAAGAGCATCCCGACGCTCGAACTCGGCGCGAAGGACCAGCCGATCCAGCAGCAGATCACCGACGCGGGCATCCTGCCGGTCGAGCAGGGGAAGCTGACGCCCGCGCAGGCGTGGCAGGCGGCGGAGCGGAAGATCGACGAACTGCTGGACCGCTGACACCGCGGATCAGCGGCTACGCCCCCTCAACCCCCGGCCGCGAGCGGCGAGTCGGCGGGGAACGCGCGGCGCAGCCGGCGTACGCCCTCGCGCAACTGCGCGGTGCCCGTGCCGGCCGCGTAGCTCAGCCGCAGGTGCGGCGCCGGCGCCTCCGCGGTGAAGTACGGGGCCCCGGGCGTGACCGCGACGCCGTGGCGCAGCGCCGCCGCGGCCACGGCCGCCTCGTCGGTGCCGTCCGGCAGCCGCAGCCACAGGTGGTAGCCGCCGAGCGGCGGCCGGTCCGGCACCAGCCCCGGCAACTCGCCGTGCAGCGCGCCCAGCACGGCGGTCCTGCGCTCGCGCAACGCGCCCGCGAGCGCGCGCAGATGGCTCGCCCAGGCGGGGGAGCCGACGAGTTCGAGCGCGGTCTCCTGGAGCGGGCGGGGCACGAAGAGGCTGTCGACGACCTGGACCGCGCGCAGCCGCTCCAGCACGGGCCCGCGCGCCGACAGCGCCCCGACCCGCAGGCTGGGCGAGGCGGCCTTGGTCAGCGAACGGACGTGCACCACCACGCCGTCGGGGTCGTCGGCGGCCAGCGTCGGCGGCAGCGGCGCGGCGTCCGCGTGCGCGAGCCGGCGCGCGAAGTCGTCCTCGACGACGAACGCCCCGGCGGCGCGCGCGGTGCCGAGCACGGCCGCGCGCCGCTCCGGCGCCAGCACGGCGCCGGTGGGGTTGTGGAACAGCGGCTGGCAGACGAACACCCGGGCGCGGGTCGCGGCGAACGCCTCGGCCAGCAGGTCGGCCCGTACGCCGTCGGCGTCGAGCGGCACCGGCACCGGACGCAGCCCCGCCGCGCGGGCCACGGCGAGCAGCCCCGGGTACGTGGGCGACTCGACCAGCACCGCCGAGCCCGGGGCGGCCAGCGCCCGCAGCGCGGTGGTCAGACCGCTCTGCCCGCCGGCGGTGACCAGCACGTCGGCGGCGCCGAGCGGCCCGGCGGGGCCGCCGATGTCGCGGGCGAACCAGTCGCGCAACTCGGCCAGCCCCGCGACCGGCGGCCGGGACCAGGTGCCGGGCCGCCTCCCGGCCCGGGCCAGCGCACCGGCAAGCGCGCGCTCCGGGCGCAGCGAGGCGTGCGGATAGCCGCCGCTCAGGTCGACGACCTCCGCGGGCGGGGCGGCGAGCGTGGCCAGCACCCCGGCGGCGTCGGCGGCGCGCGGGCCGGTGTCGACCGCGGCGTACGGCGGGTCCGCGGTCAGCGCCACCTCCTGCCACGAGACGTCGCCGAGGGCGCGCGCCGGAGCGCGGGCGGGGGCCTTGAACACGCCCGCGCCCGGCCTGCTGGTCACCAGCCCCTCGGCGGTCAGGGCCGCGATCGCGCGGGAGACCGTCACGGGGCTCACCCGGTGGCGCGCCACGAGCGCCCGGCTGGACGGCAGCTTCCCGCCTTCGGAGTAGCGGCTCAGCTCGTCACGCAGGACCGCGACCAACTGGGCGACACTGCTACTGTCGTTCATGACAGCACAAGATAGCGCTACTCTGCCGGCGGCGATATCGGTCCGCACCGGCACGCTCCTGGCGGCCCTCGCCGTGGTGTCCTTCTCCTTCAGCTTCCCCGCCACCGTCTGGGCCCTGGACGGCCTCGGCCCGTGGACGGCGACGGGCGTACGCGGCCTGCTGGCCGGCCTGCTCGCCGCGGGCTGCCTCGCCGCCGCCCGGGCGCCGGTACCGCCGCGGCGCGACCGGGCCGCGCTGCTCACCGTCGCCGGCGGCTGCGTCCTCGGCTTCCCGCTGCTGACCACGCTGGCGCTGCAGACCTCGACCACCGCCCACTCCGCCGTCGTCATCGGCGTGCTGCCGCTGGCCACCGCCGCCTGCTCGGCCGCGCTCACCGGCCGCCGCCCGTCGCGTACGTTCTGGACCGCCGCCGGCACCGGTGCCCTTGCGGTGCTCGCCTTCACGCTGAGCCAGAGCCGCGGCCTGCCCGGCACCGGCGACCTCTACCTCTTCGGCGCGCTGCTGCTGTGCGCGGCCGGCTACGCCCAGGGCGGCCGGCTCGCCGGGCACATGCCCGGCTGGCAGGTCATCGCCTGGGGCTGCGTCGCGGCCCTGCCCGTCACCGCCGCCGTCGCCGCGCTGGCCCTGCCGCGGGAGCCGGTGCACCTGACGGGGCAGTCGCTGGCGGGACTCGCGTACATCGCGGCGGTCGCGCAGTTCGGCGGGTTCGTGCTCTGGTACCGCGGCATGGCCGTCGTCGGGGTGCCGCGGGCGAGTCAGCTCCAGCTCGCCCAACCGCTGCTCACCCTCGTCTGGTCGGTGCTCCTCATGGGCGAACACCTCGCCCCGCTCGCCCCGGTGACCGCGGTGATCGTCCTGGCCTGCATCGCCGTCACCCAGCGGGCGCGGACCTGACGGCGGCCGTGCCGGTACGCCCCCGGACGGCCCGCGGATTCCGTCCCGTACGGCGTACGACAGAAGCTCTCCGCACGTGTGCCGACCGCCTGTAGGGTGGCGAAGGGACATCAGAGGTGGAGGGGTGATCGTGGGAGTTTCCCTGGCCAAGGGCGGCAACGTCTCGCTCAGCAAGGAGGCACCGGGGCTGACGGCCGTGACCGTGGGGCTCGGCTGGGACGTGCGCACCACGACAGGCGCGGCGCACGACCTGGACGCCTCGGCGCTGATGTGCGGTGCGTCCGGGAAGGTGCTGTCCGACCAGCACTTCGTCTTCTACAACAACCTCACCAGCCCGGACGGCTCCGTCGAGCACACCGGCGACAACCTCACCGGCGAGGGCGACGGCGACGACGAGTCGATCAACGTGGACCTCAGCATGGTCCCGCCGCAGGTCGAGAAGATCGTCTTCCCGGTGTCCATCCACGACGCCGATCTGCGCGGGCAGAACTTCGGCCAGGTCAGCAACGCCTTCATCCGGGTCGTCAACCGCAGCGACGGCGTCGAGCTGGTCCGCTTCGACCTGAGTGAGGACGCCTCGACCGAGACCGCCATGGTCTTCGGCGAGCTGTACCGGCGGGCCGGGGAGTGGAAGTTCCGCGCGGTCGGCCAGGGTTACGCCTCGGGACTGCACGGCATCGCCACGGACTACGGCGTCAACGTCGGCTGATCCCGCCGGACGCGGCGACGGCCGCGGGCACGACGGCGAGCGCGAGTATGCCGCCGCCCACGGTCAGCAGCGGATAGCCGGCTCCGGCCACCACCGCGCCCGAGGCCAGGCCGCCGCCGGCGCCCGCGGCCGAGATCGCGACGTCGACGAGGCCCTGGGTACGGGCCCGGGTGGCGGCCGGTATGGCGCTGGTGACCATCGCCGTACCGCTGACGAGCCCCATGCTCCAGCCCAACCCCAGCAGCGCGAGGGCCACCGCGAACACGGCGGTGGACTCGGCGGTGGTGGCCGCGACCAGCCCCGCGGCCAGCATGGCGACCCCCGCGGCGACGGCGACGACGAGCGGGCCGCGGCGGTCCACGAGCCAGCCGGACAGCGGCGCCGGCAGGTACATCGCGCCGATGTGGACGGCTATCACCAGGCCGGAGGCGGCGGTGCCGTGGCCGTGGTCGTGCATGTGGACCGGCGTCATCGTCATGATCGCGACCATGACGAGCTGGGTGACCACCATGACCAGCGCACCCGGCAGCACCCCCGGGCCGCGCCGCCCGGCCGCGGGCTTCGCACGGGGCTCCGCGTCCGCGTCCGGATCCGCCGCGGGCGGCGCGGTGGCGTCTCCAGCGGCGGCGTCCTCCGCGGCGTCGAGTTCGCGCGCGAGCAGCAGCGGGTCGGGGCGTAGCCACAACGCCAGCACCAGGGCGGCGGCGCCGTACGCGGCGGCCGAGACGAGGAACAGCCCGGACAGCCGCGGGACGCCGAGCGCGGCGCCCAGATCGCCCGCGGGCACGGCCAGGTTGGGACCCGCCACCCCGCCCAGCGTGGTGGCGACGAGCACGGTGGACACGGCGCGGCCACGGTAGGCGGGCGCCGCCAGATCGGCGCCCGCGTAGCGGGCCTGGAGGTTCGTGGCGGTGCCCGCGCCGTAGACGACCATCGCCGCGAAGAGCAGCGCCGAACTGCCGGCCACCGCCGCCGCGACCACCCCCGCGCTGCCGACGGCGCCGGCGAGATACCCGGCGGCCAGCCCGGGGCGGCGGCCGTACGCGTCGGAGAGCCGCCCGACGACGGCCGCCGCCAGCGCGGCCCCGGCGGTGGCCAGCGCGCCGAGCAGCCCGGCCAGGCTCGTGGAGCCGAGCATGTCCTGCGCGAGCAGCGCGCCGTTGACCACGCCCGCGGCCAGCCCCGCGCCGCTGAGCACCTGGGCGGTGAACAGGACGGTCAGGGCCCGGCGTTGGGCGCGGGCCCGGGTGCGGACGGCGGGCCCGGCGGGCGCGGTCGTGGTCACCTGGGGTTCCTTCACTCGGGAGTGCGACACCTGTGCGATTCGGCGGTACGGCGCCGACGGTACGCGGCGCCCGTCCGCGATCCAGCGGGCGGGGTACGGGTACGGGCCAGGGCCGCAGGACCCGGACCCGCGCTCCCGCGACCGCCCCGGCCGGACGGTCCGGGCCCGGACCGTCCGGCCGGGGCGCGCCCCGTTCCGGACGGTCCGCGGGATCAGCCCCGCAGCCCCCAGTCGAGCCGGTCCCGCAGCCCGGCCGCGTCGAAGGCGGCGGCCAGTTCGGCGCGGCCCTCGGTGAAGTGCGACCAACTGTCGTAGTGGACGGGGACCACCCGGCGGGCGCCGAGGACCCGGGCCGCCCCGGCGGCCTGCGCGCTGTCCAGGACCAGCGGTTCGCCGCCGAAGAGCACCGGCACCCGCGGTGCGCCGGCGAAGAGGATCGCGGTGTCCACCGGGCCGAACCGCTCCGCCGTCTCCGCGACCGCCGCCGTCGAGGCGTTGTCGCCGCTGACGTAGACGACGGGCAGGTCCGCGCCGGTCAGCACGAACCCGGTGACCTCCCCGATCGCCGCCTCCACGACCGCGCGCGGCCCGGGACCGTGCACGGCCGGCACGGCGGTGACCGTGACCGTGCCGCCGCCGGGCCGGTCCAGCTCGGCCGTCTCCCCGTCGGCCAGCCCCCGGGCGCCCGCGCCCAGCCGCTTTCCGCCCCCGGGCGTGGTCAGCGTCAGCGGCACGTCCGCGAGCAGCGCCCTGCCGGACTCGTCGAGGTTGTCGGGGTGTTCGTCGTGCGAGAGCAGGACCACGTCGATACGGCCCAGCCCGGCCGGCGCCGCCGCCGGGGGCGCGGTCTTGGTCAGCGACCCGCCCGGCACGTCGTAGCCGCGGGGCTCGTCGAAGGTGGGATCGGTCAGGAAGCGCAGCCCGCCGTACTCGAAGAGGGCGGTGGGCCCGCCGAGGACGCGTACGGGGAACTGCTCGGCGGTCGTGCCGGTTTCGGCCATGAAGAACCTCACGGATGGCAGGAGAATTATCCGTGAGGACCATAGCCCCGTCTCACGGATTGCGGCAACCCGTACCATGAGGCGCATGCCCGAGAGCCCGACCGGCGACTTCACCGCCACCCCCGCGCCCGGGGCCGGGGATTACCCCTCGCTCGACTTCGTCAACAGCGCCATGGCGCTGCCCGGGGGGCAGTTCACCGACCTCCTCGGCACCCCCGCCGACGCCAACCGCTGGCTCACCGGGCACGGCCTCGCCCCGGCGGACGCCGGGATCCGGGAGATGTGCGCGGCGCAACTGCGCTCGCTGCGCGAGCATCTGCGGGTGCTGTTCGCCGCCCGCGCCGAGGGCCTGCCCGCCCTGCCGGCGGCGCTGGCCGCCGTCAACGACGCGCTCAGCCGCGCCCCCACCGCCGCGCTGCTGTACTGGGACGAGAAGAACGGCCCCTACCGCGCGGCGCCGTGCCCCACCAACGAGATCCTCGACCGCGCCCTCGCCGTCCTCGCCGCCGACGCCGCCGACCTGCTGACCGCACCCGACGCCGACCGCCTCACCCGCTGCGACTCCAGCCCCTGCAACCGCTACCTGCTGCGCCACGGCCGCCGCCACTGGTGCTCCACCCGCTGCGGCGACCGGGCCCGCGCCGCCCGCGCCTACGCGCGGCGCACCCGGCCGGACGGCGGCTGAGCCCCGCCGCCCAGCGCCGCTTCCAGTTGGGCGACGCCCTTGGCCGTCTGGCTCTTGACGGTGCCCACCGAGATCCCCAGGGTGTGCGCCGTCTCGCGCTCGGAGAGGTCGAAGGCGTGCCGCAGCACGACGCAGGCGCGCTTGCGGAACGTCAGCCCGCGCAGCGCCTCGCGTACGTCCACGACCGCCGGCACGTCCGGTCCTTCCGCGTGCTCCTGGCCGCCGGTCCAGTACAGGGCGACGCGGCGGCGCTCGCGCACCGCGCTGCGGATGCGGCTGCGCACGAGGTTGGCGACCACCCCGCGGGCGTACGCGGCCGGGTGGTCCGCCGCGCGCACCCGGTCCCAGCGGTGCCAGAGCGCGGCCAGCGCGTCGGCCGCCACGTCGTCGGCGCCGTCCGCCTCGCCGCTCAACGAGTTCGCCAGCCGGGCCAGTTCGGCGTAGTGGTGCTCGAAGAACTCGCGGAACTCCGCGGTCGCCGCGGCGTCGTGACCGGCGCTGGGTATGCCCACGGTGGCCTCTCCTCGCCTTCGCGTGTCCAGGCCCCTGTTCACGTCGTGAGCCATCGTTCAAGATGGTGAACGCAATCTAAGGCAGGCCGACCCGGGCGGCAACCCCCGCGGCCGACGCCGTCCTTCACCGGCGGGGGCCGGCCCGCGCACGCGCGGCCGGGCTCAGGGCTCGTCCGTGCGCGACTCCAGCTCCTGCCGGGTCTCCGGGCCGTAGACGCCGCGCTCGTCCTCCTCCAGGCCGTTGACCGACTGGAAGGTGCGCACGCTGGTGCGTACGCCGTCGTCGTACGCGCCGTCCGCGGGCTGCAGCAGGCCGAGACCGACCTGGCGCAGCCGCTGCTGCAACTCGGCCACCTCGGGTCCGGAGTCGCCGGGGCCGAGTACCGGCGGGAGGACGGGGACGACCGGGGCGTCGTCGGTGGGGGAGGAGGACGGCTGCGGATGGGACGTGCCGTCGGCCGGCGGGGCGGTGGGGGCGATCGAGCCGATCTGCCCGTTCGCGCGGTCCGGCGCCAGGTCGCCTGCCCGGTCCTCGCCGGCGGCCCGGCGGCCGTCGGGGGGCGTGTCCCCGTCGCCGCGGTCGCGTCCGGCGCGGTCGCCGGGCTGCGCCCCCGCGCCGTCCACCGGTCCGCCGCCCCCGTCGCCGCCGCCCACCGGGCCGCCGTCCGCCTCGCCGCCGCCGGACGGCCCCGTGCTGATCCGGGCCGGTCCCGGGCCTGCGTCGTCCGACTCGGAACCGCCGGTCAGCAGCCCGGCGGTGACGACCAGTCCGGCGATCACCGCGGCCGCCCCGCCGGCCGCGACCAGCAGCCCGAGGGGGCGGCGGCTGCGCTCGTCTCCGTCCGCGGCGGACGGCGCCTCAGCCGGCTCCTGCTCCGCAGCCTCGACGGGTGCGACAGCCTCGACGCGCGCGACCGTGCCTCTCGGCGCCACCTCCGGCAGGAACGCGGCGCGCGGCACCGGCAACAGCCCGGTCCCGGGCGCCGGTTCGCTCCCGCCGTCCGCGTCCTGCCCGCCGCCCGCCTCGGTCGCGCGCATGACGTACGGTCTGATCAGCCGGGGCTCGGCGTGCTGCCCGGTCGCCGGCGTGCCGCCGGCCGTCGGCATATCCGATTGCCGCGCCGCGTCCGCCGCACACGCACAACTCGGCCTGCCGTCCTCCTTGAGCGGTGCGAAGCACCGCGGACATCCGTCGGATGGCACTGGCGTTCCCCTCCAGTTCGATGCCGACGATTATGCAAGCAGGTGGCGGTTCGCGCGGCGGATTCGCCCCCCGTCCGCGGCCTGTTTGCCGTACATGTGCTCGGGCAAAACGCCCCACCACCCGCGCAATCCGTCGCATACTGGCGTCGCCCCCCTCTCGGCCGAGCTTTCGGCTGCACCTGGGAGGCCCGCGTGGACAACGACCGCACTTTCGGCGTCACGGCCTGGATCATCGCGCTGACCATCACGGTCGTCGCGCCGCTGGCGCTGGTCTTCTACCTCGTGCTGTAGCCGGCCGGCGGCCCGCTCTGCGGGCGTAGTTAGGAAAGTTTCCTTCCAGTCTTGACGGCGTGCGGAAAGGACCTTAGCTTTCCGGCCACGCCCATCTGCGCTCCGGATGGGACGACCCCCAAAACTGGAGACCCCCCATGCGAAGGACCAAGCCCCTCCTGCTCGGTTCCGCCAGCGTCGCGACCGCCGCGCTGCTGTTCGCCCTCACCCCGCAGCTCAGCGCAGGAGCCGACGAGGACTCCGCCGCGACCGGCCGCGCCGCCCGCGGCACGACCGCGGCCCAGGACGCCGCCCGTGCCGCGGCCCCGGCGGGCTCGCCGGTCGCCGAGAACGGCCGGCTGGCGGTCTGCGACACCACGCTCTGCAACGAGCAGGGCCAGGCAGTCCAGTTGAACGGCATGAGCTCGCACGGCACGCAGTGGTACGAGCAGTGCCTCACCGGCGGCTCCCTCGACGCGCTGGCGCAGGACTGGGACGCGGACGTGCTGCGCGTCTCCACGTACGTCCAGGAAGACGGCTACGAGACGGACCCCGCGCGCTTCACCGCCCTCGCGCAGCGCGTCGTCGACCAGGCGATGGACCGCGGCATGTACGCGGTCATCGACTGGCACATGCTCAGCCCGGGAGACCCCAACGCCAACACCGCCCTCGCCAAGCGCTTCTTCACCGACATGGCGAGCAGGTACAAGGACCAGCCCAACGTCTTCTACGAGATCGCCAACGAGCCCAACGGCGTCGGCTGGAGCTCGGTCAAGCGGTACGCCGAGGAGATCATCCCCGTCGTCCGGCAGCACGACCCGGACGGCGTCGTCCTCGTCGGCACCCGCGCCTGGTCCTCCTTCGGCGTCTCGGACGGGGCGGACGAGCGCGAGGTGATCAATAACCCCGTCGACGCCGACAACATCATGTACACCTTCCACTTCTACGCCGCCTCGCACGGGGACGAGTACCTGCAGACGCTCTCCCGCGCCGCCGACGCGCTCCCGGTGTTCGTCACCGAGTTCGGCACCCAGAACTACGCGGGCGAGGGCGCGAACGACTTCGCGATGTCGCAGCGGTACCTGGACCTCATGAAGCAGAAGGGCATCTCCTGGACCAACTGGAACTTCTCCGACGACTTCCGCTCGGGCGCGGTGTTCAAGGAGGGCACCTGCGACGGGAACCAGTGGACGGGCACCGGCGTGCTCAAGGAGGCCGGGGTCTGGATCCGGGCGCGTATCAAGGAGTGACGGCGCGCCCCCGCGGCACCGCGGGACCGGCTCGGTGCGGGCCGGTCCCGCGGCTTTCGCGTTCCGTCTTCCTCCGCCTCAGCCGACGTTGATGTTGGAGCTGCCGCTGCTCTGGTAGCCCTCCGTCGCCATGATCATGTAGTAGCTGAAGTTGCCGAGCTGCATCCCGGCCCGGGACCAGGCGTCGAAGTGCGTGCCGATGCTGATCGTGCCGCCGGCCCGCCTGGACCTGTTGACGCTCCAGAACTGCGGGAAGGTCTTCGTGCCCTCGACGGACGGTGCGTTGTAGCGCATCGTCCGGTAGATGTCGTACGTGACGCCGTCGCTGCTGACCGAGCCCCGGTTCTCGCCGGTGGGCCGGTAGGTGCCGTAGCTGTCGACGATGTAGTACTCGACGAGCGGGTTCGAGGTCCAGCCGTAGAGGCAGAGGTAGCCGTTGCCGGACGGGCTGAAGCTGCCGGAGTAGTTCACGCTGCGGCGGCTGCCGTTGCTCCAGCCCTTGCCGCAGACGAAGTTGCCGGTGTTGCGCCACGAGGTGCTGTAGTTGCCGCCGTTGCCGAGCGTCATCGAGACCGTGCCCTGCGCGTCGGTCCAGAACGAGTAGTAGTACCCGTTGTGGGTGCCGGTCTGGTTGGTCGTGATGGTCTGCGCGTGCGCGACTCCCGCGGGCAGGAGCGTGGCCGCGGACGCGCCGAGGGCCACGGCGCCGGCGCGGCCGACGAACTGCCGGCGGCTCACGCCGTGGGGGGTGCCGTTCGTGTTCATTCTTCCTCCTCGAGGCGGCGGGCCGGAGGGCCCGCCGCCGGGCCAGGGTGGCGCCGAACGGGTCGTGCGTCAGTGTTGGACCGCCGGGAGGGGGTGTCAACAGTTTCGACGGTGATTCCGAAACATTGCAGCGGTGTTCCGTCGGGCCGGATAACTGTCGCCGCAGTTCAGCAAGTTGAATGCAAGAAAGGGACAACGCGAGCTCGTCAGACGAGTGAGGGGAAGATCCGGATTATGGATCGGATCAGCGAAAGTTTCGAACAGTCAGGTGACCTGGTCGTGCCGGCCGAGGAAACGGAACGCTCCGCCCCGGGCCTCGTACAGGAACGCCGCCTTGTTCGGCTCCAGCGTGTGCACCAGGTCCGGGGTGAAGCGCAGCGGCTTGGCCACGCCCGCGTAGCTCACCTCCACGATCCGCTCCGCGATCTGGCCCGGCACGATCTCCGCGCCGCCGCCCAGCGCGTCGAGCGCGGCGGCGATCAGGCCCACGGCGTCGTGCGCCTCGGCGGCCCAGCGGGGCGGCGGGGTGTCGTAGCGCTCACGGTACGCGGCCGTGAAGGCGCGAGCCGCCCTCGACGTCGCCTGCTCCGCCGCCGTGTACGGTGCGCCGAACACCCAGCCCTCGGCCGCCGCTCCCGCCTCCCGAAGGAACGCCGGCCGCATGACCGGCTCGAACGACGTCCGCGGCCCGTCGAAGCCGGCCGCGGCGAGCGCGCGGGCGCACGACGCCGCGCGCTCGGGGGAGGCGCCGGCGTAGACGACGGCCTCCGGCCGCCGCGCGAGCGCCGCGGCGACCGCCGCGCCGAACCCGTCCGCAGCCACCGGGTGGATGCTCGACTCGCCCTCGCCGGGCGGCGACTCGCGCAGGGTGTCGACGACGCCCTGGACGGCGCCGCCCGCCTCCTCGTCCTGCACGACCGCGGTACGGACCACGCCGTGCACCCGCGTCAGATAGTCGAGGACCGGGTGCGTCTGATAGGCGCCCGACACCCGGGTGCCGATGAGCGACAGCGCTTCGGTCCTGCCCACGTCGGCCGCGTCGGTGTCGACCGACACGTTCACGGCGGCCAGCGACTCCTCTCCGTACAGCGGGGCCGCGGCGCGCAGGGTGGCGACGGTGGTCGGGCCGAGCACCGCGCGTACGGACCGCTCGCCGCGCACCTGCCGGGCCACGTCCGCGGCCCAGCCGGGGTCGCCGCGGTCGTCGTAGGGGATGAGCGAGAGCCGGTAGCGCGCGTCGTCGCGGGCGTTGTGCTGCGCCACGGCGAGCCGGGCGCCGCGCTCGTGGGCGGTGCCCACGGCTTGCTGATCACCAGTCAGGGCGGCATGCAGGGCGATGGCGTGGGTGGGCAGGCGCTGCGCCGCACCGGCGTCCGTGTCGTCGGAGCCGCCTCGGGACGCGAAGAGCGCCGCCGCTCCGGCCCCCGACGCGGCGAGCACCGCGGCGGCCGACCCGCCGACGACGAGGAACCGCCGCCGGGTGGTCCCGCGCCGGCCCGCGGCGGTGGTGTCCACCGCCTCCGGCACGACGACTGCAAGCGCAGACTGCCGCGGCGGCGGGTCGAGTGCCCGGGCGGACCGCTCGGCGACGAGCCGCAACACGGGCGACGGCAGCCAGTCACGCGGGTCGGCCGGCAGACCGGCAACGGGCGCGGGCGGCGCGGCGGCCGGGATCCGGGGCGCGCGGTCACGGGGCCGGTCGGCGGCGGGGGCGCGGGGCAGCCCCGGATCGCCCGCGCCGTCCGAGGCAGCGGCGCCCGTGGCGGGCCGCGCCGCCGGGGGCGGCCCGGCGTCGGCGGGCCGGTCCGCCGCGGCGCGTACACCGGGGGCCCGTCCATCGCCCGCGCCGTCCGCGCCGTCCGCGCCGGACATCCCCGCGGAGCCGTCCCCGGGCCCCGGCGGATCCGCGGCTTCGCCGGGGAGACCCGCCGCCGACGAGCCGTCCGCACCCTCGTCCCCGTCCGACTCCGGGTCCCCGGGGCCGTCTTCGGCCACCGCGCGGCGCTCCCTCGCGGGTCCGTCCGTCTCCGGCCGGCGGGCCATGCCGTGGACCGCGGCCTCCGTCGCCTCGTACGGCAGCGTCTCCGACGCCGGTCCTGCCTCCCGGTCCCGCAGGATGCGCGTGGCCGCGTCCGGTGTCGGGGGCGCCGGGACCCGCGGGTCGACGGGTCCCTCCGCCGGTCCCGCGGACGGCCGGGTCGGCTCCGGGACCGCCGCGGCCTGTGGCCCTCCGGCGGCGCCCGGCTCCCCGGCCCCCGGCCCCGCGGCCAGCGCCGTCCGCAGCCCCGCCGCCGTGGGCCTGCCGTCCGGGGCCTTCGCCAGACACGCCGTGATCGCCGTCCGCAGTCCCCGCGGCAGCACCTCAAGACCCGTCAGGTCCGGTGCCTCGTGCACCGTGCGGTAGAGCACCGCCGCCGCGTTGCCCGTGCCGTACGGGCGGCGGCCCGTGGCCGCGTACGCCAGCACGCAGCCCAGCGCGAACACGTCGCTCGCCGGCCCCGCCCGGCCGCCCGCCCTGATCTGCTCGGGCGCCAGGTACCCGGGCGTCCCGATCACCGCGTCCGGCGCCGTCAGCGCCGTCGCCCCGGAGTCGTGCGCGATGCCGAAGTCGATCAGCCGCGGCCCGTCGAGCGCGAGCAGCACGTTGCCCGGCTTGACGTCCCGGTGTACGAGCCCCGCCGCGTGCACCTCCGCCAGCGCATCCGCCAGCCGCGCGCCGAGCGCCGAGACGGCGTACGGCGGCAGCGGCCCGTACCCGTCCACCGCCTCCACCAGCGCGGGCCCCGGCACGAACGCCGTGGCCAGCCACGGCGCCCGGGCCTCGGCGTCGGCCGCGGTCACCGGCACCACCCAGCGGCCCGCCAGCCCCGTCGCCAGCCGCACCTCGCGCCGGAACCGGGCGCGGAACGCCGGGTTCGCCGCGTGCTCGGGCCGGATGACCTTCAGCGCCACCAGCGTGCCGTCGCCGGCGCGCGCCAGGTAGACCACGCCCATGCCGCCCGCGCCGAGCCGGGCGAGCAGCCTGTGCCCGCCCAGCTCCTCCGGGTCGTCCGCGCGCAGCGCCCGCATCGTCCGCTTCCCCCGTCAGGAGCCGGGGAGCGTCACCGGGCCGACGTAGCCGAACCGGCCGTCCTCGACGCGGTAGTGGTGGACCTTCCCCTGCTCGATCTCCCCGCTCTCGTCGAACGTGTACGTCGCCGTCAGCCCCTTGAACCGGGCCGCGGTCAGCGACGCGGCGAGTGCCTCGCGGGTGGGCCTGCGCCTGCTCCTGCGCGCGAGCGCGGTCAGCCGGTCGGCGAGCAGCCGCGTGACGTCGTACGCTTCGGCCGCCCACGGGCCGGGCGCGGCGTCGAACCGCTTGCGGTACGCGGCGGTGAAGTCCCGTACCGGCTCGGCGTCCGCGCCGGTGTACGGCGTCAGTGTCTGCCAGCCCTCCGCGGCGGCGCCCGCCGCGGCCGTGAACGCGCCGCCGGCCGCGGGCTCGTCGAGGAACCGCGGCCCGTCGAAGCCCCGCTTCGCCAGCTCGCGCGCCACCGCCGCGGCGCGCTCAGGCGTGCCGGTGTAGAAGAAGCCGTCGACGCCGTGGTCGACGATGTCCGCCACGACGGGGCCCAGCGCGCCGGCGTCCGCGGCGGCGGGTACGACGCGGAAGTACAGGCCCAGCTCCGCGCCCGCCGCCGCCTTGTGCGCGATGGTGCTGTGCTCGAAGGCGCGGATCCCGCCCGCCCGGTCGGACAGCAGGCCGACGTTCGCCGCGCCCTGCCCCAGGAGCACGTACACGGTGGTGAAGGCGTGCCGCAGGCTGAGAGCGGTGGCGTGGAAGTACGCCTTCGGCTCCGCGTTGGCCAGCGCCGCCTGCGCGGCGCTGTACGACCCCTCCGAGACCGTCAGCAGCGGCATGCCCGCGCCGTCGTAGGCGTCCAGGGCCGCCTGCGTGGAGGCGTAGCCGGTGGGGCCGAGGACGGCGAGCACGTCGCGGTCGCCGACGAGCCGCCGCGCGACGGCCAGCGCGCGGGCCGGGTCGCCGCGGTCGTCGGCGACGGTCAGCTCCAGCGTGAACGGCGCGCCCTTGCGGGCGTTGAACTGCTCCACCGCCAGCCGGGCGGCCCGCTCCTGGGCCGCGCCCGCCTCCTTCTGAGGTCCCGTCAGATCTGCGTGCAGCCCCAGCGTGCGGCGTGGGCCGCGGGTCTCCGCCGGCGGCTCGCCGTCGTCGCGCAGCACCGCCCACAGCGCGGCGCCGCCGCCCGCGGCGAGGAGCGCGGCGCCGCCGCCCGCCAGCGCGAGAACCCGGCGGCGGCCGGGGCGGGCGGGCGCCGCCGGGGCCACGGTGGTGTCCACGTCCGCCGCGTCCCCGGAGGGCGTCCCGGTGACCTCGGTGGGCTCCACGCCGGGCAGTTGCAGCATCTCCGCCGACCGCTCGGCGACCATCCGCACCACCGCGTCCGGCAGCCAGTCGATGTCGCCCTCCGGCGCGTCCGCGTCCAGCTCGGCGTCCAACCCGGCCGCGGTCGGGCGCCCTTCGGGCGCCTTGGCGAGGCACCGCAGGAGCAGCGCCCGCAGTCCCTCGTCCGCGAGGCCGTCGAGATCGGGCTCGTCGTGCACCGTGCGGTAGAGCAGCGCGTCCGCGGCGCCGGTGCCGAACGGCGGCCGGCCGGTGGCCGCGTACGCCAGCACGCAGCCCAGCGAGAACACGTCGCTCGCCGGGCCGACCTGCTGCGCCCGTGCCTGCTCGGGGGAGAGGAACCCGGGCGTGCCGACGACCATGCTGTCGGACGTCAGCTCCGTCTCCTCGGCCGCGGTGGGCCGGGCGATGCCGAAGTCGATGAGCCGCGGGCCGTCGAGCGCCAGGAGTACGTTGCCGGGCTTGAGGTCGCGGTGGACCAGGCCGGCGTCGTGCACCGCGGCGACCGCGCGCGCGAGCACCTTGCCCAGGACCCGTACGCCGTGGCCGGGCAGCGGGCCGCACGCGGCGACCGCCTCGGCCAGCGCGGGGCCCGGCACGAACGCCGTGGCCAGCCACGGCGCGTCGGCCTCGGTGTCCGCGTCGAGCACGGGCACCACCCACGGGCTGGCGACCCGCCGGGCGGACGCCGCCTCGCGGCGGAACCGGGCCCGGAACTCGGGCCGTTCCGCGTACTCCGGCTGGATGACCTTGACCGCGGCCGGGGCGCCGGCCCGGGTGCGGGCGAGGTAGACCACGCCCATGCCGCCGGCGCCGAGCCGGCCCAGCAGCCGGTTCCCGCCGAGGTGCGCGGGGTCGGAGGGGTGCAACCGCTCCATCAGTCGCCCTCCTTCGTCCCCGCCGAGCCGTCCCCGGTGTCTCCCGGTTCCTCGCGGGCGATCGCCTCCTGGGCCCGCTGCATCATCGTCACCAGCGGCTTGACGCTCTTGCCCGCGATGTCCCCGGCGGCGGTCTTCTCCCCGGCGCAGACGGACACCCCGACGACCACCGGGCCGAACGTCGACTGGTCCCACGCGTACGGGTACGGCCCGCCCCGGCTGTCGCCGAGGCACTCGCCGCGCTCCGACAGCGAGTCGTCGCTCGTCTCGTTGGCGCCCTCGCCGTACGCGAGCGCCAGCGACGTCAGGCCCGTCAGCCGCTCGCCCGCCCGCAGCGTCTGCTCCGGGCAGCCGACGGCCTCCTCCAGCATCCGCGCCTGCTCCCACGCCGCGTCGAGGGTCGTGCGGTGCACGGTGACGGTGGCCGAAACCTCCATGGCCCCCTTGCCGCCCGCGGCGGGTATCTCGAAGTAGCGCGTGCGCGTGGCCAGTACGTCCTCCGGCAGCCCCTGCGTGCGCCACGCGCAGTCCTCGGCGAGCACGGTCCAGCGCGCCGGGTCGCTCTCGTACGGCGTCGCCCGTACCGTCTCGGGGCCGAAGTGCTGCGGCTCGGCGAGGACGTCCCGGACCAGCCGCCGGGCCTCGGCCGCGGTCCGCGGGACCTTCTCCGGATCGGCCTCGGGCCGCGGTGCCCGCGTCGGCGCCGCATCGCCGTCCGCCGGCGCGCTCTTGCTCGCGGTCGCCCTACCCTCCGCCTCGCCGCCGCTGTCGCACGCCGCCGTGCCCGCGAGCAGCATCGCGGCTAACGCCGCCGGAACGCCCCGGCGACGCACGCGTCTTCCGTACGCCATGACTCCCACCCCTTGACCTCCGCACCACCCGGCCGACGGACCGAACGCCCGCGGGGCGGCCACCCATACGGATGCCGCTCCGGTGGCCGGCGGTTCCGCCGGCCACCGGAGCGGCATCGCGTCGTCGTCGTGAACTCTACAAGGGCCCGGAGCTTCCGGCCCCGCCGGAAATGGACATTGCCATGGCGGGGCGGCGTCGCGTACGTTGACGGTATGGGAACGCTGTGATCACCCCCGGGCGCACGACCGCGTAGAGCCACGCTCCGCACGTCGTCGCGCCCGTCCGTGCGCGAGTCCCGCTTCCCCCGCACTTCGGCGCGGCGCCGCGGTGCGCTCTCGTGCCCGGACCCGTCCTCGATCCGTCGCGAGCGGCCACGGCCGGGAACAGGGGCATCCACCTCATGACCACCGCACAACTCACCCTCCACACCGTCACCAAGCGCTACGGCGAGCGCACCGTCCTCGGCGACGTCACGCTCACCGTCCGTCCCGGCGAGAAGGCCGGCGTCATCGGAGACAACGGCTCCGGCAAGTCCACGCTGCTGCGTCTCCTCGCCGGCCGGATCGGACCCGACACGGGCGAGGCGACCCTCGCCACCCCCGGCGGCCTCGGCTATCTGCCGCAGAGCCTCGGCCTGCCGCCGGAGGCCACCGTCCAGGACGCGGTCGACACGGCGCTCGCCGAACTCCGCGCGCTCGAGGCGGAGCTGCGGCGGGCCGAGTCGGGGCTCGCGGGAGCGGCGCAGGGCGCGCCGCTGGACGCGGCGCTGGCCGCGTACGGGCGGCTCGTCGAGGAGTACGAGACCCGCGACGGCTACCGCGCGGACACCCGCGTCGACGCCGCCCTCGCCGGCCTCGGCCTCCCCGCCCTCGCCCGCGACCGCCGGCTGGGGACACTCTCCGGCGGCGAACGCTCCCGCCTCGCGCTGGCCGCGACCCTGGCGGCCCGCCCGGAGGTCCTGCTGCTCGACGAGCCGACCAACGACCTGGACGACCGGGCGGTCGCCTGGCTGGAGGACCACCTGCGCGCCCACCGCGGCACGGTCGTCGCGGTCACCCACGACCGGCTGTTCCTGGAACGGCTGACGACGACGGTCCTGGAGGTCGACGGCGGCCGGGTCACCCGCTACGGCGACGGCTACGCCGGCTATCTCACCGCGAAGGCCGCGGAACGCGCCCGTCTGCTGCGCGAGTACGAGGAGTGGCGCGCGGAACTCGACCGCAACCGCCGCCTCGCCGAGTCCGCCGCGACCCGCCTCGCGGCGATTCCGCGGTCCCAGCCGCTGGCGGTCTTCGGCCACGGCGCGTTCCGCACCCGCAGCAGGACCCACGGCGCCTCGGTCCGCATCCGCAACGCGAAGGAGCGGGTGGCCCGCCTCACCGCGAACCCGGCCCCGCCCCCGCCGCAGCCGCTGGTGTTCCGCGCCCGGCTGGAGTCCGGCGGCCCGGGCGCGGTGGCGCCCGGCGTGGGCGGCACGGGTGCCGCGGACGGGGGAGGGCCGGGCGGCGGACCGGCTGCCGGGGATGCGGGGACGCGGGAGGCGACGCCGACGGCGGGCGGCGCGGCCGCCGGCCGGCGAGAAGCCGAGGTGCCCGGTCCGGCGGCCGCGGCCGCCGGCACCGCCGCGGATCCGGAACCCGCTGCGGAAGTCCCCGCCGCCGAACTGGCGGACGTCGTCGTCGGGGACCGGCTGCGGCTGCCCTCGCTGCGTCTCGGGGCCGCCGAACGGCTGCTCGTCACCGGGCCCAACGGCGCCGGGAAGACCACTCTCCTGCGGGTGCTGGCCGGTGAGCTGCGCCCGGACTCCGGGACGGTGCGGGTGCCCGGCAGGGTCGGGCACCTGCGGCAGGAGGAGACCGTGTGGCCGGCCGGCACCACGGTGCTGCGGGCGTACGCCGCCGGCCGCCCCGGCACCCCGGACGAGCACGCCGCGCAACTCCTGTCGTACGGCCTGTTCCGCCCGGCGGACCTGCGGCTGCGGGTGCGGGAGCTGTCGTACGGGCAGCGCCGCCGCATCGACCTCGCCCGGCTCATCGCCGAGCCGGTCGACCTGCTGCTCCTGGACGAGCCGACGAACCACCTGTCGCCGGCGCTCGTCGAGGAACTGGAGCAGGCGCTCGCGGACTACGCGGGCGCGCTGGTCGTGGTCACCCACGACCGCCGCATGCGCGCCCGCTTCAGCGGCACCCGCCTGCACCTGGACGCGGGTACCGCTCGCCCACCGGAGTGACGCCCGCGGGCCCGCCGCGGCCGCACGCGGCGGGCCCGGTGGCGGCCGCGCACGAAACGCGGCGGCCACTGCGCGCTCGCGGCGCCGCGCCGCCGACGAGGTTGCGGCCGGCCGCCGCACCGCGGCGGGCCGTTCCGCGGGGTCCCGCCCCCGGCCCCGCCGCCACCGCACCACCTCCCCGCCCGGTCGCCCGACCGGCGGCCGGGCCGGGTCCGTACCGCGGCCTCCCGGCCGCCGTCGCGCCCGCCGCTGGGGGTACCGCCCGGCGGGCCGTCCCCCCGGGCGGGGGTCCGCCGCGCATGCTGGGGGGATGCCCGCCGCCGCGATCGTCTCGTCCCAGTGGTTCGTGGCGACGCTCTTCGTCGTCATCACCCTCGCCGACATCGTGACCTCCGAGGGGCACTCGCTCGGCGCGCTGTTCTCCGTCATCCCCGTACTCGTCGCGGTGAACGGCGGACGGCGCGCCGTCATGGCCGCCGGGGCGCTCGGGGTGGCCCTGGCCGCGCTGCTGAGCTGGTACAACCACGACGCCGGGCACGCCCAGTTCTTCGCCCGGTTCATCGCCGTCGTCGGCGCCACCGGGCTCGGGCTCGTCGTCCAGGCCGTGCGTGTCGACCGCGAGGCGCGGCTCGCGCGGGCGCAGCGGATCGCGGACGTGGTGCAGCGGGCGCTGCTGCCGGTGCCGCCCCGCCGGGTGGGGCCCTTCGAAGTCGCCGCGACCTACGCGTCCGCCGCCCACGACGCGCAGGTCGGCGGCGACCTGTACGACGTCGTGGACACCGGCTCCGGGCTGCGCGCCGTGATCGGCGACGTACGCGGCAAGGGGCTGCCCGCCGTGCGCATCAGCGGCGGCGCGCTCGGCGTCTTCCGCGCCGTCGGGCACGACGAGCGGAACCTGCCGCTGATCGCCCGCCGGATGGAGCACAGCGTGCTGCGCGAGGCGGGTCCCGAGGACTTCGTCACCGTGCTGCTCGTCGAGGTCACCACGGGGGGCCGCTGCACCCTCCTGTCGTACGGGCATCCCCCGCCGCTGGTACGCAACGTCGCGGGCGAGGTGCGCGAGGTCCCCGTCGCCGCGCACCCCCCGATCGGCCTCGGCCTGCTCCGCGACCCCGCCCCCGAGGACAGCTCCGGCGGCGAGTACGGGGACTCCGCCGCCGCGGGCGGACCCGACGACGCCGGCTTCGTCACCGCCACCGACCCCGCCATCGACCCCGCCGCCGCCCCCGGCGGCACCTCCGCGAGGACCACCGAGCTGATCCTCGCCCCCGGCGACGAACTGCTCCTCGTCACCGACGGCGCCCTGGAGGCCCGCAACGCCGCCGGCGAGTTCTACCCGCTGGCCCCGCGCTACGCCGCCTGCCTCGGCCCGGACGACCCGCCCGCCGAGGTGCTCGCCGCCCTCAACGCCGACATGCGCGTCTACTGCGGCGGCGAACTGGACGACGACTCCGCGCTCGTCCTGCTGCGCTACACGCCGCCGCTGCCCGGCGAACGCTCGTCCTCCGCCGGCGCCGTCTCGCCCCGCTGAGCCGGCAGCCGCGGCACCTCGGCCGCACCGGCCTCCGCGAGGGCTTCCCCGTCCCCGGCCCGGTCCGCGCCGGCATCCGCCTCCGCGTCCGCCGCCGCCTCCGCGTCCGCCCCGGCCGCGTCCGCCCCGGCCGCGGCCGCCGCGTGCTCCGCGGCCAGCGCCTCCCGCTCCGCCTGCCGTTCCTCGCGCCACGCCGTGACCCGCAGCGCGACCGGCTCCGTGTACCGCGCCGCCAGCGGTCCGACGATCACCAGCACCAGCACGTACGCCGTCGCCAGCGGCCCCAGCTCGGGCTCGACCCCGGCGGTGACCGCGATCCCCGCGATGACGATGGAGAACTCGCCGCGCGCGACCAGCGTGCCGCCCGCCCGCCAGCGGCCCTTCGCCGAGATCCCGGCGCGTTTCGCCGCCCAGTGCCCCGTCGCGATCTTCGTCAGCGCGGTCACGACCGCCAGCGCCAGCGCCGGCAGGATCACCGGCGGGATCGACTGGGGGTCGGTGTGCAGGCCGAAGAAGACGAAGAACACCGCCGCGAAGAGGTCCCGCAGCGGACTGAGCAGGTTGTGCGCGCCCTCCGCGACCTCGCCCGACAGGGCGATGCCCACCAGGAACGCGCCCACCGCCGCCGACACCTGGAGCTGCTGCGCGAGCCCGGCGACCAGCAGCGTCAGCCCGAGGACGACGAGCAGCAGCTTCTCGGGGTCGTCGCTGGAGACGAAGCGGGAGATCAGCCGCCCGTAGCGGACGGCGATGAACAGCACCGCGCCCGCCACGCCGAGGGCGATGGCCAGCGTGGCGCTGCCCTGCGCGATGCCGACGCCGGCGACCAGCGCGGTGACGATCGGCAGGTACACCGCCATCGCCAGGTCCTCCAGGACCAGCACGCTGAGGATCACCGGAGTCTCGCGGTTGCCGAGCCGGCCGAGGTCGCCGAGGACCTTGGCGATGACGCCGGAGGAGGAGATCCAGGTGACGCCGGCCAGCACCACGGCCGCCACGCCGCCCCAGCCGAGCAGCAGCGCCATGACCGCGCCCGGCAGGGCGTTGAAGGTGAAGTCGACGACCCCGGCGGGGTACTGGGTCTTGAGGTTCGAGACCAGGTCGCTGGCCGTGTACTCCAGGCCCAGCATCAGCAGCAGCAGGATGACGCCGATCTCGGCGCCGATCGCCACGAAGTCCTCGCTGGCGCCCAGCGGGAGCAGCCCGCCCTCGCCGAAGGCGAGCCCGGCCAGCAGGTACAGCGGGATGGGGGAGAACTGGAAGCGGCCCGCGAACCGCCCGAGCAGACCGAGCCCGAGGATGATCGCACCGAACTCGATGAGGAAAACCGCGTAGGAGTGCAAGCGCTCACTCCCGCCCGAGCAGCGCCGCGGCCGCCTCGATGCCCTCGCGGGTGCCGATCACGATGAGCGTGTCGCCGCCGGCGAACCGGAAGTCGGGGGTGGGGGAGGGGATGGCCTCCGCGCGCCGCAGCACGGCCACGATCGACGCGCCCGTCTCGGTACGGATCCGCGTCTCGCCCAGCACCCGGCCGTTCCAGTACGACGTGGCCGACAGCTCGACGCGCTCGGCGACCAGCCCCAGGTCGGTGGTGTGCAGCAGGTTGGGACTGTGGTGCGAGGGCATGAGCGCGTCGATGAGCGCCGCCGTCTCGGCGCCGTTCAGATGCAGCGACTGCATGCAGGCGTCCGGGTCGTCGGAGCGGTAGACGTTGATCGACCGGGTGCCGTCCCGGTGCGCGATCACCGACAGGTGCTTCTTCTGCGCACGAGTGGTGAGGTCGTACTTCACACCGATGCCCGGCAGTGGCGTGGTGCTCATCCTTGGAGCAGGCACGGCCCGTCCCCTTTCCGGCTTTCGCTGATTGTCGCGCGTCCGCGGCCCCGGGATTCGGGCAGCCGATCCCCCCGCGCGGCGCAGCGGATATCGTGCCATCCCGTCGTACGGCGGGAACATGGGTGTCAGCACGGATGGACAGCCGGGCTCCCGCCGGGCCACCATCAGTGCCGGGACAGTCGTCTTCTCCGCCGGTCGCAGCCCCGGTCAGGCCCGGTCCCGCCCGCTGCGTCCACCGTCCCCAGGGAACCCGCGAATGAACCGAGCGGTCAAGGCCCGCGTCCTGCTCGCCGACGACCACGCCCTCGTACGCCGCGGGATCCGCCTCATCCTCGACGCGGAACCCGACCTGGCCGTCGCCGCGGAGGCGGGCGACGGCGCCGAGGCCGTCGCGCTCGTCCGGGACCGGGCGGTGGCCGTGGACCTGGCGATCCTGGACGTGGCCATGCCCCGGCTGACCGGGCTCCAGGCGGCGCGCGAGCTGAGCCGCCTGCGGCCGGGGCTGCGGATACTCATCCTGACGATGCACGACAACGAGCAGTACTTCTTCGAGTCGCTGAAGGCCGGTGCCGCCGGCTACGTGCCGAAGTCCGTCGCCGACCGGGACCTCGTCGAGGCGTGCCGGGCCGCGCTGCGCGACGAGCCGTTCATCTACCCGGGCGCCGAGACGGCCCTCATCCGCCGCTACCTCGACCGCGCCCGGCAGGGCGACCCGCTGCCGGCCCGGCCGATCACGGAGCGGGAGGAGGAGATCCTGAAGCTCGTCGCCGAGGGACACACCTCGAAGGAGATCGGGGACCTGCTGGTCATCAGCGCCAAGACGGTGGAGCGGCACCGGGCCAACCTGCTGCAGAAGCTGGGCCTGCGCGACCGCCTGGAGCTGACCCGGTACGCGATCCGCGCGGGCCTGATCGAGCCCTGACACCGCACCGGGCGCGAGCGGCGGACGGCCCGGCGGCGTGCCCCCGGCCGGGAGACCGGCGGGGTACGGCCCGGTGGCCGCACCCCGCCGCCCCCCGTACTGCGGCAGCCGTCCCCGGCCGCCCGCTCAGGCCGCCGGCTCCGCGGCCGCCGGTGCCGTCCGTCCCGGGGTGAGCGCCCCCGCGACCGCCGCCGACACCGCCGCCGCGACGGCCGCCACCGTGAACGCCTCGGTGAACCCCGCCAGCGTGCTGCCGACGAGGCTCGCCGCCGCCACGCTGGAGACCACCGCGGCGCCCAGCGAGGCGCCGAACTCGTGGAACGTGCTCACGATGCCGGAGGCGATCCCCGCCTCGTGCGGCGCCACCTGCCCCAGCGCCGTCGCCGAGGCGACCACGAACATCGCGCCCGTGCCCAGCGCCGCGACCGTCACCCCGATCGCGACCGTCACCGGCCGCATCGAGAGCGCGGGCACCGCGAGCCCGGCCGCCGCGGCGGTCAGCGCGGCGACGGCGGGCGCCCGCGCGCCCGTCCGGCCGATCAGCCGGCCCGTCAGGTCCGCGCCCAGCATCGCCGCGAACGCGACGGGCAGGAAGAGCAGCCCGGTGCGCAGCGCCCCGTAGCCGCGGGCGTGCTGGTAGTAGAACGTGCCCAGGAAGAACACGGCCACCATCAGCGCCGTCGCCATCAGGATGAGGAACGCGCCCGTGGCCACCGGCCGCCTGGCCAGCAGCCGCACGTCCATCAGCGGGCTGCGGGCGCGCCGCTGCCAGACGGTGAACAGCAGGTAGCCGACGGCCGCGAGCAGGACGAGCCCGGCGGTGCGGGCGGTGAGCCAGCCGCGTTCGCCGGCGTCGATGAGCCCGTAGATCAGCGTCGCCGTCGAGGCGGTCACCAGCGCCGCGCCGAGCAGGTCCACCCGCGGCCGCGCCGCGGGCGCGGGGCGGTCCGGCAGCAGCACGGCGAGCACGGCCACGATGACGAGCCCGATGGGCACGTTGACGTAGAAGACCCACGGCCAGCCGGGGCCCGCGGTCAGCAGCCCGCCGAGGAGGACGCCGAGCGCCGCGCCGCCGCCGCCGAGCGCGGACCAGATGCCCAGGGCCTTGTTGCGCTCCTCGCCGTCGAAGAGCGTGACCACGAGCGACAGCGCCGCGGGCGACAGCAGCGCCGCGCCGACGCCCTGCGCGATGCGCCCGCCGACGAGCGTGCCGCCGGACTCGGCGAGCCCGGTGGTCAGGGACGCCGCGGTGAAGACCAGCAGCCCGGCGAGGACCACGCGCTTGGGGCCGATCAGGTCGGCGATCCGGCCGCCGAGCAGCATGAGCCCGCCGAACGTCAGCGTGTACGCGCTGACCGTCCAGGTCAGCGCCGCGCGGCCGAGCCCGAGGTCGGAGCCGATGTGCGGGAGCGCGATGGCCACCACGGTGACGTCGAGGATCAGCATGAGCTGGGCGACCCCGAGGAAGCCGAGGATGCGCCAGCGGGCGGGGTGCCGCCCTTCCTTGGTCGTGTGCCCGGCCTCGTGCGAAGTCATCAGTGCCCTCCCGGTATCTCGTACGTTGGTGTACGAGTTCTAACCGAGGACTGTAACGCAAACATTCCCGTACGAGTTAAGCTGGCCCGCGTGACCGCCTCCCCCCGCCCCCGGGCCGCCGCGCGCCCGCGCCGCCGCGCCGACGCCGAGCGCAGCATCGCCCGCATCGTCGCCGCCGCCCGGGAGGAGCTGCGCTCCGATCCCGCCGCGACCACCGACGACATCGCCAAGGCCGCGGGCGTGGGGCGGATGACGCTCTACGGGCACTTCAAGACCCGCGCCGACCTGGTCGACGCGGCGCTCGGGGACGCGGTGGAGGACGGCGACCGGACGCTGGCGGCGGTGGATCTGACGGGCGACGCGTACGAGGCGATGCACCGGCTGCTGGTGTCGAGCTGGGCGCTGGTGGCCGAGTCCGCGGCGCTGCTGACCGCCGCCCAGGGCGTGCTGCCCGCGGGCCGGGTGCGGGAGCTGCACGCGGGCCCGGCGGCGCGCGTCGACGAACTCGTCCGCCGCGGCCGGGACCAGGGCGTCTTCCGTACCGACATGCCGACCGCCTGGCTCGTCGGCGTCGTGCAGCACATCCTGCACGGGGCCGCGGAGGAAGTCCGCGCCGGCCGGCTGGAGATGGCGCCGGACGAGCTCTCCGACGTGGTCACGAAGTCGGTTCTCGCGGTGCTGGCGACGCCGCCCGGCCCGTAGCCCGCCTGCCGGCCGGCAGGCAGGGCGGTGGGGTCAGCTTCCGCCCGGGTACGCCCTGTTCGTGATCTCCACCGCGTCCTGGTGCACCAGCCAGCGCGTCAGATACGCCCAGCCCGCGTGCATCGCCACCCACTCCTCCCGGCCCTGGTAGGGGTCCGCGTCCTCGGGCGCGTACGTCCGCCCGTCCGCGTGCCGCTCCTGCATCGCCAGCGCGCGGCCCGCGTGCAGCCGCTCCCAGTACGCGCCGCCGGTGCTCGCGCGGCCGTCCAGCCGCAGTTCGCGCGCCACCACGTCCATCGCGACGAAGTCCATCCGGCGCGACGGGCCCCAGCTCGTGCCCTGCGGGAAGTAGATCTCGTCCGAGCCGCGGACGTACATCGTGCCGCCGGGCGCGGCGTACGGCGGGCTGGTGAACCGCCGGTCGGCGAGGGCGGCGTAGACGACGTCGAAGTTGTGCAGGGCCGCGCGCGGGGCGGGTTCGCCGGCGAGCGCGGAGGTGAGGACGGCGTGGGTGTTCTGCACGGCGGTGGCCATGTAGTCGGGGTGCACGATGCCGTGGTTGACGACGAGGCCGTCCTCCTCGGCGTTCCAGCCGCCGACCCAGCGGGACACCGGCCTGCCGTGCAGCACCCGGCGGTTGCCGAGGTCGGAGGGGCGGGCGAAGGCGGAGATCATCAGCTCCAGGTTCGCCTGCCGCCAGGCGGGCGCGTTGCGGTGTCCCGGCATCATCGCGGTGGCGACCTGGAGCAGCATCGCGTTCCACGAGTTCTCCTCGGCCTTGCTGTCGCCGGGGGTCTGCTCGACGCCGTCGCGGTCCTTCCAGTACGGCACGTCGTAGCCGCGGAAGCGGTCCGCTTCGTACTCGGTCATCGCGCGCACCCACTCCCGCTCCGCGGGCGCCAGGTCGTCCCAGAGCAGCCAGCCGGCGAACCCGGCCATCGCCGCCCACAGCGCGCTCTGCCACGCGTCGCCCCAGCCGCCCGCCTCGGTGGCGCGGTGGTGCCCGGCCACCGAGGTCAGCAGGCGCACGGCGGTCGCGCGGGCCTCCGGCTCGGCGACGCCGGTGTCCTCCGCGTCGTACGCGCCGGTGGCCAGCGCGGCGGCGAGCGCGAACGCCTCGGCGGCGACGGGGCGCACCGAGTGCTCGCCGGTGCCGCCCAGGTCGAGCAGGCCCTCGCCGCCCTGGTCCCCGAAGCGGTCGCCGTACCAGGTCGTCAGCGCGTAGCGGTTGGCGTTGGCCAGGATCGCGCCCAGCCGCGCGGCGTCCGCGCCCGGCGGCAGCCCTTCGTCGAAGTCCCGCCAGTCGACGGGCACGACCCGGGCGGACGGCGGTGGCGCGGGCGGCGCCGCCGCGCCCGCGGGCAGCGCCGGGAGTCCGGCGAGGAGCGTCGCGAGCAGCGCCACGACGAGCACGAACCGCGGCCGCCTGCCGCTTCCTGCAAGACCCATGGCGCTGCCTCCTCCGGAGCCGTACGACCCGTCCTCTCCGGAAAGTAACCGCTTGCTACGACCTCGTGAACCCCTCCCGCACCCGGCCCGCCCGCGGCCGCCGTCCGCCGATCGCACATAGTGGTACGCACCGTACGAACCGAGGAGGCCCCGCCCCGTGTCCCTGTTCTGGCGGATCTTCGGGCTCAACGCCCTGGTACTCGGCACGGCCACGGGCGTGCTGATGCTGGCGCCCGTGACCGTCTCCGCGTCGGTCCTGCTCGCCGAGGCCGTGGTCCTCGTGACCGGCATGGGCGTCATGCTCGTCGCCAACGCCGCCCTGCTGCGCGTCGGCCTCGCCCCGCTCGAACGCCTCACCGGGCTGATGGCCACCGTCGACCTGCTCCGCCCCGGCCAGCGGCTCGCCGTGCCGGGCACCGGCGACGTCGCCGACCTCATCAGCACGTTCAACGCCATGCTCGACCGGCTGGAGGCCGAGCGCGCCGCCAGCACCGGGCGCGCGCTGTCCGCGCAGGAGGCCGAGCGGCGGCGCATCGCGCAGGAGTTGCACGACGAGGTCGGGCAGAGCATGACCACCGTGCTGCTGGAGCTGAAGCGCGCGGGCGAGCGCGCGCCGGAGGCGCTCCGCGAGGACCTGCGGCGGGCGCAGGAGACGACCAGGGAGAGCCTGGAGGAGGTGCGCAGGCTGGCCCGCCGGCTGCGCCCCGGGGTGCTGGAGGACCTGGGCCTGGTCAGCGCGCTGACCTCGCTGGGTACCGATCTCGCGGGGCACACCGGGATGCGGGTGGAACGCCGCGTGGATCCCGGCCTGCCGGCGCTGGACCCGGATGTGGAGCTGGTGCTCTACCGCGTCGCGCAGGCGGCGCTGACGAACGTCGTACGGCACGCCGCGGCGGACCGGGTCGAGCTGAGCCTCCTGCGCACCGGCGCCGCGGTGCAACTGCGGGTCGCGGACGACGGCCGCGGGGTGGGCGTGGCCCGCGAGGGCGCCGGGATCCGCGGCATGCGCGAACGGGCCCTGCTCGTCGGCGCGGACCTGGACGTCACGCGGGCCCCGGGCGGCGGCACGCAGGTGGTGCTCACCGTCCCGGATGCCGGACGCGCCCGCGGCGGGGCGCCGCCCGGACCGGCCCCGGGCCGGATCGTGCGGTGAGCCTTCGCGGCGCGGTGACGCCGCCACGCACCACGCGCACCGGTGGGCGTCTCCGGGTGCGGGAGGGGCAGTGTCGGGGTGGGGCGGTGTCGTGCGGGCCTCTCGGGTGCGGGAGGGCCGTGCCGGGGTGGGCGGCTTCGTGTGTGAGCCGGGTGACGTGGGGTTTGAGCATGGGCCCACCTCGGACGTGGGCCGCCGCAGCGGAGCAGCCCGCTCCGGCCACAGCGGCGATGGTCCGGAGCGGGCAGCGCTCAGCCCTCCGGCCCCACCCGAACCAGGGGCGCCGCAACCAGTCGTTCCGCGACGCGCTCTCGGTCTGGTTTACCGGCCCCGGCGGAGGAATCCGGACGTAACTTGCGGTAACCGCCCCCGCAGATCCGGGCAAAGCGGGCACTCGGCCCGACTTTCGCCCGTCCGCGTCCCTTTACTTGTCCCGTGTATACCGGTTGCCGCCTGGGCCGTTCCGAGTGCGCAGTGGTGCGAACTCGTGGACACAGCCCCTGCGAACTAGGGCAAATCCCCCACAGGGTCGGAGTTTTGCCCAGCGCCGCGTATTCAACCGTCCCGCAGGGGCGGCTTCGGGCCTTGGTTCGGGTTGGGTGGGAGGGCGTGATCCCCGGTTGTTCCCGTTCATCGCCGCTTTCGCCGGAGCCCGGCTGTTCCGCTGCGGCGGGCCGCCGCCGAGGTGGGGCCCATGCTCCAAACCCCCGTCCGCCCAGCTCACATATGAAGCCGCCCACCCCGGCACCGCCACCCCGTAGCCCCGGCACCGTCCCCGGCGCGCCCGCCCGGCACCGGCTGCCGCCCCGTAGTCCGGCGCCGTTCGCCGGACGCTCTTCCTCCGCGCCGGCTGCCGCCCCCGTAGCCCGGCGCTGTCACCGCTGGGCCGAGCGCGAAGGCGCCTGCGGCCTCGGCGTACAGCGCTCCCGCGCTCTCGCCACGCTTCCCGGGCGTCAAGGCTGACGCCCTGCCGCCGCTCGGCGGCCGCCCCGCTTTCCCCGCCCCCGGGCGGCGACGCCATCCGGACACGGACCCCTCCGCCGCTCCCCTCGCACCCGGCCGCGATCACCCGCGTACGGCACCTGCCGGATGAAATCGATTTCGGATACGGTCCCCTACCAGCGGGCGCCCCGGGGACGTACGCCGCGCACACGGGGGGTGTACGTCCCGGGCGTCCGCACCGGCACCCGAGGAAGCGAGGAACCATGCACGACACCCCCTGGCCGGTGGTACGCCGCTACCGAGGCGACCGGCTCGCCCACATCGCCATGCCGGTCGGCGGCATCGGCACCGGCTCCATCGGCTTCGGCGGGCGCGGCCAACTGCTCGACTGGGAGCTGTTCAACCGGCCCGCCAAGGGCTTCACCCCCGACTCGTTCTTCTGCCTGCGGGCCGAGGGCGCCGCCGGGTCCTTCACCCGCGTCCTCGAATCGGCCCTGCTCCCCGGCGAGTACGCGGGCCACGCCGGCAGCACGTCCGCGCTGCACGGCCTGCCCCGGTTCCGCGAGGGCGAGTTCGCCGCCGCCTACCCCTTCGGCCAGGTGCGGCTGACCGACCCGGAGCTGCCGGTGGCGGCGACCGTACGGGTCTTCAACCCGCTCGTCCCCGGCGACGCCGACGCCAGCGGCATCCCCGCCCTCGTCTACCGCGTGACGGTCCGGAACACCGGCGCCGAGGAGCTGGCCGTCGACGTCTGCGGCAACCTCCAGCACGTCGCGGGCCGCCGCCACACCGGCGGCCTGCCCGCGGGCAACGCCTTCCGCCTCCTCGAACTCGACGGCGCCACCGTGCTGTCCGGGCACACCACCGAGGTCGCCGAGGGCGACGAGAGCTGGGGCACGCTGGCCCTCGCCGCCCTCGGCGGGCCCGTCACCAGCCACCGGCTGACCTGGGCGCGCCGCTCCTGGGGCGACTCGCTGCTGGACTTCTGGGACGACTTCGCCGAGGACGGCCGGCTGGCCGAGCCCGCCGAGGGCGCCCGCGTACCCACCGGCTCCCTCGTGGTCTCCGACCGCCTCCCGGCGGGCGCCGAGCGGGAGTTCACCTTCGCCGTCGCCTGGCACTTCCCGCACCGCCGCGGCTGGAGCCACCGCTTCCAGGGCCCGCCGGACTACGGCCACAGCGCCGACACCGTCGGCAACCACTACGCCACCCGCTACTCCGACGCCGCCGACGTGGTCCGCGGGCTCGCGCCCCGGCTGCCGGACCACGAGCGCCGCACCCGCGCCTACGTCGAGGCCGTCACGACCTCCAGCCTGCCGCCCGCCGTCCAGGACGCCGTGCTCTCCAACGCCGCCGTGCTGAAGACGCCGACCTGCTTCCGCATCGCCGACGGCACCTTCCTGGCCTGGGAGGGCGGCAACCCCGACCACGGGAGCTGCCACGGCAGTTGCACGCACGTGTGGAACTACCAGTACGCGCTGGAACAGCTCTTCCCCGACCTGGCCTGGACGATGCGCGAGGTCGAGTTCGCGCACGCGCTGGACGAGCGCGGCATGATGAGCTTCCGCGCCGGGCTGCCGCTGGACCGCGAGGGCACCGGCTGGCGCATCGCCGCCGCCGACGGGCAGATGGGCGCCCTCGTCCGGCTCTACCGCACCTGGCGGCTGACCGGCCGCGACGACCTGCTGGCCGCGCTCTGGCCGGGCGCGCGCCGGGCGCTCGAGTTCGCCTGGATCCCGCTCGGCTGGGACGCGGACCGCGACGGGCTGATGGAGGGCTGCCAGCACAGCACCAGCGACGTCGAGTACTACGGGCCGAGCGGCGTCAACCAGTCCTGGTATCTGGCCGCGCTCGCCGCCTGCGAGCGGATGGCGCGGGCCCTCGGCGACCACGCGTTCGCCGCCACCTGCGCGGAGGTGCTGGCCGGCGGCGCGGCCAGGACGGACGCGGAGCTGTTCAACGGCGCATACTACGGGCAGAAGGTGCTGCCCGCCGGCTCCGCGGACAACATCGCCGAGGGCCTGCGCATCCGCTACGACGGCGACAACCCCGACGTCGGCTCCGACGACCTCGTCGACCCCGACCTGCAGATCGGCCCCGGCTGCATGGGCGACCAGCTCGCCGGCCACACGTACGCCGTGCTCTGCGGGCTCGACGACCGGCTCGATCCCGCGCACACCAGGACGGCGCTGCGCAGCGTGCTGCGGCACAACCACCGCGCGGAGTTCCACTCGCACATGAACCATCTGCGCACCTTCGCGCTCGGTGACGAGCACGGGCTGCTGAACTGTACGTATCCACGCGGCGGCCGGCCGACGCGACCGTTTCCGTACTGCAACGAGGTATGGACGGGCGTGGAGTACACCGCGGCCCTCGGGCTCGCCGCGCAGGGCGACAGGGAAGCGGCGGAGCACGTGGTGGCGGACGTCCGGGACCGCTACGACGGGCGGGTGCGCAACCCGTTCAACGAGGTGGAGTGCGGCAACCACTACGTGCGCTCGATGGCCTCGTTCGGGCTGGCGCACGCGTGGCCGCGGACCGTGGTGGACGCCGGTGCCGGGACCGTCGAACTCGACCCGCTGCCGGGCCGCTGGCCGGTCGTCGCCGGGGGGCACGTGGGGGTCGTGCACGTCACCGCGGGCCCGGACGGGGCCGCGGCGGAGGCGGTCTGGGAGCCGTCCGCGGAGGGGAGCGGCGGGCCGCTCGCGGTGCGGCTGCGCGCCGCGGCCGCGGGCGCGGGGGAGGCCGCCGCGCCGCCGCCCGCGTAGCGGGGACGCGCGGTCCGTACGGACGAGGGCGCCCGGCTCGCACGGCCGGGGCTCCCGGTCCGTACGGGCACGGGCGCCCGGCCCGTACCGGCGCGAACGGCCGCCCCCGCGGCGGCCGTACGGCGATTGCGCGTGCACGCCTCTTGACCCCCGCGGTGACGCGCTGCTTGCATGGCTGGCCATCAGGCAAGAAATCGATTTCACGCCCTGTTCCGCCCGTACATGCCGAAAAGTCCGCGCTGCCGGAAACCGGTGCCGGACCAGTGAGAGGAGCCGCAATGGGTTGGGTCGGACCGGGAGGAATGTCGCGCCGTCAGGTGCTGCGGTCGCTGGGCGCGGCGGCGCTCGCCGCGCCCGCCGCGGGGAGCCTGGCGGCGTGCGGGGGATCGGCGTCGGGGGACTCGTCCTCGCTCGACCTCGTGTATCTGGGCGACGCCACCCAGCAGGAGGCGTTCAACGCGCTCTTCGCCGAGTTCAACAAGTCCAGGCCGAAGGTGAAGATCAAGGCCCGCGGCATCGCCGCCGAGACCTGGGGCAACTTCGCCAACACCGTCTCCACCCAGATCGCCGGCGGCAAGGTCCCCGACATCGTCCAGGTCGCCACCGAGGGCCAGCGGCTGTTCGCCTCCAAGAGCCTCCTGGAACCCCTCGACGCGTACATGGACAGGGACAGGAAGACCGTCGAGGACTACTTCTCCGACACCGACCCCAAGCTGAGGGAGTGGACCGAGACCTACGGCTCCACCGACGGCAAGACCTACTACATACCCGGCGGTTACAACACCTCGGTCCTGTACTGCAACACCAAGGTCTTCGCCGACGCCGGCGTCGACCTGCCGGAAGCCGAGTGGACCTGGGACGACTTCCGCGCCGCCGGCGAGCGCATCAAGGCGAAGACCGGCGCGTTCCTGCTGCCCGCCGGCTTCGCGTTCCCGTTCCTCGACATCATGCCCTGGCTGCTCACCAACGGCGCCAGCACCCACAACGCCGCCTGGGACGAGGCGACGTTCGACAGCCCCGCCGCCGTCGAGGCCGCCGAGTACGTCAAGAGCCTCATCGACGAAGGGCTCTCGCCCAAGCCGGGCGGCAACTTCAACGCCGCGGGCCAGCTCCGGAAGGGCAAGCTCGCCACCTTCGGCGCCGGCCGGTGGGCCACGCTCGACATGCGCCGGCTGGAGCTCACCGACTCCGTGCGCATCGTGCCCTGGCCGAGCAACACCCGGGCCGGTGCCACCGTCGGCTGGGACGGCTGGCCGATCCTGCGCGCCTCCAAGAACAAGGACGCCGCCTGGGAGTTCCTCAAGTGGATGATGTCGAAGGAGGCGTCCACCTTCTACGCCGCCTCCGGCGGCACCAACATCCCCGCCCGCAACTCCGTCGCCGCAGGACCCGCGTTCACCGACGACGCCCCGGCCGGCACCGAGAACCTGCCCGCCGCCCTCGGCTACGGCACCCCCATCCCGTCGCCCGAGCGCGGCGCGGAGGCCCAGGCCGCCATCACCCAGGGCTGGCAGGCGGCCATCCTCGGCAACCAGCCCGCCGCCGAGGCCCTGGGCAGTGCGAACGACAAGCTCAGCGGGCTGCTGTGACCCTGACCCAGGCACGGCCCAAGCGGGCCGCCGCCCCGCGCCGGGCGGCGCGCGGCGGCGGCCGGTTCCGGCGCGGCGAGTGGGTCGGGTACGCGTTCCTCAGCCCGGCGCTGCTGCTCTTCCTCGCGTTCGTGGCCGGGCCGTTCGTCGTCGCCGTCGTGCTGGCCTTCTTCAGTTGGGACATGCTCACCCCGGCCGAGTTCAACGGCGTCGGCAACTTCACCGAGATGTTCTCCGACCCGCTGCTCTACGAGGCGCTGGCCAACACCTTCGTCTTCGCCTTCGCCTCCGTCGTCACCCACCTCGGCGGCGGGCTGCTGCTCGCCATGGGCGTCAACCGGATGATGAACAGGGCGCTTTCGTACTTCGTCCGCACCACGCTGTTCTTCCCGTTCGTCATCTCCTGGGCCGCGGTCGCGCTCCTCTGGAAGTACGTGCTCGACCCGACGTTCGGGCTCGTCACCCACTACGCCGGCGAGATCGGCGTCACGCCGCCCGAGTGGTTCACCGACCCGGCGTGGGCGCTGCCCGCCATCATCGCCATCGACTTCTGGCACACCATCGGCTTCACCTTCGTCATCATGCTCGCCGGGCTGCAGACCGTGCCGCGCGAACTCCACGAGGCGGCGCGTGTGGACGGCGCCCGGCCGCACCAGGTCTTCTGGCGGGTGACCCTGCCGATGATGTCCCCGACGATCTTCTTCGCCGCCGTCGTCACCTTCATCGGGGCGTTCCAGATCTTCGACCCCGTGCAGATCATCACGCCCGACGGTGGGCCCGAGAACTCGACCATCACCATCGTCATGTACCTCTACCAGAAGGGCTTCCAGTCCTTCCAGATCGGCTACGCCGCGGCCGTGTCCATCCTGGTCTTCGTGATCATGACGGCCGTCACGCTGCTGCAGTTCTGGGGCTCGCGGAAGTGGGTGCACCAGCAGTGACCGTACGGATCCGCAGCCGCCGGCGCGTACGCCCGGCCCACCTGCTCCTCGAACTCCTCCTGGTCGCCGTCGGGCTCGTCATGATCGCCCCGCTCGTCTGGCTCGTCGTGCAGAGCCTCACGGCGGAGGAGGCGGCCTTCGAACTGCCGCCCAACTGGATCCCCAAGCCCTTCACCACCGACAACTTCGCCGCCGTGCCGGACGCCATCCCGTTCGGCCGGATGGCGCTCAACAGCCTCCAGGTCGCGGTGATCGCCACCGCCGGCTCGCTGCTGGTCAGCGTGCTCGCCGCGTACGCCTTCTCCCGGCTGGCCTTCCGCGGCCGGGACGGGATCTTCCTGGTGCTGCTCAGCGCGCTGATGATCCCGGCGCAGATGACGGTCATCCCCGTCTTCGTGCTGATGCGCAACCTCGGCCTCATCGACTCGCTGCCCGCGCTCTGGCTGCCCGCGCTGATCAACGTCTTCTCGATCTTCTTCTTCCGGCAGTACTTCAACACCATCCCGCGCGAACTGGACGAGGCCGCGCGCATCGACGGCGCCGGGCACCTGTGGATCCTCTTCCGGATCATCGTGCCGCTGTCGGGGCCCGCACTCGCGGCGATGGCGATCCTGACGTTCCAGGCCGTCTGGAACAACTACCTCGGCCCGCTGATCTTCCTCAGCACCCCGGAGCACATGACCCTGCCGGTGGGCCTGGTCACCCTCCAGGCCAGCCACGGCGGTTCGCCGGTGGTGGTGTTCGCGGCGATCACGGCGGTGGTGGTGCCGGTGCTGGCGCTGTTCCTGGTCTTCCAGCGCTCGTTCGTGGCCAGCATCGCGCAGGCGGGACTGCGCGGATGAGGCGGCACGCGACGGCGGTCCCGCGGACCGGGCCGATCCGGTACGCGGCCACCGCGCAGGCGCCGGCGCCGGTCGCCGAGGACGACGTGCTGCGGCGGGTGCTGCGCGGCGCCTGGCCCAGCCTGCCGGCGCTGGCCGTCGCGGGGGCGGCGGTCTGCGCCGCCGGCACCGTCGCCGTCCTTCTCGCGCCGGGCGTCACCCCCGTCTCCGTACTCGTCGCCGCCGTGCTCACCGGCCCCTGGCTGGCCGCGCTCACCGCCGCCGCCGACCGCATCGCCGCGGACGGCGAGGCCGGGCTCCGCGACTGGGGGCGCGGACTGCGCGCGCTGTGGCGGTTCGGTGCGGCGCAGACGCTGGTGCCCGCGGTGCCGGCGGCGGCGTTCCTGGCGGCGCTGTCGCTGTGGCAGCAGTCGCGGAGCGGGTGGCTGCTGCCGTCGCTGGCCGCCGGGGGCGCGTGCGCGGTGGCCGGGCTGCTCGCCCTGCCGGCCGTGCTGTCCCTCGGCGCGGCCCGCCCGGCGCTGCGCGGCCGGCTGCTGTGGGTCTGCGCGGCGCACCTGGTCGCCCGCCATCCGGCGCGGTTCCTCGCCGCTCCGTCGCTGGCGCTGCTGGGTCTGTGGGCCTCGCTGCGCTGGACGGCCTCACTGCTGCTCCTCGTCCCGCTACCGGTGGCGCTGGTCGCGGCCGCCGCGACGGCGACGGCCCTGGCGCGCCACGGCGCGGCCACCGCCGGGGGAGAGGAGCAGGACCGGGGCTGACGCGCGTACGGCCCGGCGCCGGCACGCCACCCGTACGCCGTCAGCCCCTCCCGCCGCGCGGGGTGCCGGCGCACGGCACCATCTCCGTACCCGGGCCGGCAGACGCCCGCTGAGCGCGGGACGCGCGAGGCCGGGGTGGTCCCGGTCACACCCACCGGGCGATGAGTTCCTGCGGTGGCGGTGGTCCTACGGGGCGAGTGATGTGGTCGGGTGGAGGAGACGCCGATGAAGAACGATGTCTGGCCGATGGTGCACGCGGAGCGTGCGGCGCTGATCGAGGACCTCGCGGGCCTCGACGACGAGCAGTGGGGGCAGCCGTCGCTCTGTGAGGGGTGGACGGTGCGGGACGTGGCCGCCCATCTGGTCGACACGGCCCGGACGACCCGCCTGGGTTTCGTGACCGGCCTCGTCCGGGAGCGGTTCGACTTCGACCGTCAGAACGCACGTGGCGTGGAACGCGAGCGCGGTGCCTCACCGCAGGAGACGTTGCAGCGGCTCCGGCAGGTGGCGTTGCGGACGTCGGCCCCGCCGGCGCCGCTGGACACGCGGCTCGTCGAGGAGGTCGTCCACGGTGAGGACATCCGCAGGCCGCTGGGGCTCACCCGCTCCTACCCGGCGGAGGCCGTCGCGCGGTCGCTGCGCCTGCAGGCCCGTACTCCCGCGTCCTTCGGCGGAGCCAAGGAGCTGACGGCCCGGGTCCGGCTCACGGCAGTGGATGCCGACCTGTCCGTCGGAGACGGTCCGGAAGTCAGGGGACCCGCGCTCTCCTTGCTGCTGGCCGTCTCCGGGCGGCGGGTGGCGCTGGAGGAGCTGGAGGGGCCGGGAACCGCCGCGCTCGCGACACCGGGCCGGTGACACCCGCTCAGTCCTCGTGGCGGGCGACGCGTTCGTCGTTGAGTGCGTTCACGGCGCCGCGGGCGTCGCCGATCGTGGCGTAGTCGACGGCCACCAGGTTCACCGGCCGGCCGCGGGCGCGCTCGCACTCGCGGGCCCGGTCGAGCACGAAGTCGCGGGCGTTGATGCGGCCCGCGTCCAGGCGGCTGCCACCGCTGTTGGTGATGAAGTGGTTCATGAGGAAGAGCCGCTTGTTCTCACCGCCGCGGTTCGGCGCGCACGTCATGGCCTCAGGCGTACGGAACGCGAACGGCGTCTCCATGCCGTACCGGTAGAAGTTGCGGTACCAGGGCGCCGGGCCGTCCGCCTTCTCCGCGAACACCACCAGGCGCCGGTCCTCGTCGATCATCTCGCCGAGCGTCGGCCAGGGCTTGTCCGGATCGTCGTCCGGGGTGAAGAGCACGTCCTCCAGCCCGGCCTCGCGCATCGCGGCGGCGGTGTCGGCGCCGCTGATGCCGTCCTGGACCACCAGCGTGACCACGTCCGACGGGTTCTGCTCCAGCCAGTCGCCGATCTTCTCCAGCTCCGGCACGAGCGGCAGCGCGCCGCCGCGGCAGACGGCGTGGCAGAGCCAGGTGCCCTTGCGGGGCGGGTCGACGGTGTTGAGCACCGAGCGGATCTGCCGCTGCATGGTCGGGGTGAAGTCCGACTCCGCCAGCCGTTCGGTGATCTCCGGCGGGGTCTCCCAGCGGTGGGTGTCGATCAGCAGGGCGCGGACGCCGTCGTTGAGCTGGCCGCTGATCGACGGGTCCTGCAAGGGGGCGATGAAGCGGTCCTGGGAGGTGGCCATCGCGTTGTGAGAGGCGAGCTGGGCCACCTCGTCGTAGCGCAGCTCGCACAGTTCCTCGCGCCCGTTGCAGCGGCGGTCGGACTCGCCGCCGAAGGCGTTGGGTACGAAGACGGCGCCGGCCAGCGCGGCGACGACGACGCCGACCGCACCCCAGCGGTAGCGCGGCGGCATGGGCGGAGCATGTCCGGCAGTGCCGGGCGCGGCGGGGGCGGGCGGTTCGGCGGCGCCGGGTTCCGGGGCGCCGGGGGCGCCCGTTCCCGGCTCTCCGGCACCCGGCTCCCCGGCGCTCTCCGGCTCGCCGGCCCCCGTGGCCGCCGGCTCCGCGGTCGTCCCCGCCTCGGCCGCCGCCGCCCGCGCCGCGGCGATCGCCGTCGCCCTGCGGTGCCACAGCCAGCCGCCGGCGGCCAGCAGCACCCCCGCCGTCAGCGGTACCGCCGCCGTCGTCAGCGCGACCGTGTAGAGCCGGTCCAGCGCCGTGCGCTGCACGTCGGCCAGCAGCCGGGCGGCGGAGTCCGGCCAGTTCCGCGGCGCGGCGGCGATGCTGCCGCCGACCATCCCGCGCACCACCAGCGCCAGCACGAACGTCAGCGCGCCGCCGCACGCCAGCGCCCCGCCGATGCGCATCAGCCGGCGGCCCGGGGCGCGCGGCCCGTACCGCCACAGCACCGCCAGCGAGGCCAGCCCCAGCAGGACCGCGCCGGTCTGCACCCAGCCCAGGCCCAGCTTGGTGAAGGCGCGGGCCTCGCGCGCCGGGCGCAGCTCGTCGTCGCCGGAGCCGAACTCGGAGGCCAGGTCCCAGGACACCCCGTCCGCCGTGTTCCGCAGCGCGGAAGCGGCGCTCTCCTCCCGTCCGGAGAAGAGCGCGGGCCCGACCTCCGCGAGCGCCGTGGCCAGGTCGCCGACGCCGAGCGCGGCGAGCAGCCGCGGGCGCAGCTCGGCCCGCTCGTCCGCGGGTACGGCCCGCAGCACCGTGTCGGTGGCGGTCCTCGCCTGCTCCTCGGTGAGGTCGAGGGTCGGCAGGCCCTCGGGGCGCTCGCCGTCGGCGATCCGGTTCACGGCCTCGCCCAGATCGGACTGGAAGGCGGCGTAGTCGGGGGCGGGCTTGTCCTGGAGGTTCGCGACGACGTCGGCGAAGTGGACGTTGCCCACGGCGCCCAGGTTGTCGAGCACCGGCCGCAGGTCGACCTCCAGGGTCAGGTCGTCCTTCTCGCCGCGCAGGTACGCCACCGCGTCCCCGATGACGTCCTCGGCCAGGGCCCGCGCGGTGGTCGGCGGCAGGACCGTCTTCAGGTTCGAGGTGACGACCGCCTCGGGCACCGGCAGCCGGGCCAGCAGGTCGCGGGTGACGCCCGACGCCTCGGGGTCGACCAGCACCTGGTCGTAGAGCCGGTCGTAGGCGTGCTCCCGGTCGAGCGCGGCCCGGTAGAAGCCCGCGTCGGCGACGGTGGAGCGGGCCGTACCCGCGATGACCAGGACCGCCGTGGCGAGCGCCGCGACCACGAAGGCGAGCCACCGCAGGACGACGGCGTCCCGCGGCGGCGCGGCCTGCCCGACCCGCCGCACGACGCGGGCGAGCCGGGCTCTGAGCTTGTCGAACAGGGTCATACGCGGTTCCTGCCTGCTGTTGCCCTCCGAGCCTACGGGCTGCGCGCAGGAAACGCCCCGGACCGTGATCGGCGCCCGCCGCCGGGCGCCGCCGGGTCCCGCCCCGTCAGGGGGCGGCGGGGGCGAGGAAGTCCCGCGGGGACAGCGCCCTGGCCACGATGCGGGTGTCGCCGATCCAGCCGTAGAAGCCCTGCCCGAACCGCTCGTCGAACTGCGTGGCGCCGATGACGAAGGGCTTGCCGAGGGTGGCGATGCCGGTGGAGCGCTGGGCGGGGTTGCGGGCGATCTTCGAGCCGTCCACGTACACGATCGTGCGGCGGCCGTCGTTGACGACCGCCAGGTGCATCCAGCGGCCCACCGGCAGCGTGTGGCTCCACGAGGTGGGGTCGGCGTCCTGCCGGTGCGGGTAGACGACGAACTGGAGGAAGCGCTCCGGGGAGAGGTTCAGGCTGCACGTCGGCTCGTCCGGCGACCAGCCGGTGGTCTTGCCCGCGTCGCCGTTGCGGCCCTCCCAGCTCAGGATGCCCATCCAGGCGTGGTCGCCCTCGAAGGGCTCCGGCAGCCTCACGAACGTCTCGATCGTGTAGCCGGAGGTGAGAGCTGCGCCGCGCCGTCGTCGTCCGACCAGGCGAGGTCGTGCGTGGTCAGGATCGCCGGCAGCTTCGGGAACCGGTCCAGGACGCCCTGCGCCCAGCTCAGCCCGCGGTCGGAGAGCCGCCAGTCCAGCGCCAGCACCAGCCACTCGCGCCCGCCGCCGCGGAGCACGTGGCAGGTGTTGTAGCCGTCGTCCGAGGCGCCGCGGTACGTCTCCATGCGGCGGTAGCGGTCGGGGCCGAAGGCGCCGAGGTACGGGCTGTCGCCCCGCTGGTCGTCCTTGGAGCCGTCGACGTCGTGGTTGCCCGCGAGCACGCTGTACGGGACCGAGCCGTCCAGGGTGCGGAAGGTGGCGGCGGCGAGGTCGATCTCGTCGGCCGTGCCGTGCTCGGTGACGTCGCCGAGGTGCGCCATGAACGCGATGTTCGCCTCCCGGCGCTCGGCGGCCAGGTACCGGAACGTCGCGCGCAGCGGCTCCGGGTCGGCGCTCATCGCCGGGCCAAACCCGCCCGGGACCGGGCCGGTCGGGGCGCGGTCAGGTCGCGATCAGCGTGAACTCGGCCTCGGGCACGGTCCGTCCGGTACGGGTGTCGCTGAGCGCGGCGCCCCACTGCGTGAACTCCGGTGTCTTGTCGCGGTAGCCGCGGTTGCCGCGCAGGGTGATGCGCTTCGAGTCGCGCACCCCGACCGCGTACGGGTACGGGCCCTGCACGGTGGCGACGCGGAAGAGCACCGAGCCGGCGAGCAGGATGTCGGCGCAGCGCTCGATCTCCACCGCCTGCGAGCGCCAGCCGTAGATGTGGTCCTCCGTCGGCAGGCCGAGGAACGACCAGTCGCGGACCCGGCGCAGCACCACCTCGCGCGTCTCGTGGTGCTCGACGGAGACCTCGTACAGCCGCGTCGGCACGTCGGTGTCCTCGACCAGCAGCCCGTTCTCCGCCCAGCCGTTGATGCTCCACACGTGGCCATCGCGCCGCCCCCGCCGCGCACCCAGATGCCGTACTTGTGCGCGCCGCGGTACGCGTAGCCGGGGTCGCCCGACTGCACGTCCTCCGGGTGCCACTTCACGAACTGCGTGACGATGTCCGCCAGATACGAACCGGCGCCGGACCGCCACAGCAGGTTCACGGAACCCGCCGTCCGCCGCGCGGTGTCCAGGCCGAGCCCGCTCACCGTGTTGCGGCCGCCGCGCGGGGTGGCGAGCAGCGCGCGCGGCGCGTCCGGGTCGGCGAAGTGCGGGTGGCCGTCGGCGGCGAGCAGCCAGGTCTGCCGCGGGTGCAGCCCGATCAGGCTGGTTCCGGCCCGCAGTTCGAGGGTGTCGGTGAACAGGTACTGCCCGATCGGCACGAACACCGTCTCGTGCCGGTCGACCGCCGCCTGGAAGACGTCGAGGTCGTCCTCGCCCGCGCCGATCGTCCGGCCCATCTCCGCCGCCACGTCGGCGACGCTGACCCACTCGCCCACCGGCGGCGGTGCGGGCGTGTCGGCGCGCAGCCCGGCGCGGACGAGGGCGCCGGGCGCGCCGCGGGCGAGGTCGGCGTACACGCCCTCGCGGCGCGACTCGCGCCGGCCGAGCGCGTTCTCGACGCGCAGCCCGTACGTCAGCTCCCGGATCCTGCCGGACGGCCGCGGGCCGGAGGTGCGCGCGCCGCTCTGCGCGAGGAGCAGCAGGTCGCGGGTGCCGGTGGCGGTGCAGTCGAGCAGGGTGAGCTGGTTGCTGCGCCGGATCAGGTCGTTCCCGGCGCCGGGCAGCGAGTCGCTGTCGTTGAGCACGGCGACGGCGTCGCTCACGCCCTCGAAGTGGGAGTCCTGGACGTGGAGGTGCTGCCACTGGTCCGGCGCCGACTCGAACGCCCGCGGCGTACCGGAGAACGCGGTCCGCACGACGACCAGCTTGGCGTCGTTGAACATCGACACCGCCGCCCGGCGCTGGCCCTCGAACCGGCAGTCCAGCAGCGTCGTCTGCCAGCCCGCGGACGCGGCGTACGCGTGCAGCCCGACCTCGCCGCCGCGCACCCGCACGCGGTGGATCAGGTTGGCGTTGTGGTCGATGCCCGCGCGGGCGCTGCCCGCGTCGATGTCGAGGTCCTGGAGCAGGCACGACTGCGCGCCGCCGAAGCGCACGGCGATCGCGTCCGGGTTGCCGGGGCCGATGCGGATGTCGAGGTTGACCAGGCCGGAGCCGAAGGTGTCGTTGTTCGCGTACGACACGGGGCCGCCGACCGGCCGCCGCCGGAAGGAGAACACGTCGCGCGCCGTTCCCGCGGCGTACCCGGGGGTGGCCGCGCCGAGCACGAACACCGGCCGGCGGGCGCCGAACCCGACGATGCGCACCGAGTCGTGTACGTCGACGGGCCCGGTGAGCCGGTAGCCGCCGGCGGGGACGAGGACGACGCCGCCGCCGTCGCCGTGCGGGAAGTCGCGGGCGCCGCCGAGGATGTCGCCGAGCTTGCCGGCGATGCCCCGGCGGGACGCCTCGTCGACGGCGGCCTGGAGCGCCGCGGTGTCGTCGCCCTCGCCGTCGCCGTGGACGGCGAAGCCGGGCCCGCCGAGGAGGACGGCGCCGGGGTCCGGCGGGCGGGCGGTGTACGACGAGCCGAAGCGGACCGGGTCCCACGACGGCCCGCCGGCCGCCGCGGCGGCACCGGGAGCGGAGCCGGCGAGGGCGGTGGACGCGGCGGTGGCGGCTCCGCTGGCGAGGGCGCCGAGGGCGAGCGCCGTGCCGCCGGCGGTGGCGCCGCGCAGCACGCCGCGGCGGCTCATGGCGGACGGGGACGAGGACGGAGAGGACGGTGACGGGGACATCGCGGCTCCTGCGGCAGGAGGGAACGTACGGGAAACAAGGCGGTCACTTCAGACCGGTGTGCGCGAGGCCCTCCACGAACTGGCGCTGCGCGAAGACGAACACGGCCAGCACCGGCAGCGCGGTCAGCGACGCGGCGGCGAGCTGCACGTCCCACATCGGGCCGCCGTAGGCGTCGGTGAACTGCGTCAGCGCCTGCGGCAGCGTGAACTTCTCCGGCGTGGAGAGGTACACGATCGGCTCCAGATACAGGTTCCAACTGTGCAGGAACGTGAAGATCCCGACCGCCGCAAGCGCCGGCCGCGCCAGCGGCAGCGCGATGCGCCAGTAGATGGCGAAGCGGCCCAGGCCGTCCATCCGCGCCGCCTCCTCCAGCTCGGCCGGCAGCGTGATGAAGAACTGCCGCATGATGAAGGTGGCCAGCACGCTCGGCGCGCCGAGGACCGGCACCAGGACCAGCGGCCAGTGGGTGTCCGTCAGCCCCCAGTCGTTGAACGTCTGGAACAGCGGCACGATGGTGACCTCGCTGGGGATCAGCAGGCCGGTGAGCACCACCAGGAACAGCGCGTTCTGGCCGCGGAACCGGATGCGCGCGAAGGCGTAGCCGGCCATGGACGACACCGCGAGGGTGCCCGCGGTCACCACGACCGCGATGTACATGCTGTTCCAGTACTGCTGCGCGAACGGCTGGAGGTCGAAGACCCGCTCGTACGCGCCGAACCCGGGGTCGCCGGGCAGCAGCGACGGCGGGAACGCGAAGATCTCGCTCGCCGGCTTCAGCGACGACGTCACCATCCACCACGTCGGGAAGACGAAGGGGACGAGGAGCACCAGCAGCACCCCGTAGAGCACGAGCCTGGCGCGCCGGGGCAGCTTATGACTCATGGAAGACCCACTTCTTGCGCATCTGCCACTGCACGACGGTCAGCACGAGCACGATGAGGAAGAGCAGCACGGAGAGCGTCGCGCCGTAGCCGAAGTGGTGGAACTCGAACGCCTGCTGGTAGAGGTAGTAGACGAGGACCGTGGTGGAGTTGCCGGGGCCGCCCTGGGTGAGCACGGCGATCTGGGCGAACACCTGGAGCGAGCCGACCACCGTGATGATCGAGGTCAGCAGGATCGTCGGGCTGATCAGCGGCACCGTGATGCGCAGGAACTGCCGCCACCGCCCGGCGCCGTCCACCGTGGCGGCCTCGTACAGCTCGCGTGGCACGCCCTGCAGCGCGGCCAGGAACAGCACCATGTTCAGGCCCACGTTCTTGAAGACCTGCACCACGACCACCGAGATCATCGACGAGGTCTCGCCGCGCAGCCAGTTGGGCCCCTCGGCGCCGATCAGGTCGAGCCCGGCGTTGATGCCGCCGTTCTTCTGCAGCAGGAAGCCCCACACGATCGTCCAGGCGACCAGCGAGACCACCACGGGCGAGAAGAACAGCGTGCGGAAGACGATGCTGCCGCGCAGCTTCTGGTTGAGCAGCACCGCGAGCGCCAGCGCGAGGCTCAGGTTCAGCACCACCAGGCCGACGGAGAAGAACGCGGTGGCGCGCAGCACGCCCGGCAGCTTGGGATCGTCGGCCAGCGCCCGGTAGTTGTCCGCGCCGACCCCGTGGAAGCTGCCGGCCAGCACGTTCCACTCGTGGAAGCTGTACCAGAAGACCAGGGCCAGCGGGATCAGGACGAACAGGACGCTGCCCAGCAACTGCGGGGCGATGAACAGGTAGCCGGCCAACTGGTCCCGGCGGCGGGCGGTCCAGAAGGGCCGCCGGGGGCCGTCCCCGCGCGGGCGCGGGTCCGCCGCCCCGGCCCGGGCGCGTTCCAGGGTCGCCATGGCGGCGCCGTCACTTCTCCAGTTGCGGCTGGATCGCCGAGCAGACGTCCTGGAGCGTCTTCGCCACGTCGGCGTCCGGCTTCCACAGCGGGTCGAGCGCGGCGCGTACGGCGTCGAAGAGCTCGGCCTGGTTGGTGTGGGTGGGCTTGACCTTCCCGTTCTCGATGCCGCCGATGACGACCTCTTCGAGCTGCGCGGGCTTGAGCTGCGGGTTGCTCTTGGCGAGGGTGTCCGCGTCCAGTTGGGAGCCGCGGGCCTGCGGGAAGTAGCGGCCGAGGGCGGCGGAGTTCTTCTCGTTCGTCATGAACGCGAGGAAGTCGACGGCCTCCTCCACGTGGTCGCCGTTGCCGAGCACCCCGAGGCCGGCCTGTCCGATCACGTCGTACGAGCCCGCGGGGCCCTCCGGCAGCGGCACGAAGTCCCAGCCGAAGCTGTCGTCCAGCAGCGAGGCGCGGCTGATCTGGGTGACGGTCATCGCCGCCTCGCCGGCGAAGAAGTCGGCGGTGGTGCCCGGCGCGGGCATCGCCTCGTCGGCGAAGATCGCGTCGTGCAGGAAGGTCATCGCCCCGGTCATCTCCGGCTCGTCGAACGCGCAGGTCGTGCCGTCCTCGCTCCAGGGCTCTGCGCCCCAGCCGTCCCAGACGGTGGCCAGGTTGTCCCACAGCTTGTAGTCGAAGTCGCGGATGACCATGCCGGCCTCGCCGGTCCGGGCCCGCACCGCGCCGCCGGCCTTCGCGACCTCCTCCCAGGTCCACCTGCCCTGCTCGATCAGCTCGGCGGGGGTGGGCTGGCCGGCGTCCTCGAGCATGTCCGTGTTGACGAAGACGCCGAACGGGGAGGTGGAGAAGGGGTAGGCATAGAGCTTGCCCTCGTGCTCCCACAGCTTCTTCGCCGCCGGCAGCACGTCCTCGTCGTCCTCGATCTCGGCGAGCGCCCCGGAGGCGACGAAGTCGGGCGCCGAGTTCTCGAAGATCCAGGCCAGGTCCGGGGCCTTGCCGCCGGCTATCTGGGTGGTCAGCGCGGTGGTGTAGCTCTCGACCGGCAGGGTGTCGAACTTGATCTCCTTCACCTCCGGGTGCTGCTTGCGGTAGTCCGCGGCGATCCCGTTCAGGAGCTTCAGATGCTCCTCGTTGCCGGTCCAGATGGTCATGCGCAGCGTGACGGGGCCGCTTCCGGAGCCGGAGCCGCCGTCGGAGCCGCCGCACGCGGTGAGCGCGAGCAGGCCGGCGGCGGCGAGGGCGACGGGCTTGCCGCGGACGAGGGTTCCCCGGCCGGGCCGGGTGCGGAGCCGTGATGGCGAAGACATGCGGGTGCCTCCTCGGATGTCGGGTCGGTTCGGTGACCGTCGGTCAGTAACCGGTGATGTCGGGCCAGCGCAGCTCGACGCCGTGGGCGGTCAGGGTGCGCTGGAAGTCCTGGAGCAGGCGGGGGGTGTTGCGTACGGCGCGGGGTGTGAGGCCGTGCGCGACGCAGTGGGCCGCGAGCAGTCCCGCGGCCTCGCCGATGTTCCACTCGACGGGGTGCAGGCGGTAGCAGCCGTTGGTGATGTGGGTGGTGCCGATGTTCTTGCCGGCGGGCAGCAGGTTCTCCGTACGCCGCGGGAGCAGCGCGCCGAGCGGGATCTCGAACGGGCTGGAGGGCACGTCGATGTAGGTGTCGCGGCCGGTGGAGGGGTGCAGGTCGATGCGGTACATGCCGATGCCGGCCGAGTCCGGGTAGCTCACGGCGCCCTTGCCGCCGCGCACGTCGAGCGACAGGTCCTGCTCCACGACGGTGTACTCGGCCCGGATCCGCCGCGACTCGCGGATGTACGGGGCCATCGCCAGCCCGTCCGCGCCGCCGCCGGTGACGTCGCCGCGCAGCCGCAGCCCGGGGAAGCCGGTGCCGCCGTCGGGGCGCGGGGCCTCGGTCTGCATCCAGTACAGCAGCGACAGCGAGAGACCGCGGGCCTCCGCCAGCCGGTCCGCGGCGTCCGGCACGTCGACGACCGGGGCCTCGAAGTAGTCGACCATCGGCCAGTTGACGAGCGTGACGTCGCTGGCGTACGTCCCGGGCGCGAACTGGTCGCGGGCGGCGATCCGGCGGAACGTCCACAGGTTCGTGTCCCCGCCGCTGCGCCGCTGGTCGGCGACGACGGCGAGCGGGTCGTCGCCCGGGTTCGGGGTGAACTCGCGCTCGACCAGCTCCAGCGTCCGCGGGTGCGGTGCCCGCCAGGACAGCAGCGGAGCACCCCAGAACTCCGGCTCGTAGTCGCGCCAGAAGCCGTACGAGGCGGGCCGGTCGATGGTGTGGTCGCCGTCGACGTGGTCGACCGCGAAGCAGTACGACACCGCCTGCATGTTGAGCGGCTGCGCCTCGTCGGGACCGCTGGGCTCGCCGGTCTCGGCGCCGGACTCGAAGCCGGTGACGTACTCGGTGCCGGTCAGCGGCAGCAGTTCGCCGGTCTCGGTGGCGTCGAGCACGTACGGCGCGGTGAGCACCAGCGGCTCGCCGCCGCCGGGGCGCTCCACCGTCACCGACGTGACCCGGTCGCCGTCCGTCTCCGCGGCCGCCGGGCGGTAGGGCTGCAGCACGGTCAGCCGGCCGGCCCCGCGGTACGGGGCCAGCAGCTCGTCGATCACCGCGACGGCCACCCGCGGCTCGTGGCAGAGCCGGCTGACGTGCCCGGCGCCCGGGTTGAGGTCCGGCTTGGCGCGGGCGGCGGCCGTGAGCGGGTAGTGGCGGCGGTAGTAGTCGCGGATGCCGTCGCGCAGCGCCCGGTACGAGGCGGTGGCGCCGAACTGCTCGATCCAGGTGTGCTCGTCGGGGGGCACGGCCTGGCTGGTGAGCTGGCCGCCCAGCCACTCGTACTCCTCGGTGAGGATCACCGAGCGGCCGGCGCGCAGGGCGCCGAGCGCGGCGGCGACGCCTCCGGTGCCGCCGCCGACGACGAGGACGTCCGCGTGCATGGGTCTCCTTGGGGTGCTGAGTCGGAGGTGGGGCAGGGTGGGTGCGGGCAGGGGGCCGGTCAGCGGGCGGGGGCGGCGAGCGTGACGCCCTCGACGAGGCGGCAGTCCAGCAGCCGGCGGGTGTGCTCGGCCCGGCCGTGCAGCATGCCGGTGAGCAGGTCGACGGCCTGCCGGCCCATCTCGGTGCGGCGCAGCCGGAAGCCGGTGAAGTCCACCGGCGGGTCCACCGGCGCGGTGGGGTCGCCCAGCGCCAGCATCGACAGGTCCCGCGGTACGTCCAGGCCGCGGGCCGCCGCCGCCTCGTACAACTTGACCGCGTCGTGCAGGAACTCCACGAACACCGCGGTCACGCCCGCGTCGAGCAACTGCTCCAACTGCTCCGCGGCCGGCTCCCCGCGCGCGCCCAGATGCGCCGCGCCGGGGCCGGCCACCTGCCGGAACCCGGTGAGCCGGTCGTCGGACGACTCCGCGCCCGCACCCGGCCCGGCGAACGCCAGCCGCCGGTGCCCCAGCGCCCGCACCCGCTCCACGAGCCGGGCGGTGGCGGAGACGTAGTCGGCGCCGATGTAGGGCACGGGCCCGCCGTCCGCGTCGTCGCGGCGGCCCACGCAGACGAAGGGGTAGCGCTCGGCGACCAGCCGGCTCAGCTCCTCGTGCGGGATCTCGCGGCCGAGGAGCACGCAGCCGTCGGCGACCCGCAGCCGGTTGTTCTCGTGGAAGATCCGGCGCCGCCCGGCGGTCACCGGGGCGGAGGTGAAGAGCAGCAGGTCGCAGCCGCTGCGCTCGGCGCTCTCCTCGATGCCGCGCAGGAACGGGTGGTAGAAGTCGGCGCTGGTGCTGGGGAAGACGGGCTCGTAGGTGAAGACCCCGAGGATCTGGTTGAGCTGCTTGGTCAGCCGGCGGGCCATGGGGTCGGCGGCGTAGCCGGTCTCGCGGATCACGCGCAGCACCCGCTCGCGGGTCTCGGGGGCGATCCTGGCGGCGTCGGGGCGGTCGTTGAGCACGAGCGAGACCGTGGTCTGGCTGACGCCGGCGAGCCGGGCGATGTCGCGCTGGGTGAGCCTGCCGGGGGCTTCTGGCATGGGAGTCGGGGCCTTCACAGTGGGTAGCTAATGCGTATTGCCTGACTGCTGTGCGAGGAACCTAGAGCTGCCCGCGGAAGGCCGTCAAGGGGTGTTGCAGCAGCGGTAATGCGAATTAGCAGATTACCGAGAAGGGTTGGCGCCCCGAGTGCCCCGAGTTCGGGGCGTACGCGAGGGAATGTGCACCGCGACGCCACGGCGGCGGCCGACCGGGCGCGGACCGGCCCGCCTTCGCCGTCGCCGCGGCCTGCCGTGGCCCGCGTGTTCTGACCCGGGGGCGGCGGCCCACGGGTGTCCCGCGGCAGCGGCCCCGCCCGGCCGCGAGCGGCACCGGCACCGGCCGCGTCCTCACGCGCCGGGTACGGGCCCCCGGTGGGTCAGCGCGACGGCCGCCCCGCGCGCCGCGGACCCCGGCGGCGCGATCTCCTCCGGCTCGCGCCAACTGCCGTCCCGCAGCGTCCACATGGCGTGCACGGCGCCGTCCGCGCCCGCGAACACCGCGTCGAGCCGCTGCGCCGCCGCCCGGTGCCCGAGGCCGATCGCGGTCGCCGGCGCGCACGTGCCCGGCGGGGCCGCGGTCACCGGCCCGCGCCAGCCCGCCTCGCCGGCCGCCGACAGCGCCAGCACCGAGCCGTCGACACCGGCGACCACCGCGGTCAGCCGCTCCGCGGACTTCCCGTGCGCGAGCGACACCGGGGAGCCCGGCGCGCAGTTGCCCGCGGGCGCGACGACCTCGGGGCCCGTCCACGGGCCGCCGCCGTCGGCCCGCATGACCTGCACCGAGCCGTCCGCGCCGGTGAACAGCGCGGTCAGCCGGCCGGCGTCGACCTGGGACGCGAGTGTCACCCCCGTACCCGGCGCGCAGGTGCCGGGCGGGGCGAGGACCGCGGGTCCGTGCCACGGGTGGTCGACGTCCGCCCACAGCGCCTGTACGGATCCGTCCGCGCCCGCGAACACCGCCTCCAGCCGCTCGGCGGGACCGCTCCGGCCCAGCCCGACCGGGGTGCCGGGCGCGCAGGTGCCCGCCGGGGTGAGCGGCGCGGGCCCGTGCCACGCTTCGCCGCCCGCGGCCCACAGCGTCAGCACCGCGCCGTCGGCGCCGGTGCACAGGGCGTCCAACTGGTCCCTCGTCCGCTGGTGCGCGAGCGTGACGGCGGCGCCCGGCGGGCAGGTCCCCGGCGCGGCGGCCTCGTCCGGGGCGTGCCAGCCCCGGCCCCGTACGGACGACATGACTTGAATCGACCCGTCCGTGCCCGCGTACCCTGCGTCCAGCCGGCCGGCGGACGCGCGGTGGGCAAGGCCGATGGGGGCGCCGGGGCGGCAACTCCCCGCGGGTGCGGCGACGGTGGGCCCGCGCCAGGGGCCGCCGTCCGCCGCCGCCAGCGAACGCACCGTTCCGTCCGGTCCGGTGAAGAGCGCACGCGCCTGGGAAAGTGCGTCCGATTGCGGCATCGTGGCCTCCGGGTCAGAGGCCGCCGGCCCCGTATCGAGCGCGACGACCTGGGGGGACCGGACCACGTGTTCGACGGCAATCATGCCGTACGGCAACGGATCCGGGAATGCGGAACCGCCGTCGTGTCGGAAGTGCGTCACGTCATCCCCTTCAGATGGCACGGTGCTGTCACCGTGCGGTGCCCCTTGTTGTTAACACCCTGACTCCCGGCAGTCGATCGTCGTTTGAGGCTATGCCGCGCCGCCGTGGGACGGCGGCTGTCAAGACCGCGGAAACGCCTGAAGGGGTGATCACGTGGGGGGAATTCCAGCCATGATGGGGCCGGATTCGGCCCCGGGCGCGGGGGAAGGAGGGGCGTATGACGCGATCCTGGTGGGGCTGGGGCACGGTCGAGGACGCCGTGCGGGGCGCCGAACTCGCCGCGCTGCTCGGCCGGGTGCGGCTGCTGTCGGCCGCCGAGCCCGCCGACCACCCGCCCCCGCCCGCCGCCTCCCTCGGCCTGCCCCCGCCCCGGGTCGAGCCGCCCGCCGCGCTGGCCGGCCTCTGCTCCGCGGACCCCGCGGACCGCGCCGCGCACACGCACGGCAAGGCGTTCCGCGACGTCGTACGCAACCTCCACGGCGACCTGCGCCACCCGCCGGACCTCGTCGCCCGCCCGCGCCACGAGCGCGACGTCGCCGACCTGCTCGACTGGTGCACCCGCGCGGGCGTCGCCGCCATCCCCTACGGCGGCGGCAGTTCGGTGGTCGGCGGTATCGAGCCGCGCTTCACGGCCGGGCGCCCGGCCGTCACCCTCGACCTGGGGCGGCTGGACGCCGTGCTGGAGGTCGACGCGACCAGCCGCGCCGCCCGCATCCAGGCGGGCGTGTACGGGCCGCATCTGGCGGCGCAACTGCGCCCGCACGGGCTGGCGCTGCGGCACTTCCCGCAGTCCTTCGAGTTCTCCACCCTCGGCGGCTGGCTGGCCACCCGCGCCGGCGGCCACTACGCCACCCTCCACACCCACATCGACGATCTCGTGGAGTCCCTGCGGGTGGTCGCACCCGCCGGCACCGGCGAGTCCCGCCGGCTGCCGGGCTCGGGCGCGGGCCCGTCGCCCGACCGGCTCTTCCTCGGCAGCGAGGGCGCGCTCGGGGTGATCACCGAGGCGTGGCTGCGGCTTCAGGCGCGGCCCCGGTGGCGCGCGCGGGCGTCGGTGCGCTTCGCGGACTTCACCGCGGCGGTGGCGGCGACCCGGGCGGTCGCGCAGAGCGGCCTGCACCCGGCGAACTGCCGGCTGCTCGACCCGGCCGAGGCCCTGGTCAACGCGGGGGTGGACACCGGAGGCGGCGTGCTCGTGCTGGGCTTCGAGTCCGCGGACCACCCGGTGGCCGACCGGCTCGCGCGGGCGCTGGAGCTGTGCCGCGACCACGGCGGCACACCGGACGCGCCGGATGTGCCGGGGGAGTCGGGGGAGTCGGGCGTACGGGACGAATCCGGCGGTGCTGCGGAACCGGGCGGCCGGCCCGGCGCCGGCGGGCCGGGCGAGCCGGGTCCCGACGGCGGTCCCGACAGCGGTCCCGACAGCGGTACCGGCGGCGGTGCGGGCGCGGCCTGGCGGTCGGCGTTCCTGCGGATGCCGTACCAGCGCGACGCCCTCGCCCGGCACGGCATGATCGCCGAGACCTTCGAAACCGCCTGCACCTGGGACGCCTTCGGCGCGCTCCACCACGCCGTGACCGACGCCGCGCACCGCGCGGTCCGCGCGGTCACCGGCGGCGCGGGCGTGGTCACCTGCCGCTTCACGCACGTCTACCCGGACGGCCCGGCGCCGTACTTCGGCGTCATCGCGCCGGGCCGCTGGGGCAGCACCGTGGCGCAGTGGGACGACATCAAGGCCGCGGTCTCGGAGGCGATCGCGACCCACGGCGGCACGATCACGCACCATCACGCCGTCGGCCGCGACCACCGCCCGTGGTACGACAGGCAGCGCCCCGGCCCCTTCGCCGCGGCGCTCGCCGCCGCGAAGTCGGCGCTCGACCCGGCCGGCATCCTCAACCCCGGGGTGCTCGTCCCCGAGCGCTGACCGCGCGCCTCGCCGCGGGGCCCGTGGCCGGGCCGCGCGGCGGGAGCGCTACTGCCCCTGCTGCCCGGTCACGGGCTGCTGCGCGGGCTGCGGCGGCACGGGCGGGGGCCGGTGCTGCGGCTGCTGCGGCACGGCCTGCGCGGGCCCCTGCGACTGCCGGGGCTCCTGCGCGTGCGCGGACTGCTGTGCCTGCGGGGCCTCTTGCGGCTGCCGGTCCTGCGGCTGCCGGTCCTGTGGGCGGCGGTCCTGTGGCTGCCGGTCCTGTGGCTGCCGGCCCAGGCGCCGCCCGGCCGGGTCCGCGATGGCGACCACCGACTGCTGCGCCTCCGCCAGCAGCGTACGCGCCTCCTCGATGTGCTTGGCGTAGCGTTCCTGCTCCACCGCCGCCCGGATCTCGATCCGCTCCGCGGCCTGCCAGGCCCGGTCCCGCAGGTCCGCCGCCTCCAGCTCCGCCTCGCGCAGCAGCCCGGTCGCGTACTTCGCGTTGCCGTCGCGCCGCCGCAGATACTCCGACCGCACCGCCTCGGCCTGCCGCTCCGCCGCTCCCAGCGCGTCCTCCAGATCCTGCAGCCGCGAGCCCGTCTCGCCGGACAGCTTGCCCTCGCGCTCGGCCTGCGCCGCCTGCTGCGCGCCGATGTGCGCGGCGGCCTCCAGCGTCACCTGCTGCGCGCGCTGGCGGGCGTCCTCGCGGGCGCCGTCCGCCTGCCGCTGCGCGTCTGCGACGATCTGCCCCGCGGTCTCGTGCGCCTGCTTGATCCGCTGCCGCGCCCGCTGCTCGGCGTCGGCCCGTATGCGCTCGGCGTGCCGCTCCGACTCCTTGCCGCGCTCGGTCGCGGCCGCGCGGGCGGCCTCCTTCAGCTCCCGGCACTCCTCCGCGGCCCGGGCGAGCACGCGGTCCGCCTCGGCCTTGGCGTCGAGGAAGAGCTTGCGGGCGGTCTCACCCAGCGACTCGTACGTCTGCGGGCCCAGCGCGGCGGCCTGTTCGAGGAGCTGTGCCAGATGCCGCCCGCTCGCCTCCACCTGCGCTTCCAGGTCTCTGGCATGGCGTACGGCGGCCTCCCGCTCGGCGAGCAGGTCGCCGACGACGCGGTCGACCTGCTGCGGCGAGTAGCCGCGGCTTCTCGTGGCCATCATGAAATCGCCGGGTTGCATCATCTCGCCCATCGTGCCCTGTCGTCTCGGCTTCGCACTTCATCCCATGATGCTGCATCCGCAACCCGGAACCGGCGCCCGGGCCCGGGTCGCAGGCGGGTAGCGTGGCGTCGTCGGCGCGCTCGCGCAAGTCCCGTGGCAGGGCGGCGTGGTGGCGCCCCCCCGGGAGCGCCGCGGCGCCGCGGCGGGCGGCGCGGCCCGCGGTGTCGGACACGTCACATTTCGGCGGCGTACGGTCCCGGGTGGAGGAGAGAGCGCTCTCTCACGGCCGTCCGCCGGACGGTATAAAGGCTGCATGGCAACAGAAGCCCGGCCGCCCGGCCGCCCCGCCACCCTGGAGGACGTGGCCCGGGTGGCGGGGGTGTCCCGGGCGACGGCCTCGCGGGTCATCAACGGCTCGCCCACGGTCGACGCCGCGCTGCGCCGCAAGGTGGAGGAGGCGATCACCGCCACCAGCTACGCGCCGAACCGGGCCGCCCGTTCCCTGGTCACCCGGCGCACCGACTCCGTCGCGCTGGTGGTCTCCGAGCGCGAACAGCGCCATGTCGCCACCCCGTTCATCGGCCGCATGTTCACCGACCCGCACTTCGGCCGCGTCCTCAGCGGGCTGCTCCAGGTGCTCCGCCCGGCCGGGATGCAGACCGTGCTGATGGTCGCCGACGACGACGCGTCGCGCCGGCAGGTGCTCGCGTACCTGCGCCAGGGACACGTCGACGGCGTCGTCCTCATCTCCTCGCACCCCGACGACCCGCTGCCCCGGATGCTCTCCGAGACGGCGCTGCCCACCGTGCTGGCCGGCCGCCCGAACCGCGCGGCGCCGCTGCCCTACGTCGAGGTGGACCAGCGCGCGGGGGCCAGGCTGGCCGCGGAGCGCCTGGTCGCCCAGGGGCGGCGGCTGATCGGCACGGTGGCGGGACCGCAGGACATGCCGGCCGCGCAGGAGCGCCTCGAGGGGTTCCGCGCCGCGCTCGCCGCGCTGGGCGTGGCCGGACTGCCGTGGGCGGAGGGCGACTTCACCCGGGCGGGCGGCGCCGCCGCGATGCGCCGGCTGCTCGCGGAACACCCCGGCGTGGACGGGGTGTTCGTCGCCTCCGACCTGATGGCGCTGGGCGTGGTGCCGGTGCTGCTGCGCGCCGGCCGCCGGGTGCCAGAGGACGTGGGCGTGGTCGGGTTCGACGACAGCGAGGCCGCGGAGGCGTCGGAGCCGGCGCTGACGACCGTGCGGCAGCCGGTGGAGGACATGGCCTGCGAGATGGCGCGGCTGCTGCTGCGGCAGATCAGGGAGCCCGCGGCCGCGCCGCCCTCGGTGGTCTTCCGCCCCACGCTGGTCGTACGCGAGTCGTCCTGAGCCCTGAGCCCTGAGCCCTGAGCCCTGAGCCGCCCGGGCCCGCGGGCCCCCGCGGCCCCGCCCCCGGCGTCCGCATGACCGGGGGCGGGGCCTGCGCACCCGCCGGTGCGGCTCAGGGGTAGGAGACGACCTTGGACGGGATCGTCGACGTACCCGAGGTCGGCGCGCCGTGGTCGTTGATCACGTGGGCGTACTGCCCCTGACCGCCGAGCGAGACGACCATGATGTTGTGGAACTTGATCCCGGAGCCCCTCGGGGTGGCGAAGCCGTGCTCCTGGACGATGCTCGGGGCGACGTTGTAGTAGCAGTAGCTGCCCATGCCCCAGCCCTCGTGCTGGCCGACGTCGTCGGCAACCTTGTACGCCGCGTAGCCGCGCAGGCTGCCGTTCTGGATGGCGGCCTGGTTGGGCGCGTCGTACGCCTTCTCGTTCTGGAAGAAGATCGTCCGGCCGCGCTCGCCGTTCCACTGCACGTCGTACTTGTTGAAGTGCTCGACGAAGAACCCGGTCGCCAGCACGTCGTCGCCGTTGACCACGACGCCGTAGTCGCACCGGTTGGTCTCCCAGCCGACGCCGTCGCCGTGGTCCGCGCGCCACACCCAGGTGTGGTCGACGACCACGTGCCGGCTGTTGATCACCATGCTGGTGGTCGCCTTGCCGGGGCCCGCGCCGCCGATGCGGATGAACACGTCCTGGAGCGTGGTCGGGTTGTTCGCGTGGTCCGCGGCCGAGCCGTCCGGGCCGACCTGGAGCAGCACGTCGGAGTTCTGCGGCCCGGCGTCCAGCAGGAAGCCGGCGAGGCGCACCCCGTCGACGTCGGCGACGGTCATGGCGCGCACGCCGCCGTCCGGGATGATCGTGGGGTAGCCGATCCCGAGCACCACGGTGTTCGCCCGCTCGATCGCGATCGGCGCGTCGACGTGGTAGATGCCCGGGGTGAGCAGCAGGTGCTTGCCCTCCCGCAGGGCGGCGTTGATGCTCGCGGCGGTGGCGCCCTGCTTGACGACGTGGAAGTCGGACAGCGGCAGTGACTGGCCCTGCGGGCTGCCGCCGCCCCAGGTGGTGCCGCGGGCGTTGCGGCGCAGCGCGGGGAGGAAGACGCGGTACTCGGCGCCGTCGAGGTAGAGGAACGGCTTCTCGCGGGAGATCGGCGTGGTGTCGAGGGTGGTGTACGGCGGGTCGGGGAAGGACTGCGCCGGGGCGCCCTCGACGCCGGAGAAGACCATGTTCCACACGGCGTTGAGCCAGCCGCCGATGCTGCTGTCGCGGGTGTACCACTGCTGCTGCGAGTACGGCTGCACGGTGCCGTCGATGCGGCTGTCGGCGATGTAGCCGCCGCTGGCCCAGCCGTAGCCGTCGGGCGCGAGGTTGAGGTTGCCGCGCACGTGCATGCGGCGGAACGGGGCGGCCTGGGAGACGGCGAAGCGGTTGGTGCCGTTGACGGGGCTGAGCGACAGGTTCTCCGCGGAGCGCCAGAAGTTCTGGGTGGCGTTGCCCTGGAACCAGCCGGCGTCCACGGTCACGTCCCCGTTGATGTGCGTGTCGTCGGGGGAGAGGCCCAGGCCGATGATCGAGGTGTAGAAGCCGAGCTGGGCGTTGAGGCCATTGTACGTGCCGGGCTTGAAGAGCAGTGCGTAGCGGCCGGTGCCGAACTGCGCCGACTCCTGCTGCCGGAAGATCTGGTCCAGCCGGCTCTGGATGCCGGGGGTGGACGGGTCGAAGAAGATCACGTTGGGCCCGAGGTCCGGGTCGGCGAGCGGCCGGGCCGCGGACCGCTGCGGCGCCGCGGTCGCCTGGGAGACCGCCAGGCCCGTGGCCGGCACCGCGGCCGCCGCCGCGGCGGCGGCGAGCAGGGCGCGGCGGGACGGGCCGGATCTTGCGGGCGGAGCGGGCGAGTCACCGGTGGGGGGTACGCGCATGGGTCACGTCTCCTGAGTCGTCGGCTCTTCGATCAGGCTTCAAGGAATGAACGGTCGAGCGGGAGAGAGCGCTCTCTCGCGCCTGATTCGGTTTACGCCCGCGGGGGCGCGCCGTCAAGGGGATGCGCACACAACGGCCTTAGCGGCGCGGTGAGTTCAAGGAGTGTGCACAGGCGGGCCCGCCTTCGCCGATGTCAAGCAACCGGGGTTGACTATCCTGTGTTAGTCAACCTAGGTTGCCTGTATGGCAGACGAGGATCCGGCAGACGCGCTGGCGGCGGTCGCGGCCCTGCGCCGCCTCGCCGACCGGCTGGAGGACGCCGCGGTGGAGCAGGCGATGCGTACCGGCTGGAGCTGGCCGCAGGTCGCCGAGGCGCTCGGCGTCACGCGCCAGGCGGTGCACAAGAAGCACGCCAAGCGGCTCATCGCCGCCGGCGTGACGCTGAGGAGGCGGGGATGAGCACGTTCGACAGGTATCTCCAGGCGGTGCTCCTGACCGCCGAGGCCGAGGCCCGCGAGGACGGCTCCGCGGCCATGGAGGCGCGGCACGCGCTGCTCGCGGTCGCCGCCCAGGACGGCACCGAGCCGCAGCGCGTCCTGGCTGCCGCCGGGCTCGGCCGGGGGGAGCTGAAGGCCGCGCTGGACCGGGAGTTCGCGCACAGCCTCGGCGCCGCGGGCGTCGCGCCCGGCGCGTTCGACCTGCGCGCCACGCCGGACCCCGGCCGCCGCCCGCAGTTCGGCGCCTCGCTCAAGCTCGCCCTGGACCGGATGGCCGGCACCCACCGCAAGAAGGACCTCACGCCGCTGCACGTGCTGGACGCCCTCCTCCAGGCCGAGGTCGGCACCGTGCCCCGCGCGCTCGACCTCGCGGGCGTCGACCGGGCCGCCCTCGCCGCGCGCGTACGGGAGGCGCTGTGAGCGCCGCCGCGGCCGTCACGGTCGCGGGCCTGCGCATGCGCTACGGTGCCGCGGACGTCCTCCACGGCGTGGACCTGCACGTCCGGCACGGCGAGACGGTCGCCCTCCTCGGGCCCAACGGCGCCGGCAAGACCACCGCGATCGAGATACTCGAAGGCTTCAGGACCCGCTCCGCCGGCGAGGTCACCGTCCTGGGCGCCGACCCCGCGCACGGCGACGAGCGGTGGCGCGCCCGCGTCGGCGTCGTGCTGCAGTCCTGGCGCGACCACGGCAAGTGGCGGGTCCGCGAACTGCTCGCCCACCTCGCCTCGTACTACGCCTGCGTCGGCCGCACCCCCTGGGACCCGGGCGAACTCGCCGACGCCGTCGGCCTCGGCGGCCGGGACGGGCAGAAGATCCGCACCCTCTCCGGCGGCCAGCGCCGCCGCCTCGACGTCGCCATCGGCATCGTCGGCCGCCCCGACCTGCTCTTCCTCGACGAGCCCACGACCGGCTTCGACCCCGACGCCCGGCGCGGCTTCCACCGGCTCGTCGGGGACCTGCGCGCCGCCGGCACCACCGTGCTGGTCACCACCCACGACCTGCACGAGGCCGAAGTCCTCGCCGACCGCATCGTCATCCTCGACGCCGGCCGCGTCATCGCCGACGGCACCCCCGCGGAGCTGGCCCGCCGCATCGCGGGCGCCGACCGCGTCCGCTGGCGCCACCGCGGCCGGCCCCGCGTCCACGCCACCGACGACTCCACCGCCTTCGTCCGCGGCCTCTTCGAGCGCCACGGCGAGGAGATCGCCGAACTGGAGGTCAGGCGCGCGTCGCTGGAGCAGACCTACCTCGCCCTCGTCCACGCGGCGGAAAGCGCCCCCGCGCGCGCGGCGGAGGGCGGCGAGCGGTGAACGCCTGCGTGCTGCGCGCCGGGCTGCGGCGCGGCGCCATCGAGCTGCGCCAGTCGTTCACCAACGGCGCCGAGCTCTTCAGCCACCTGTTCTGGCCGCTGCTGATGCTGGGCGTCCTGTGGTTCCTGCGCGGGCGGGAGTTCGACTCCACCGGCTTCATGCTCGGCGCCCTGACGCTGCCCGGCATCCTCGGCATGAACGTGTCCTTCGGCATGGTCACCATGAGCCAACTGCTCACCGCCGAGCGGGAGGACGGCACCCTGCTGCGCGCCAAGGCCACCCCGAACGGCATGGGCGGCTACCTCGTCGGCAAGGTCGTCTCCGTCGCCGGCGGCCTTCTCGGCGACCTCGCGCTCTTCCTGGTCCCGGCGCTGTTCCTGGTCGACGGCCTGCACCTCGACGGCGGCGGCTGGCTCCACCTGGCGGGGATCGTCGCGCTCGGGATGGTGGCGACGCTGCCCGCCGGGGCCGTGCTGGGCTCGGTGTTCGGCGACGCCCGCGCCCAGGGCCTGATCCAGCTCCCGGTGCTCGCGCTGATCGGGATCTCCGGCATCTTCTACCCGGTCACCGCGCTGCCCGACTGGCTGCAGTGGACCGCGCAGGTCTTCCCGCTCTACTGGCTCGGGCTCGGCATGCGCGCCGCGATGCTGCCCGACGCGGCGGTGGCGGTGGAGATCGGCGACTCCTGGCGGCAGGCGGAGACGGTGGGCGTGCTCGGCGCGTGGGCGGTGCTGGGCCTTGCGGTGGCGCCGGTGGTGCTGCGCCGGATGGCGCGCCGGGAGTCCGGCTCCAAGGTCGCCGCCCGCCGCGAGCGCGCGCTGCAGCGCGTGCTCTGAGCGCCGGTACGGGCCGTGCCCCGGCCCGTACCGGCGCTCAGGCCGCCGTCCAGGCGCGGAGCTTCTCCGGGTTGCGCATCGCCCAGATCCGCGTGATCCGCCCGTCCGCCACGTCGAACGTGAGCACCGACACCGTGACCCCGTCCAGCCGCGCCACCACGCCGGGTTGCCCGTTGACCGTACGCACCAGCAGCTCGATTCCGGGCTGCTGCTCCCGTACGTCCGCCAGCCCCCGCACGATCGCCTCGCTGCCGACGACGGGCCCCAGCACCGCCGGCACCACCCCGCCGCTGTCCGGGGTGGACACCGCGGCCGGGTCCAGCAGCCCGACCAGGGCGCCGATGTCCTTCGCCGCCCACGCCCGCCGGAACTCCCGCACCAGCGCGGCGTGGTGCTCCGCCGCCGCGGGCCGCCGCGCCGTACGGACCCGGCGCCGGGCCGACGACGCCAACTGCCGGCACGCCGCGGGCGACCGGCCGACGATCTCGGCCACCTCAGGGAACGGGTAGCGGAACACGTCGTGCAGCACGAACGCCACCCGCTCCGCCGGGGTCATCGACTCCAGCACCACGAGGAACGCCATGTGCACCGACTCGTCCATCGTCACCTGGTCCGCGGGATCCGCCGCGTCCGCGGCCGCCCCGCCCACCCGGCCGCCGACCAGCTCCGTCCGGTCCGGCAGCGGCTCCGGCAGCCACTCGCCCACGTACCGCTCCCGCCGCACCCGCGCGGAGCCGAGCAGGTCCAGGCAGACGCGCCCCGCGACCTTCGTCAGCCAGCCGCCCGGGGAGACCACCGCGGCCCGCCGCTCCGCGGACATCGCGTACCAGCGGGCGTACGTCTCCTGCACCACGTCCTCGGCGTCGGCCAGGGAGCCGAGCAGCCGGTAGGCGAGGTTGGTCAGCCGCCGCCGCTCGCTCGCGGTCCCGGCGGGCCCCGGGTCGAGGCGGCCGTGCTGCGGCGCGGACGGTGTGGTCATGGTGCGGGTGCTCCTCGGTCGCGTGACAGGTCTCCCCCGTATGACGAAACGGCCCGCCGGACCGTGAGGCCGGGCTGCCGTCTCACACTTGGGGCGCCCGGCACGTCTTAGTCACAGGGCTCGCGCCGGGGAGGCGGGTGCCCCATCGTGAACCATCCCCCAGCCGGGGACCCCGGAGTGAGAGGCCCACCATGGAACCCGAGAGCCCCGTCAAGGCGGCCGTCATCTACTACAGCGCCACCGGCACCGTGCACACCCTCGCCCTCGCCGCGGTGGAGGGCGCGGAGAAGGCGGGTGCGCAGGTGCGGCTGCGCCGCGTGCCGGAGACGGCGGGGGAGGCGGCGATAGCGGCGAGACCCGACTGGGCCCGGCACCGCGGCCGGACCGCCGACGTGCCCGAGGCCGCCGTCGACGACCTGGACTGGGCCGACGTGGTGCTGTTCGGCACCCCGACGCGGCTCGGGAACATGTCCGCCCAGGTGAAGGCGTTCATCGACACCACGGGACCGCTGTCGTCCGCGGGCGGGCTCGCGGACAAGGTGTACTCCGCCTTCACCTCCGTCGACACCGCCCACGGCGGGCAGGGCGCCGGCCTGCTGACGCTGGCCAACGTCTTCTACCACTGGGGCGGCATCATCGTGCCGCCCGGCAGCCCCGAGCCCGTCCCGGACGGCTCCGGGGACGGGCCGCCCGGCGACGTGGCGCTGGAGGCGGCCAGGTACCAGGCGTGGCGCGCCGTCACGACCGCCGCCGCGCTCGACGCCCGCCGCCCGCACCCCGTCTGAGGGCCGCGGCGGTACGGGCCTGGGGCCGCCGCCCGTACCCGTACCCCCGCCGACGGCAGGCGTGATCCGGACGATCCGCTACGGCCCGGAGCGCCCGGCGCCGTCCGCGTTCCGCCCGGTGTTCCGCCGGGCGTCCCGCTCCGTCTTCCGCTCGGCGTCCTGCTCCGGGTCCTGTTCCGGGTCCCGCTGCCCGGCCTGCTCCGCGTCCGCCGCGCGCCCCGCCGACCACGCCCGCCACAGCGCCGCGTACGGCCCGTTCGCGGCCCGCAGTTCGTCGTGCGTGCCGCTCTCCGCGACCCGGCCGCCCTCCATCACCACGACCCGGTCGGCCGCCGCCGCCTGGCTCAGCCGGTGCGCGACGACCAGCGCCGTCCGCCCCTCGAGCGCGCGCTCCGCCGCCTCCTCCAGCCGCCGGGCGCCGAGGCTGCCCGCCTCCGCGGTCGCCTCGTCGAGCACCGCGACCGGCGGATCGGCCAGCACCAGCCGGGCGAGCGCGAGCTGCTGGGCCCGGTCCGCCGTCAGCCGGTGACCGCCCTCGCCCACCACCGTCTCCAGCCCCTCCGGCAGCGCCTCGGCCCAGCCCAGCGCGCCCACCCGGGCCAGCGCCTCGCGCAGTTCCTCGTCGCCGGCGCCGGGGCGGGCCAGCCGCAGGTCGTCGGCGAGCCGGCCGGCGAAGACGTGCACCTCCTGGGTGACCAGCGCGACCGTGAGGACCGACTCGTCCGGCGCCGCCCCGCCCACGTCGATGCGCCCGGCGGCCGGGACGTGGATGCCGGCGAGCAGCTTGGCCAGCGTGCTCTTGCCCGCCCCGCTCGCGCCCACCAGCGCCACCTTCTCCTTCGGCCGCAGCTCCAGGTCCACGTCGTGCAGCACGGGCCGGCCCGGCTCGTACGCGTGGGACACCCCGCTGACCGACACCGCGACGGCGGGCCGCGGGCCCTCCCCGGGCCCCGCCCGCCCCGGCGCCGTCTGCTCCCGGGCGTCCACGACGCCGACCAGCCGCGCCAGCCCCGCCGTCGCCGCCTGCGCGTCGTCGAGGAGCACCAGCGCCACGTTCACGGGCCCGAACAGCGAGTGGAAGTAGAGCGCGGCGGCCGTCGCCGTGCCGATCGACGCGGAGCCGTCGCGTACCAGCAGGTACCCCGTCACCAGCACCGCGGACAGCCCCAGGTACTCCGCCACGTGCAGCCGGTTGTAGAAGCCCATCAGCAGCCGCACCCCGCGCAGCCTGAGGTCCACCGCCGCGCGCGAGCGCGCGTCCACCCGCCCCGCGTGCAGCGCCTCCAGCCGGTGCGCGCGTACGGTGGCCGCGCCGCTGACGGTGTCGAGGAGCTGCTGCTGCTGCGCCCCGGTGGCGACGCGCTCGCGCGCGTAGAGGGGCACCGCGCGGCGGACGTACCAGCGGGCCGTGTACGCCTGCACGGGCACCGCGAGCAGCGCGGCGAGCAGGAAGCGCCAGTCGAGGATCGCGAGCGCGCCGAGCGTGAGCACGATGGCCAGCACGGAGGACGCGAGTTGGGGCAGCGCGCCGCGGACCGCCTCGGCGACGCGGGAGACGTCGCGGGTGACGCGGGCGGTCAGGTCGCCGGAGCCGGCCTTCTCCAGCCGGTCGAGCGGCAGCCGCAGCGCCCGCTCGACGAACCGCTCGCGCAGCTCGGCGAGGACGGTCTCGCCGAGCCGGGAGACCATCGTCCGGCCGATCGCGGTCAGCACGCCCTGGCCGGCGGCCACGGCGACCAGCAGCACCACGGGCAGCGTGAGCGCGCCGGCCTCGCGCCGGTCGGTGACCAGGTCGACGATGTGGCCCAGCAGCGGCTGGGTGAGCAGCCCGACGGCGGTGGCGGCGGCCATCATCGCGAACGCGGTCCACGCCAGGGCCCGGCGCGGGCGCAGCAGTTCGCGCACCGCGGCGCGGGTGCGGGCGGGGGTGGCGGTGGGGAGCAGTTCGCGGGCGTCGTCGCCGCGCAGGTCCCCGGGCCCACCGGGGCCTTCGTGCCCGTCGTCGTACGGGCCGGGCGTCGCGGTCATGCGAGCACCGCCGCCCGGTAGGCCGCCTCGTCGCGTACGAGGTCGGCGTGCGGTCCTTCGGCGGCGACCCGGCCGGCGTCGACGAACACGACCCGGTCGGCGACCGCGAGCAGGGCGGGGCTGTTGGTGACCAGCAGAGTGGTCCTCCCGGCGCGGTGGTCGCGCAGCCCCTCGGCTATCCGGGCCTCGGTGACCACGTCCACCGCGGTGGTCGGGTCGTGGACGACGAGCACGGGCCGCCCGGCGTGCAGCGCGCGGGCCAGAGCGACGCGCTGCCGCTGCCCGCCGGAGAGCGCGCGCCCGGCCTCGCCGACCTCGGTCCCGCTGCCGCGGGGCAGCGCCCGGCACACCTCGTCGGCCGCCGCGGCGGCCAGCGCCGGTCCCGGGTCCCGGCCGGGCGGCTCGGGCCCGGAACGGGCGGCGCCGGCAGGCGACTTGCCGTCGGTGCGTCCGGTACGGCCGGCTCCGGTACGGGCACCGTCCGCGGGCCCGCCGCCGGACGCCGCATCCCACTGCCCCTCGCCGGCCGCCGTGACGTTCTCGCCCACCGTGCCCGCGAAGAGGTCCGCGTCGTGCGCCGCCACCAGGACCGCCGTCCGCAGCTCCGCCGGGTCGAGCCCCGTCAGCGGGACCCCGTCCAGCTCCACCACCCCCGCCGCCGGGTCCTCGATCCGGCCCAGGCACCGCAACAGCGCCTCCGCGGCGGCCGGTTCCGTCGTCGCGACCCCGACCAGCTCCCCGGCCGCGACCGCCATGTCCACCTCCGCGAGCGGCCCGAGTTCCACGCCGCGCAGCCGCAGCTCGCCGCGGACGGGCTCCGCCAGCCGCCGGTCGCCGGGGACCACGGCCGGCGCCGCGGCCAGCACCTCGGCGACCCGCGCCGCCGACGCCCGCGCCTGGGCGAACTCGGCGTTGACGTACGCGAACACCTGCAGCGGCGTCAGCAGGAACTGCGCGAGCCCGACGGCCGCGACGAGCTGCCCCAGCGTGATGTCGCCGCTGAGCGCCAGCCGGCCGCCGACCAGCGCCACCAGCGCGATGAAGCCGCCGGTCAGCGCGAGCACGACGCCGTTCTGCCAGCCCTCGGCGCGCGCCGCGCGCAGCGTGGCGGCCAGCGAGTCGCGGCTGGTGGCCCGGTAGCGCTCGACGGCCGCGTCCCGCGCGCCGATGCCCTTGAGCACCCGCAGCCCGGCGATCAGGTCGGCGGCGACGCCCGAGGCGGTGGCCGCCTGCTCCTGCTCGGCGGCGCTGCGGTGCTCCAGCGGCTTGCTCAGCAGATGCCCCAGCCACAGCAGCACGGGCGTGCCGGCCAGCACGAGCAGTCCCAGGGGTACGGAGATGAGCAGCAGCGCCACCGCGCTGACCGCCGCGCCGGCCAGCCCCGAAACGCCTACGGTCACCACCATGACGATGTAGCCGACGCGCTTGGCGTCGTCGGTGGCGATGTTCGCCACCGCGCCCGGCAGCCGGCCGCGCTCGGCGCCGCCGCGCGGGTCGAGCACCCGGCCGACCAGCTCCAGCCGCACCCGGTGCGCGGCGAGTTCCGCGGCCCGCTCGGACGCCTTGACCCCGAGGCGGAAGCTCAGCGCGAGCATGACGTACACGGCGACGAGCACGAGGAGCCAGCGCACCAGCGCGCCCGCGTCGTCCCCGGCTACCGCGTCGTCGATGACCATGCCGATGAGCACCGGTACCAGCGCCTCACCGAGCTGGTGCCCGACCGCCAGCACCGAGCCGATCGCGACACCGCGCCGCTGTCCCGCGATCGCGCCCTTCAGCACGTCCCGCCCCGACGGTATCTGCGCAGCCACCCGCCACCCCACCTCTTCTTCTGCTCATTCCGGACCGAGTAGGTAAGGCTAGCCTAAGTATCTGTCGGGTGATCCGGATCCCCGGCGTCCGCCGGCGGGTACGCGGTCCCGACTCGGCTGCGTACGGCGGTGGTTGGGGCTCCGCCGATCTCTTGACGCGGTGATCGCGTTGGGGAAGGTTGTTGCCCCGGACGTGCGGGAGAGCCGGCCCGGCGCGAAGCGCCGCGCCGCCGGCCCGAGGAGCAGAGGGGAGACCGTGGTGGACGAGGACTCCGTCGCCGTGGTGGGCGGGAGCATCGCGGGGTGCGCCACGGCGCAGGCGGTGGCGCGGGCGGGTGCGGGGCGGGTCACCGTCTTCGAGCGGGCCGGCGGCGAGCTGCGCGACCGCGGCGTGGGCATCGGCCTGCACGACGCGCGGTTCGCGGAGCTGGAGGCCGCGGGGTACGTGGACTCGTCGATGCCCTGGTCGGCACTGAACCGCCGGGTGTGGACGATCCGCGACGGAGACGCCGAGCTGGGCCACGGGTTCGCCGAACAGCACTTCCCGTTCCGCTCCTACAACTGGGGCTCGCTCTGGCACGAGTTGCGCAACCGGGTGCCCGAGTCGGTCACGTACCACACGGGCGCGGCAGTGACCGCCGTCGAGCAGGACGCGGACGGCGTCACCCTCAAGCTCGCCGACGGCCGCCAGGAGCGCTTCGGCGCGGTGATCGGCGCGGACGGCTACCGCTCGGTGGTCCGCGAGGCGATGTTCCCCGGGCTCGCCCCCGACTACGCCGGCTACCTCGGCTGGCGCGGCACCTCCGCCCCGGTCGCGGGCGACCCGGAGACGGACGGCGCCGAGGCGCGCGTGGTCGTCTTCCCCGGCGGCCACTGCATGATGTACCTCATCCCCGCCGCGGGCGGCGGCTTCCGGATGAACTGGGTGCTCTACGCCGTCCCGCCGGACGACCCCGACCTGCTGCTCGACCTGCGCACCCCGACCTCGCTGCCGCCGGGCCGGGTCGCCGCCAAGCTCACCGCGTACCTGCGCGACCTGGTCGCCGAGCACTTCCCGCCGTTCTGGGGCCGCTGCGTGCTGCGTACCGCGCCCGAGGACTCCTTCATCCAGCCGATCTACGACCTGGAGGTGCCGCGGCTCGCCGTCGGCCGGCTGCTGCTCGCGGGCGACGCCGCCACCGTCGTCCGGCCGCACACCGGCGGCGGCAGCGTCAAGGCGCTCCAGGACGCCACGGCGCTGGAGGCCGCCTGCCGCGCCGGGGGCGACTGGCCGCGGATCGCCGCCGCGTACGACGCGGACCGCACCGCCGTCGGCGCCGCCATGGTCGCGCTCGGCCGCCGGCTCGGCCGCGCCCAGGTCGAACAGACCCCGGACTGGCAGAAGATGGGGCAGCCCGAGTTCGACGCCTGGTGGCAGGAGCAGAACCGGGGGCCCGACCGCAGCAGCGGCTTCGGCGGGCACGCGCTCAAGCGCGGCTGAGGGGTGCGGACTTGACCGCAAGGGCGTTCGAACTGCCCGCCCATCTCTGAAATTTCAGACGGAACCTGATCGAATCGGATTGATCAGAGGTAGAGATTGCATCTCCCTCTTGCATATTTTGATGTTGTACTCGCCCGTAACTTATACTTCCGACTTAGCATCAGACACATCGCTCAGCCCACCCTCAGCAGGAGCGATGCATGCACCGACCCCCACATGTCACACCCTCCCCATCGCAAGGTAATCCCGTGTCAGCTTTACTGTGTCATGACCCCGACGTAGGGGTTGCGTAGTGAAGATCAACCGTCGACTCGTCCTTCTGGTCGCCGTGCCCCTTGTGGTGGCCATCGCCTTTTCCGTGCGCGCACTCGCGCCGGCGACGACCCAGGCGTTCCAGGCCAACAGGCTGGCGCAGATGGTCGATGCCGCCGAGTCCGCCGCGGAGCTGACCGCCCGGTTGCAGGACGAACGTGCTGCCGCAACCGCGCTGGTCGCCTCCCAGGGCGATGCCACCAGTTTCCGCAAGGCAACCGACGCCACGGACGCAGGTATCTCGGAGTACACCGAGAAACGCAGGAAGCTCGACTCCCTGCCGCACAACGCCGACCTCGCCGTGCAGCGGATCGACCGCTCGCTGGCCGAACTGCCCTCGCTGCGCGCCCAGGCGCGCTCGGGCAGCGGCACGCTGTCCGCGCTCGCGTTCGGATACCGGATCACGATCGCCGACCTGGTCGACTACCGGGAAGGCATCGCCCAGGCCGACGGCGTCGACGCCGACATCGCCGACCGGATCCGGGCCTCCGCCTCGTTCGCACGCGCCGAGGAGCACTCGGCGCAGCAACAGGTCGTGGTGCTCAGGGCGCTGGACGGCGGCGGCTTCACGTCGGCCTCCCGGCGCACCTTCGACGCCACCGAGATCGGCTTCTTCGAGACGATGAGCGCCTTCGTCGCCCTCGGTCCGCAGCAGTGGCGCGCCTGGCTGGAACACGCGCTCTCCGCTCCCGGCACCCTGCCCGCGCAGGGGATGCAGGACCAGGTGAGCCGCACCCAGATCGGAGCGGAACTCGGCATCTCCGCCGCCGACTGGCAGGAGGCCACGGCCGACCGGCTGACCGAGCTGCGCTCGGTGGAGCGCCGCGTCATCGAGTCCGTGCACAAGGACGTCACCGAGGAACGGTCCACGCTCATCTGGTGGGCGGTCATCGAGATCATCGTGGTGCTGGTGACGCTGATCGGCGTGCTGCTCTTCGCGCTCCGCGTCGGCCGCGTGATCATCCGCCGGCTGCGCGACCTGCGCAACGCGGCGCACTCGGTGGCCACGGAGCGGCTGCCGCAGATCGTCACCGACCTCTCCCAGCCGGGAGCCCTGGGCGGCGCCACGCCGGAACAGGTCGCCGACAGCTCCGGCAGCCCGGTGGAGACCACCGGCGAGGACGAGATCGGCGAGGTCGGCGAGGCGTTCAACTCCGTCCACCACGAGGCGGTACGGCTCGCGGCCCAGCAGGCGCACGCGCACGAGCAGTTCGCGGAGACCCTGGTCGGCGTCGCCCGCCGCGGTGCGCAGCTCACCTCCGTCATGGTGTCCGAGCTGGACGCGGTCCAGCGCGACGAGGCCGACCCGGAGCGGATGAAGATCCTCTTCGCGCTCGACCACCTCGCCATCCGCATGGAGCGCAACACCAACAACCTGCTGGTGATGGGCGGTTACGGACACGCCCGGGTACGCGAAGCGGACGCGCCCTGCGCCACCGTGGTCGTCGCCGCCGCCCAGCAGATCGAGCGGTTCGAGCGCGTCGCCATGGGCATCGTGGAGCAGGGGATCGGCATCGCCGCCCGCGGGGTGCACGACCTCGCGCACATCCTCGCCGAACTCCTCGACAACGCCACCCGGTTCTCGCCCCCCGACAAGCAGGTGGGCGTGGCCGTCTGGCGGCTGTGGGACCGCGCGGTGGTGCAGATCGTCGACGAGGGCGTCGGCATGACCCCCGAGCGCCGGGACGAGCTGAACGCCCGGCTGGCCAACCCGCAGACCGGCGTCGGCGCCGTGCGCTCCATGGGTCTGCACGTCGTCGCCCGGCTCGCCGCCCGGCACGGCATCGTGGTCGAGCTGCGCTCCTCCGCGGGCCCCGGCACCATCGCCGAGGTCACCCTCCCGCCGACGGTCCTCGTGGCTGTCGAGGAGGAGACGATGGTGGAGGGCGAACGGCCGCTGGTGGAGGGGGAGCCGAGCGTCTTCGCCGCCACCCCGCGCGGCGTGCCGGGACCGCGCAAGCCGATGGACGAGCCCGTCGCCGCCGCCGCGCCCCGGCGCGGCGCGGCCGCCGCGGGCGGCACCGTTCCCGGCACCACCCCGCCGCGCGGCACGACCCCCGGTGCCGCTCCGGGCGGGGCCGTGCCGGGTGGCCGGGAGGCGCAGGCCGGGGACGACGGCGGCGCGCGGCGCAACCTGCCGTTCGGCCCGGACTACGACCCGGCCGACCGCGTCGCCGGCGTCAGCCCCTCGGGGCTGCCCGTGCGGATGCGCCAGCCGGCGGACCAGTGGCCGCGGTTCCCCAAGCGCGACGGGGAGAACAGGCCGGGCGGCCGGAGCGAGCGGAAGGCGGCGCCCACGAAGCGCCGGGACTCCCGGCAGATCTCCGACGTGCTGGCCGCGTACACCCAGGGCATCAGCAGGAGCACCGGCCGCCGTGAGGGAGCCGGGGGGGCCGCCGATCGCGGCCGCCCGGCAGGTACGGGCGGCAGCGGTGACAACGGCAGCGGCGACGGCCGTCCCCGTAACGACGACGGAGGCCGTGCCCGTACCGGCAGGAACAGCGGCCGTACCCCCCGGACCGCAAAAGACGACGACTCGCAACGGAGCACGTGATGACTACCCCATCCACCGCCGACCTGAGCTGGCTGCTGAGTGACTTCGCGCGCCGTATCCCCGAGGTCACCCAGGTCATCGCCGTGTCCGTGGACGGCCTCGCCCTGGCCTTCACGGGGGTGGACCAGGACGACGCGGACCGGCTGGCAGCCATCGCCTCCGGCATCGTCAACCTGCTCTCCGGCGCTGCCCAGTTGATCGAGGCGGACCCCGTCGAGCACAGCCTGACCGCCATGGAGGGCGGCTACATGTTCTCCATGGCGGTCTCCAGCGGGGCGTCCCTCCTGGTCACCACCAACCGGGACGCCGACATCGGCGAGGTCAGCTACATGATGTCCGAGCTGATCAACCAGGTGGGCGACGCGCTCAGCCCGCAACTGCGCGACTCGCAGCCCGCTTCCTGACGCCGCCGCACGGGCGGGACTCCCCTCACCCCGCCCGCGCGCCCGGCCGCAGGCTCCGTCGTCGTCTGCCCGTCGTCGTTCCCACCCTGTTGCCACCCTTCTGCCTCCCCCACCCCCGATACCCCCCCCGGATCAACCCCCCCCAGCCCATCCCTCATTTTTCCCTCGGGAGCCTTTCGTGTTCGTCAACGCATCCATACGCCGTCCCGGCCGTAGCAGAACCCGGGCCGTCGCCGCCACCGCAGCAGCAGTCTCGCTGGCACTCGCCGGCTGCAGCGGCGGCGGCGACAGCGGCTCCGGCGACGACACGGTGAAGGTGGGTCTGCTGGCCGCCCTCTCGGGGACGTACGAGGCCGTGGGCACCGACCTGCGCAACGGCTTCCAGCTCTACCTGGACACGCACGACGGCAAGCTGGGCGGGCGCGAGGTCGAACTGTCGGTGGGCGACGAGGGGGACGGCCCGCCCACCGCGGTGCCGGCGGCCACCAAGCTGGTGAAGAAGGACCGGGTCGACGTGATGACCGGCATCGTCGCCAACGGCTCCTACCAGGCCGTGCTGCCGATGCTGGAGCAGAACAAGATCCCGCTGGTCAGCTCCAACGGCCGCCCCGAGCTCAAGGACGTCTCCCGCGTCTGGCACACCAGCTTCCTGTCGAAGGACTACGGCACCGCCATCGCCCAGTACGTCAAGGACGAGGTCGACGGCCCGGTCTACGCGATCGGCCCCGACTACCAGGGCGGCTACGACCAGCTCGGCGGCTTCACCGACACCTTCGCCGAGATCGGCGGCGAGCTGGCCAACTCCGACGGCGAGACCACCTGGACGCCGTTCCCCGACACGACCAACTTCACCCCGTACTTCGCCGACATCGCCCAGTCCGACGCGAAGGCGGTGTACACCTTCTACGCGGGCAAGGCCGCGATCGACTTCGTCAAGCAGTACGCCCAGTCCGACGTCGCCGACCTGCCGCTGTACGCCTCCGGTTCGCTGACCGAGGGCAGCATCCTCCAGGCCCAGGGCGACTCCGCCGACGGCATCCAGTCCGTCTCCAACTACGTGTCCGACCTGGACAACGACGCCAACCGGAAGTTCGTCTCCGACTGGACCGCCAAGCACGACACCCCGCCCACCGGGTACGCCATGGCCTCGTACGACGCCGCCGCCGTGCTCGACATGGCGATCGCCACGGCCGCCGAGAAGGGCGAGGTGAACTCGGAGACCATCAACGACGCCCTCGGCAGCCTCGGCCAGATCGAAAGCCCGCGCGGCACCTGGGCGTTCGGCAAGAAGTCGCACGCGCCGGTGCAGAAGTGGTACCTGCGCGAGGTCCGCAAGGACGGCAAGCAACTCTCCAACGTCACGGTCCAGGACCTGGCCACGCTCGGCGACTGACATGGGGGCGCTCGATGCCCAGCTCGTGCCGGCGGTCGACGGCGTCGCCTACGGGCTGCTGCTGTTCGTCGTCGCCGCCGGCCTGAGCCTGGCGTTCGGCACTGCCGGGGTGCTGAACCTGGCGCACGGCACGCTGTACGCGGTCGGCGCCTACACCGGCGCCGAGCTGAGCGACGGGACCTGGGGCGGCCTCGTCCTCGGTCTCGTCGCCGGCACCGCGGCCGCCTGCGCGGCCGGGGCGCTGCTGTCCGCGGCCACGGCGCCGCTCGCCCGCCGCGGGCATCTGGACCAGGCGCTGCTGACCTTCGGCCTCGCGCTGATCGGCGGCAACCTGCTCGTGGAGGGGTTCGGCGCGGACGAGATGCCGGTACGCATCCCGGACGCGCTGGACACCTCCGTCGACCTCCTCGGCCACCGCTACCCCGCCTACCGGCTCGGGTTCATCGTCATGGCCGTCGTCCTCGCCGCGGCCGGCACCTGGGTGCTCACCCGCACCCGCGCGGGCGCCGCCGTACGGGCCGCCGCCGACGACCCCGAGATGCTGGCCACCACCGGGCTCAGCCCCCGGGTCGTGCACACCGGCGTGCTCGCCGCGGCCGGCGCGCTGGCCGGCGCCGCCGGCGTGCTCGGCGCGCCCATCATCGGTCCCGGTCCCGGCACCGGGGACACCGTGCTGATGCTGTCCCTCGTGGTCGTGGTGCTCGGCGGACTGCGCTCGCTGTGGGCGACCCTGGTCGCCGCCATCGGCGTCGGCGAGGTGCAGACGCTGGGGGTGTCGGTCGCCCCCGACTGGGCGCCGTACCTGCTCTTCGCCGCCATGGCCGTGGTGCTGATCCTGCGCTCCGGCCGCGGGCTCGCCGAGCCGCACGGCCCGGAGCACGACGCCGACCCGCCGCCCGACCCGGCGGAGCGGCTGCGCCGCAGGCTGGCCCGAGTGCCGTGGCCCTGGCGGGGGAAGCAGGCGGCGCGCCGGGCCAAGGCGGCTGCCGCCGCCGGCGGTTCCGGCGCCGGGCGGGTCGCCACGGCCGCCCGCGCCGCCGCCCCGCTGCTCGCCCTGGTCGTCGTGCTGGCTGTGCTGCCGACGATGCTCGACGCGTACGCCCTCTCCCTCGCCGGCTACGCCCTGGCCCTCGGCCTGCTCGCGGTCAGCGTCACCGTGGTCACCGGCTACGCCGGGCTGCCCACCCTCGGGCAGACGGCGCCGTTCGCGGTCGGCGCGTACACCACCGCCAAACTCGCCGAGAACGACTGGACGGTCGGGCCCGTGCAGGTGGTGATCTCCGCCGCCGTCGCCGCCGCGTTCTGCGTCGTGACCGGCCCCGCGGTGATCCGTGCCCGCGGCACCACCGTCCTCATGATCACCGTCGCGGTCGGCGAGCTGACCGCCATCGCCATCGGCCAGTGGAAGTCCGTGACCGGCGGCACCGACGGCCTCGCCGGGTTCCCGTCCACGCAGGCGTTCTGGGGCGGCGAACCGCTCTTCGAGGAGCTGGCGATCTACCAGTACGCGGCGGTGGTCGTCGTCTGCGTCGTCGCCGTGGCGCTGGTGCTGCTGCGCTCGCCGGCCGGCAAGCTGCTCACCGGCTCGCGGGAGGCCGAGGAGCGGATGCGCGCCTCCGGCCACCCCGTCACGCGGTACCTGCTGCTGGCGTACGTCGGCGCCGGTGCCCTCGCGGGCGCGGGCGGCTCGCTGCTCATCGCCGTGCAGAGCTACGTCTCCCCGGCCGACGTCGGCTTCGAGATCGCCGCGCTCGCCCTGCTCGCGGCCGTCATCGGCGGCATCACGTCGGTGATCGGCGCGCTTGTGGGCGCGGGGCTCATCGTCTACACCCGCGACTGGCTGGCAGGTTCGTGGCCGGGCCACGGACCGCTGCTGCTCGGCGTGCTGTTCGTCGCGGCGGTCTACCTGCTGCCGCGCGGGCTCGCCGGGCTGGTCTCCGGGGCACCCCGCGCGGCCGCCGCGGACGGCGACGACGACGGCGGCGCCGGGGGGCGGTTGCCCGCGCCGCGCGGTCCCGTCGACGCGGAGCCGCAGGATCCGCCGGAGCCGGCGGAGGCGGGCCCGCCGTCCCGGGCACGGAAGGGGACGACGTGACCGCGCCCGCCGCGGGCCGCCCCGCCCGTCGTACGGGCCGGCAGGCGGCGCTTGCCGCCTCCCGCCCCGCTCCTCGTACGGAAGGCGGCAGTGTGACCGCATCCGGCCCCGCCGCCCGCGTACGGAAGGGCACCCCGTGACCGCGACCACCGCACCCGCCACCGGGTCCACCGCCCTCGAACTCGCCGGTCTCACCCGCCGCTTCGGCAGCCTCACCGCCGTCGACGACGTCTCGCTCGACCTGCCCGCCGGCGCCAGGCACGCCCTCATCGGGCCCAACGGCGCGGGCAAGACCACCCTGCTCAACCTCATCGCCGGCACCGAGCGCCCCGACCAGGGGTCCATCACCTTCCTCGGCCGGGACGTGACCCGCACCGCGCCCGCGCGGCGCAGCCGCCTCGGCGTGGCCCGCAGCTTCCAGCAGCCCACCGCCATCGCGGACCTGACCGTCCTGGACAACGTGCTGCTCGCCTCCTGGCGGCACCACCCCGAGCGCCGCGGCGCGTGGCGGCGGAGCGCGCGCCGGGGGCGGCTGGCCGAGGCGGCGGCGGAGCGGCTCGCGGACGTCGGCCTCGCCGGGGTGGCGGACCGGCCGGCCGGCTCGCTCTCGCACGGCCAGCGCCGGCTGCTCGACCTCGCCGCCGCGCTCGTCGCCCGCCCGCGGGTGCTGCTGCTCGACGAGCCCGCCGCCGGGCTCACCGACCGGGACGTCGTCCGGCTGCTCGACGTACTCGGCGCCCTGGACGACGGCATCGCCGTCCTGCTGGTGGAGCACAACACCGAGGTGGTCGCGCGGCTGGCCCGTACCGTCACGGTCCTGGTGACCGGGCGGGTGCTGGCCTCCGGCGAAGTACAGGAGGTCTTCGGGCTGCCCGAGGTGCGCAGCGCGTACCTGGACGCCGCCACCACGGCCGACGCCCCGGCGCCCGCCGGCCCGCCGGATGCCGCCGGCGCCCACGACACCGGCGGGAAGAGGTGACCCGACCCATGCTCCGCATCTCCGGGCTGTCCGCCGGCTACCACGGCGGCACCGTCCTCCACGACCTCGACCTCGACGTCCCCGAGGGCAGCGTGCACGCCGTCGTCGGCCACAACGGCGCCGGCAAGACCACCCTCGTCCACACCGTCGCCGGCCTGCTGCGCCCGGGCACCGGCACCGTCGAGGTCGCGGGCCGCGACGTCACCGGGCGCCCGGCGCACCGCATCGCGCGGGCCGGCGTCGGCCTCGTACCCCAGGGCCGCCGGGTCTTCGCCCGGCTGACCGTCGCCGAGCACATCCGCCTCGCCCACCGCCCGCCCCGCGACGGCGGGGCCGTCCGCCCCTGGACGCCGGAGCGGGTGCTCGACCTGCTGCCCCGGCTCGGCGAGCGCGGCACCCACCGCGGCACCGACCTGTCCGGCGGCGAGCAGCAGATGCTCGCCCTGGCCCGCGCGCTGCTGGGCTCGCCGCGCGTGCTGCTGCTGGACGAGCCGACGGAGGGCCTGGCGCCGGTACTGGTGGGGCAGATCCTCGACTTGGTCCGCACGCTGGCGGGGGAGGGGCTCGCGGTGCTGCTCGTCTCGCCGAGCCCGGCGTCGGCCGCCCAGTGCGCCGACACGGTGACGGTGCTGACGTCGGGCCGGGTCACGGCCCGGCTGGCCGGTCCCGCGGTGCGCAAGGACCCGGCGGAGCTGCACGAGGCGCTGGCGCTGACGGCGCACTGACGCGCGGGAGTCCCGGGCCCGTGTCACCCGCAAGTCGGGGGACGGCGCCGCTCACCCGCTCACCCGCCGCCGGCTGGCGGGACCGGCGGCGGTGGGCAAGTCTGGTGACCGTACGTGGATCCAGCGGCGCCCCGCGCGCCGTGCGCGCAGACGGAGGCCGATGGTGAGTGCACCGGTGCTGGTGGGCGTCGACGGGTCTCCCGAGGGCCTGGAAGCCGTCACGGTGGCGGCCCGCGAGGCGCGGCTGCGCGGTATCGGGCTGCGCGTCGTGCACGCCTTCTTCTGGCCGATGATGCGGGTCCCGCTGGAGCCGTCGTCGATGGGCCCGCCCGAGGGCGGGCTGCGCAACCAGGCGGAGCAGGTCGTCGCCGAGGCGGTACGGCACGCGCGCGGGGCCGAACCCGGCGTCGAGGCGGAGGGCGCCGTCGTCACCGGCGACACCCTGCCGGTGATGGTGGAGGAGTCGCGCGGCGCGGCGCTGACCGTCGTCGGCAGCCGCGGGCTCGGCGCGTTCGTCGGCCTGCTGCTGGGCTCGACGGCCGTGCACCTGGCGGCGCACGGCCACTGCCCGGTGCTCGTCGTACGCGGCGAGGGCGACCCGGCGCGCGAGGGCCCGGTGGTCGCGGGCGTGGACGGCTCGCCGTCCGGCGAGGCGGCCATCGAATTCGCCTTCGCCGAGGCGTCGATGCGCGGCACCGGACTCGTCGCCGTACACGCCTGGTCGCCGTGGAAGGCCGAGGCCCCGCCGCCGCAGGACCCGGCGGAGCCGTACGCGAGCGGGTCGGGCGACCTGGCCGCGAACGAGGAGCGCGTGCTCGCCGAGGCGCTGGCGGGCCGTCAGGAGCGCTACCCGGACGTGTCCGTCGACCGCCGCGTGCTGCGCGGCGGCCCCCGGGAGGCGCTGATCGAGGCGAGCCGGGAGGCGGCGCTGGTGGTCGTGGGCGCGCGGGGCCGCGGGGGCTTCGCGGGAATGCTGCTGGGCTCGGTGAGCCAGGCGCTGCTGCACCACGCGGACTGCCCGGTGGCGGTGGTGCGGGCGGAGCCGGACAAGCGCTGACGGCCCGTACGGAGGGGGCGTGACCCAGCGCTCTCCGGCGAGGACCGCTCTCTTCCCGCTGCCCGGCCCGGCTACCGGACCCGCCGCAGCAGGGCCACCGCCACTCCGCCGCCCAGCAGGACGACGGCGAGCCCGCCGACGAGGGCGCTGGACATCCCGGAGTTGAACGCCTCCCGCGCCGCCCCTGCGAACTCCGCGCCCCGCGCGCCCCCGACCTCGTCGGCGACGCGCAGCGCACCGGCCAGCGAGTCGCTCGCGGTGCCGGAGGCACCGTCCGGCAGCCCCTCGGCGGCCCGGCCGACCTCGCTCCGGTAGGCGGAGTTGAAGACGCTGCCGAGGACGGCGATGCCGAGGACGCCGCCCAGTTCGCGGGTGAGGTCGTTGAGCGCGGAGGCGACGCCCTGCTTGCCGGCGGGGAGCGCGGCGACGATCGCCTCCGTCGCCGGGGTCGCGGCGAAGGCGACGCCGGCGCCGAGGACGGCGGTGGCGACGAGGAAGCCCCGGATCCCGTTCCCGGAGCCGCCGACGACGGCCGCGAGCACCAGCAGCCCGGCGGCGATCAGCGCCATGCCGAGCCCGATGACGACGGCCATGCCGTACCGCTTGGCCAGCGCGGGGGCGACGGGGGAGAAGACCATGGCGCCGACGGCCATGGCGACGAGCGCGAGCCCGGCGCGCATCGGCGAGTAGCCGAGGATCTCCTGGAGGTACTGCAGGCCGAGGAAGAAGAACCCGAACATGGCGAGCGTTTCGGCCGTGATGATCAGCGACCCGGCCGAGACGCCGGGCAGCCGGAACACCCGCAGATCGAGCAGCGGATACGGGGTGCGCAGCTCCCACCGTACGAACGCGCCGAGCGCCGCGGCCCCGACGGCGAAGCCGCCGAGCACCGCGCCGTGCGCCCAGCCCCGTTCCGGCCCCTCCACGATGCCGAAGACCACCGCGCCGATGCCGGTCACCGAGAGCAGGGCGCCCACGGCGTCCAGCGGCGCGGCACAGGCGGCGCGGGAGGGCGGGGCGAGCACGGCGGCGGCGAGCAGGGCGACGGCGGCGAGCCCGGCGTTGACGGCGAAGACCGACCGCCAGGAGTACGCCTCCAGCAACCCGCCGGCGAGCAGCACGGCCAGCAGCGCGGAGCCGAAGCTGACGCCGGACCAGATGCCGACGGCCCGCCCCCGGCTCTCCGGCGGGTGGACGGCCGTGATGATCGACAGGGTCATCGGCATGACGAGCGCGGCGCCCACCCCGGCCACGCCGCGGAGGACGATGACGAGGGCCACGTCGTCGACCAGCAGGACGGCACCGGAGGCGAGGCCGAAGACGGCGAGCCCGCTGAGGAGGACGCCCTTGCGCCCGTAGCGGTCGCCGAGCGCGCCGCCGGCGAGGAGGAGACCGGCGAAGGTGACGCCGTACGCGTTCATGACCCACTGCAGTTGCGCCTCGGTGGCCCGGAGGTCGCGGGCCATGCCGGGCACGGCCACGAGCAGCGAGGCGAGCATGCCGACGACCACGGCGAGGGCGAGGCACATCACGGTCAGCACGGCGGTGCGGCGGCCGGGGCCGACGGCGGGTGGCGGCATGGGGCACTCCGGGGGTATCAAACGATTGATTGAAGCGGGCGTTTGAATCTCTACCACGGGTCCGGCACCGTCTTCAAGCGAGCGTTTAAACTCGCGATCGATGTCCACGCCACGCTCCACCGCCACCCGCACCCGCCTCCTCGACGCCGCCGAGCGGCTGTTCGCCGAGCACGGGTTCGCCGCGACCTCCCTGCGCACCGTGACCGACGCCGCGGAGGCGAACGTGGCCGCGGTGAACTACCACTTCGGCTCGAAGGAAGGGCTGCTTCGCGCCGTCGTCGAACGCGCGATGGCCGCCGTCAACGGCGAACGCCGGCGCCTCCTCGACGAACTCCGCACCCGCGCCGACCCCCCGGGGGCGGCGGACCTGGTGCGCGTGTTCGTCGCCACCGGCGCGCACGTCGGCGACCCCGGTACGGGCGGCGCGGACCTGCGCCGCTTCCTCGGCCGGGTCGTCTGCGAACCGGACCCGGCGATCCGCCGCCTCTTCGGTGCGGAAGTCGCCCCGGTGGAAGGCGAGTACCTGGCCGCCCTCACGGCGGCGCTGCCCCACCTCACCCCGGCGGAGGTCGCGTACCGCTACCGCGCCATGGTCGGCCTCCTGGCCCTCCACCAGTCCGGCACCCTCACGGACTTCCACCCGGGCCGGCCCCCGGCGGAACCGCCGGGCGCGGACGACGTGGAGCGCCTGACGGCACTGCTGACGGCGGCCTTCGGGGCCCCGGCGGCGGGAGCGTCGGCGAGTTGAGCGCAACAGATGGGCCGAGATTGGCTCATCTGTGCGTCGATCTGGCATCCGTCGAATACACGGCCGGGTAGGGTGCTGCTCGTCCGGGCGCGCCAGCGGTCCCGGACGAGTCAGCTACGCGATATCGAGGAGACGCACGTGATCATCACGTCCAGCCGCCGCCGTAGGGCCGGATACGACCTCGATGCCTTCATCTGGCGCCCGTGGCAGTGGATGTGGCGGGTCCTGGACCGCGCGGCACGTTCCGTGCAGCGCCCTGTCCTGCGGCGCCCCGTCGCGGGCTTGTCGGTCTGACCCTATCTGTCGAATCAGCGCGGCGGAACCGGTAACCGGTGGTGCCGCGCTGATCCGTGCGCGGCGCGCATCGGCTGGCCGGCGATGGCGTGCACCTGTACGCGGCCGCTCGCTTCGCGTCCCTGTCGATCTCCGTCCGTCTGCTCCGGCCGGGACGGACCCGCGCGCCTGGCGCGCAACCGTGCGCCCCGTCCCGCTCCCCTGGTGCATCCGTACCGGCGTGGCGATGGTGTGGTGTCCCCGGCGTGCGGGCGGGGCGCCGCCGTCACGGGAGGGGATCCGGCCGCGGGGCGAGGGTCCCGCGGGTCGATGGTGGAGCGACGGGTGGAACTACGGGCTCTGGGACCGCTGGAACTCTGGCAGGGCGAGCAGCGCCGCGACCTCGGGTCGGTCAAGGAGCGCTGCGTCCTGGCCGTGCTGGTGCACGCGCGCGGGCGGTCGGTCACCGCCGAGGCGCTGACGGAGCGCGTCTGGGACGGCTCCCCGCCGCCGAGCGCGCAGGGCACGCTGCACAGCCTGCTCTCGCGGCTGCGCAAGAAGCTGAAGCCGTACCGGGACGCGATCGAGCTGGAGCGGCCCTCGCCCGGCGTGTACCGGCTGCGGGTCCGGCCGGGGAGCGTCGACCTGCTGCGCTTCGAGGAGTTACGGGCCCAGACCGCGACGGCCGTCGCGCAGGGCGAGCGGCGGCGGGCGGTCGGGCTGCTGCGCGCGGCCGAGTCCCTGTGGCGCGGCGAGCCGCTGGCCGAGTTCCCGGGGACGTGGGCCACCGCCACCCGCGCCCGGCTGCTGGAGGATCTGCGCCGGGTGCGGGAGCAGCGGATCCGGCTGGAGCTGGAGGCGGGCCGGCACTCGGATCTGATCGGGGAGTTACGGGAACTGGTGGCGGAGAACCCGCTCGCCCAGCGGCTCGTCGCCTCCCTGATGCTGGCGCTCTACCGCTGCGGCCGGCACGCCGAGGCCCTGGACCTCTACCGCACCACGCACCGCAGGCTCGACGAGGAACAGGGCATGGCGCCTTCCGCGGAGCTGCGCGACCTGCACCGGCGCATCCTGGAGCAGGACCGCGAACTGCTCGCCGCGCCCACGCCCGCCGCCGGCACCCCGGTCGACGCGGCGCCGACGCCCGCGCCCCGCACCAACCTGCCGCGCGACACCCACGACTTCACCGGCCGGACGAGCGAGCTGAGCCTCCTCCTCACCGATACGGGCACGGGCGCCGGCACGGCTGCGGGGCCGGGGGCGGCTGACGGCGGGCGGGAGAAGCGGGCGTTACCGCTCACCCTGATCCAGGGGATGCCCGGCGTCGGAAAGACCAGCCTGGCCGTCCACGTCGCGTACGGGCTCGGCCGCGCGTACCCCGACGGGCAGCTCTTCCTCGACCTGCGCGGGTTCAGCGGGCAGCCGCCCTACGACCCGGCCGAGGCGCTGGCCGTGCTGCTGCAGACGTGCGGGGCGCCGAAGCTGCCGGACACGCTGGACGAGCGCGCGAGCGCGTGGCGGGAGTGGACGGCGCGCCGGCGGCTGCTCCTGGTCCTCGACAACGCCCGCGACGCCGCGCAGGTCGAGCCGCTGCTGCCCGCCTCGCCCGACTGCCGGGCGATCGTCACCAGCCGCAACCGGCTGCGGCTGGACGGCGCCGGAGAGCTGCACCTGGACGTGCTGTCGGCGGCGGAGGCGGCGGAGTTGTTCACGCGTGTCGTCGGCGCGGCCCGGCTGCCCGGCGACGGTGCGGCGCTCGCCGGCGTCGTGGCCGCCTGCGGCTGCAACCCGCTCGCCGTGCAACTCCTTGCCGGCCGCTTCCGGCACCGCGGCTCCTGGGACCTCGCGCACCTCCTGGACCGGCTCGCCCAGGCCACCGACCCCCTCGACGAGCTGGACCCCGCGGTGGCCGCCGCCTTCCGGCTGTCGTACGAGGAACTCGGCGCCCCGGCCCGGGAGATGCTCTGCGCGCTGGCGCTGGCCCCCGGTCCCGACCTCCCGCCGACCGCGATACTGGCGCTCGTGGGCGCCGCGCCGGACGTACCGCCGGCGGGTCCGCGGCGCAGCATCGACGAACTGCAGGACTGCAACCTGCTGGACGAGCCCGTACGCGACCGCTACCGCCTGCACGACCTCACCCGCCTCTTCGGCCGCCAGGCCGGCCGCCGCACCCTGCGACCGGCCGCGCGGCAGGCGGCGTTCGACCGTCTCGCCGCCCACTACCTGACCGCGGCCCACCGTGCGACCCGCCTCGCCCACCCGCACCACCGCATCCTGCCGCTGCCGCCCGGCCTGGTCTCCCCGTACGCACCGCGGTTCGCGGACGCGGACGTCGCGTCCGTCTGGCTGTCGGTGGAGCGGGCCAACCTCCTGGCCACCGCCGCCCACGCCGCCACCGCGTCCCCGGCGGCGGCGGCGCTCTTCCCGCACGTACTCGCCCCGTCCCTGGAGCGCTGGGGCGCCCGCGAGCCCGCGGCCGCCCTCTACGACGCGGCCCTCACCGCCCTGCGCACCCGCGGCGACACCGCCACCCTGGCCCGCACGCTGGTGGACCGTGCGGCGCAGCTCGCCAAGGAGAACCCGGAGGAGGCCCTGCGCAACGCCCGCGAGGCGCTGGCGGAGTTCCGCCGGCGTGGGGACGAACTCGGATGCGCCGACGCGCTGTTGCAGACCGGAAGGGCGCAACTCGCGGCAGGCGGCGGCGTGGAGTCGCTCAGGGCACTGGACGCGGCCCTCGCGCGCTACCGCGGCGCGGGTGACCGGCACGGGGAAGCGGCCTGCCTGAACGTACGCGGCCTCGCCCTCCTGCACGGCGGTCAGTACGCCGAGGCGCTGCGCACCGCGCGCACGACGCTGGACCTGCGACGGGCGCTCGGCGACCCGTACGGGGAGGCCCAGGCGCTGAACAACCTGGGCGATCTGCGCCGTCTCCAGAGCCACTTCGAAGCCGCCCTGGACTACTACGAGCAGTCGCTGACCCTCATGCAGCGCTACGGAGCCCGCCGGGATCTGGCCATACTCGCCACCAACATGGGTGAGGTCCACCAGGCGACCGGCCAGACCTCCCGGGCACTGAAGTCGTTCCACCGGGCGCTGACCAGCCACCGCGCGGCCGGGGACGCGCTGGGGGAGGTGAACGCGCTGCTCGGCCTCGGCGGCGCGTACGCGTCCGGCGGCCGCCGAGGGGAGGCGTTGCTGCACTTCTCCATGGCCGAGCGCATCGCCCGTGCCATCGGCACCCCGTACGAGCGCGTCGCCGCGCTCCTCGGATCCGCCGATGTCCAGCGGGAGTCGGGCCGGCTGTCGGCGGCGCGCGAGCGGTACGAGTCCGTGCTGCGCATCGCCGGTGACGCGGGCATCCCGCGGAGCGCCGCGCAGGCCCTCTCCGGGCTGACCCTGCTCGCGCTGACCTCGGGCAGCATCGACGACGCCCGACGGCACGCGGCGCGCGCGGTAGAGCTCTACCGCAGTGCGGAGGCGGACGACGAGGCCGACAGGCTGCTGCGTCTGCTGCGGGATCACGGCCTGACCGGCTCCTGACCACGGCGCCCCGGCCGCCCCGGGAGGCCGAGCGGTTCCTCCGCGTCGCCGACCTCGCGAACCCCCGCTCGCCCCGGCGGGGTTCAGGTGCCGATGCCCGTCAGCAGCAGGTCCACCGTGCCCTCCAGGAAGGCGTCGTCCAGGGGGGCGCGGGTCAGCAGCAGGCGGGTGTGGAGCGGGCCCGTCAGGGCCTCGAAGGCCAGGCGGCGGTCGACGCCGGGGCGGAGTTCGCCGCGGGACTCGGCCCGGTCGAGGACCGTCGCGCCGACCGCGAACCGGGTGGTCCAGAACTGGTCGCGGGCCGCCTCGTACTCCGCGAGGTCCTCCTGCACCGCCATGCGCAGCAGCAGACCGCCCAGCGGGGTCCGGACGAAGGCGGCGGTGTCGTGGAGGAGGGCGAGGAGGTCGGTGCGGAGGCTGCCGGTGTCGGGGGTGGGGAGGTCGGCGGCGGTGCGGTCGAGGACCGCGTCGAGGGCGAGGGCGGACTTGGTGCCCCAGCGGCGGTAGATCGACGTCTCGTGGACGCCGGCGCGCTGGGCGACCTCGGCGATCGACAGCGCGTCGGCGCCGCGCTCCAGGACGACGTCCACCGTCGCCTGCAGCACGGCGGCGCGGACGCGGGCGCTGCGGCCGCCCGTTCTGCGGGCGGCGGTGGCGGGCTGGCGGCTGCTTTCCGGCATCCCGCCAACGTAGCGCAGGTCAGTGCGGCGCCGGCCGGTCGGCGCGGGGGCGGGGGAGAGCGGCGACGAGCGCCGCGGTCGCGGCGGTGAGTGCCATGCCGCCGGCCGCGAACACGGTGAACAGCGTCCAGAAGTCCGGGGTGAGAACCATCGGGGGTGCCTCCAGCCAGTTAACGCAGTAGGTCTTGCTTTAAGGTACGACTCCGCTCGCATCTAATGCAAGTTGACTTGCGTTACGTGCATCACCGTGATGTGCGGAGTACGTTCATGGCAGCCCGGCACACCCCGCCGACCAGCCCGAGGAGCCCGCATGACCGGCGACTTCGCCCCGTTCACCGCCGACGACTACCGCGCCCGCATGCGCCACGCCGCCCGCGCCGCAACCGGCGCCGGGCTCGCCGGGCTGCTCGTCGCGCCCGGCCCCGACCTCCTCTGGCTCACCGGCTACGCGCCGCCCGCCGCCACCGAGCGGCTCACCCTGCTCGTGCTCGCGCCCGGGGCCGATCCGGTGCTGGTGGTGCCGAAGCTGGAGGCCGGCGACGCCGCCAAGGCGGCCGGCGGGCCGGCGTTCACCCTGCGCGACTGGACCGACGGCACCAGCCCGTACGCCGTGACCGCGCCGCTGCTCGACCCCCGCGGCCGGTACGCCGTCAGCGACGACGCCTGGGCGCTGCACCTGCTCGGGCTCCAGCGCGAACTGCCGGACTCCGGCTACGCCGCCGTCTCCGACCGGCTGCCGATGCTGCGCGCCGTCAAGGACGACGCCGAACTGGCGCGGCTGGCCGCGGCCGGCGCCGCCGCGGACGCCGCGTACGAGGAGATCAGGAAGGCGCGCTTCGCCGGCCGCAAGGAGTCCGACGTCGCCGCGGAACTGGCCGCGCTGCTGCGCCGGTTCGGGCACTCCCAGGTCGACTTCACCGTCGTCGGCTCCGGCCCCAACGGCGCCGACCCGCACCACGAGGCCGGCGAACGGGTCATCCGCGACGGCGACATGGTCGTGCTCGACTTCGGCGGCCTCGTCCACGGCTACGGCTCCGACACCACCCGCACCGTGCACGTCGGCGAGCCCACCGCCGAGGAGCGGGAGGTCCACGACGTCGTGCGCGCGGCGCAGGAGGCCGGCTTCCGTGCGGTCCGTCCCGGCGCCGCCTGCCAGGACGTCGACCGGGCGGCGCGCCGGGTCATCGACGACGCCGGCTACGGCGAGTACTTCATCCACCGCACCGGGCACGGCATCGGCACCACCACCCACGAGCCGCCGTACATGATCGAGGGGGAGGAGCAGCCGCTGGTGCCCGGCATGTGCTTCTCCGTCGAGCCCGGCATCTACCTGCCGGGCCGCTTCGGCGTACGCATCGAGGACATCGTCACCGTCACGGAGACCGGCGGGCGGCGGCTCAACGACACGGCCCGCGAGATGGCGATCGTGTCGTAGACGCCGATCCCCACCCGGTGCCCGGTCGGTCCCCAGCCGGTCCCAGCCGGTCCCAGCCGGCCTTCGGCCGCTCCTCAGCCGGTACGGCCGCGGCGCCGCCCGCGCGCCCGCGGCAGCCGCCGCAGCCCGTTCTCCAGCAGCGCGAACGCGTGCTCGGCGGCCGCCACCGCGCCCGGGTAGCGGTCGGCTGCGGACTCCCCGTACGCCAGCCGCTCGGCGTTCTCCCGGGCCAGCGCCCACTGCACCGCGACGATCTGGGCGGCGGCCAGCCGCGCGGTCGGCTCGGGGACGGCCGCGGTCTCCCGCAGCGCGTCGGCCAGCGCCCGCTCCGCCCCGGTCCTGAACCGCTCCATCCGGGCCGCCAGCGAGGGCGTGTCCAGGATCATCCGGTACAGCGCCCGGACTTCGGGCCGGTCGTCGAGTCCGGTGGCCGTGGCCCGCTCCCGCAGCCCGCGCAGGACGTGCTCGCGCAGCGCGGCCACCGGCGCGGTGCGCGGCGGGCGGGCGCGTACCGCGCGGGCGGCGTCGGTCTCGTGGTCGGCGAGGCGGTGTGCGACGAGGTCTTCCTTGCTCGGGAAGTACGCGAAGAGCGTGCGCTTGGACACCTCCGCGGCCTCGGCCACCTGGGCGACGGAGACCGCGGCGAAGCCGTGCCGCAGGAACAGGGTGACCGCCGCCTCGGAGAGCGCCTCCCGGGTCCGCTGCTTCTTGCGCTCGCGCAGCCCTGGTTTGCCGTCCACGGCGTCACCGTAGCAAACGGGTATCCCGGGAAGATTTCTCCACCGGGTGCAGGTTTGCGCCCGGCGCGCAGGCTCACGCCTGCCCGGTGTCGAAGTGGCTGATGCGGTCGCCGTCGACGGTGAAGGACCAGCGGGTGCGCATGCCGCCCCAGGTGGAGTTCGTGTACGTGGCGACGAGCGACCGGCCGTCGGGGGCGACGGACTCGACGTCCATGTGGCCGGCGGAGGAGAAGACCTCCTTGTCGGTCCACGCGGCCAGGTCCCGCTCGGTGCCGTCGTCGGTCATGGTCGCGTCGTCGGTCAGGAGCGCGAAGAAGGCGTCCCTGTCACCGGCGTTGAGCGCCGCGACGAAGGCGGCCACGACGGGGTCGGTGGACTGGGCGGCCATGGGGCACCTCCGGATTTGCTGCCGTGACGCGCACGCGCCGCGTGCGCCACCTCGCCGTCATTGTCCCGCCGACCCGCCGCCGCCGCAGTTCCGCGGCCGCCGCCCGGACGGGGGCCGGGCTCAGCCGCCCCGCTTGACCCCGTCCACCACGACGTCCGCCACCGAGTCGTAGAACGCCACGTACCCCGCCAGCGGCGCGGCCTCGGGCAGCGGCTCCTCGTACGACCACGCCACGTCCGCGCGCTCTTGCGTCCCCTCGCCGCGGTACGTCAGGTAGGACGCGAAGCCCTTGTACGGGCAGCCCGTGCGCGTCTGCGTGGGCTCGAAGAGCTCCAGCCGCACGTCCTGGGGCGGCAGGTAGAACTGCGCCGGCAGCCCGGTCTCGAAGACCGCCAGCGGCCGGCGCGACTCCGCGACCACCCGCCCGTCGATCGCGACCCGCACGTGCCGCGCGCTGCGCACCGCGTCCACCCGGTGGTACGGGTCCTGCGGGCCCACCAGCCGTTCCTCGTCCTCCTCGTACCAGTGGTCCAGCGCCGACCACCGCACCGACACGTGGTCCGCCAGGGCGGCGTCCCCTTCGTACGTCCGCACCGCGTCCGGCACGAGGTCGGTGCGGACGTCGCGGCGCGGGAAGGCGTACGTCACGTACGGCTTGCCCGCCTCCCGCACCAGCAGCGCGGCCCCGCTGTCGACCACGAGTTCGCCGCCGAGGGTGCCGCGCACCCGCCGCTCGCTCGGCTCCCAGGTCCTGGTGTCGAAGGTCAGCATCTTCCTACCTCCCGGCGGTCAAGATCTGTCAAAGGCTGTCAACGTCAACACCCGCGAAGGACCGGGGCTTCCCGGCCGGGAGCGCGCCCATGCACCGCCCCGCCGGAGCGTGGTCCGCAGGCCACCCGCAGGTCGGCCCCCGGCCGCCGACCGTTGCGGAGCAGGGCGTTCCGCCTCCGCCCGGATCGCGGACTTCCTTGACACTCCCGATTGGTATAGGCCAGTATCCGGCATTGGTCTGTACCAAGTATCTCCTCGCCACGTCAGCCCGTTCCGACCCGCCTTCCACTCCACTCGCACCCGTCGCGCGCCCGGCCCCGCAGTCCGCCGCGGCCGCCGTCCCGCCCCTGCTCCCGCGGAGGTCTCCATGGCAGCCAACAACCCCGAACTCGCCCGGCTTGCCAACTCGGTTCTCCAGCCGGGGTTCGTGGGCACGACCGCGCCCGACTGGCTGCGCCGCAGAATCGGCGAGGGCCTGGCGTCCGTGGTCCTGTTCGGCCGCAACATCGTCCACCCCGAGCAGGTGGCCGCCCTCACCGCCGAGCTGCGCGCCGAGAACCCCGGCCTGATCATCGCCATCGACGAGGAGGCCGGCGACGTCACCAGGATCGAGGCCGGCACCGGCGCCACCCGCCCCGGCAACCTCGCCCTCGGCGCCGTCGACGACGTCGAGCTGACCGAGCAGGTCGCGTACGACATCGGCCGCCAACTGCACGCCATGGGCGTCTCGCTCAACTACGCCCCCTCCGCCGACGTCAACTCCAACCCCAAGAACCCCGTCATCGGCGTCCGCTCCTTCGGCGCCCGCACCGACCTCGTCTGCCGGCACACCGCCGCCTGGATCCGCGGACTGCAGTCCGCCGGCGTCGCCGCCTGCGCCAAGCACTTCCCCGGCCACGGCGACACCAGCGTCGACTCCCACCACGGCCTGCCGCACGTCGCCGCCGACGCCCGCGAGATCGCCCGCACCGCGCTGCCGCCGTTCACCGCCGCCATGGAGGCGGGCGTACGCACCGTCATGACGGCGCACATGCTCATCCCCGCCTACGACGACACCCTCCCCGCCACCCTCAGCCCCCGCATCATCCGCGACCTGCTGCGCGACGAACTCGGCTTCACCGGCCTCGTCGTCACCGACGGCATCGAGATGGGCGCCGTCTCCGACCTGTACGGCATCGACGGCGCCACCGTCCGCGCGCTCGCCGGCGGCGTCGACGCCGTCTGCGTCGGCGGCGAGAACGCCGAGGAGTCCGTCACCACCGGCCTGACCGACGCCATCGTCGCCGCCGTGCGCGACGGCAGCCTGCCCGAAGAGCGGCTCGCGGAAGCCGCCGCCCGGGTGCACGAGTTCGCCGCCTGGTCCGCCGCGCTGACCCGCGGCGTCCCGGCCGGCGACCCCCGCGGCGGCGACGGCTCCGACCACGAGATCGGCCTCGTCGCCGCCCGCCGCGCCGTCCGGGTCCACCACGACCCGGCGGGCCCGGCCCGCTTCCCGCTCGCCGGCGATCCGCACGTCGTCGAGTTCTCGCCCGTCACCAGCCTCGCCATCGACGGCCGTACGCCCTGGGGCGTCGCCGAACCGCTGCGCGCCCTGCGCCCCGGCACCACCTCGGTGCGCATCGGCGAGTCCGAGCTGACCGGCGCGGCCGGCGCCGCGGACGTGCTCGACGGCCGGGCGCTGCGCCCGGCCGACGGCCGGGAGCTGGTCGTCGTCGTCCGCGACGCCGCCCGCCACCCGTGGATGTGGCAGGCCCTGGCCGACCTGCTGCGGCGCCGGCCCGACGCGCTCGTCGTCGAGATGGGGCTGCCCGCCGAGGACCGGCTCGGCGCCGTGCACCTGTCGACCCACGGGGCCACGCGCGTCTCCGGCATCGCCGCCGCCGAGGTGCTCACCGGCGCGGTGTGACGGCAGCACGCAACGAGTTCCACTTCTGGAGGACGTTCCATGCCCGACCCCGGCCCGTACCTTTACCGTGCCGCTTCCGACACCCCGTACTTCAGCGCCGACGGCGAGTCCTACCTCGCCCGCACCCCCTTACGCGACATCCGCAAGTCCCGCCCCCTGCGCGTGCTGTCCGACGAGGACCACGCCCACTGGCAGACCTACGGCTACGTCGTGGTCAGGGAAGCGATACCGGCGGCAGCCGCCGCCCTGCTGCTCGACTTCGCCTGGGACTTCCAGGGCCTGGACCCCGACCGCCCCGAGACCTGGTACGAGGACCGCGAGTTCCGCTCCGACCTCGACCGCGACCTGCACGTCTACGGCTTCGTCGAGGCGTACCAGCACCAGTTGATCTGGGACAGCCGCCAGACCCGCCGCGTCTACGACGCGTTCGCCGACGTCTGGGACTGCGACGAGCTGTGGGTGACGCTCGACCGGCTGAACCTCAACCCGCCCAACGTCGGCAACCGCAGCCGCACCCTCATCGAGCCCACCGACACCGGCTTCGACATCGAGCTGCACTGGGACGTCGACACCACCCTCGCCGTCCTCCCGCAGCGCGTGCAGGGCATCATCGCGCTCAACGACACCCGTCCCGACCACGGCGGCTTCCAGTGCGCGCCCGAGCTGTTCCGCGACTTCGAGAAGTGGAAGCTCGGCCAGCCCGCGGACCGCGACCCGATCCGGCCGGACACCGACCGGGCCGAGTTCCCCGTCGTACGCCCGGAACTGGCCGCCGGCGACCTGCTGATCTGGAACGGGCTGCTGGCCCACGGCGTCGCCGCGAACGCCTCGGAAAACGGCGTACGCGCCGTGCAGTACCTCTCGATGATGCCCGCCCTGGAGGAGCACGAGCGGCTGCGCCGCTCGCGCGTCGAGTCCTGGCGCACCCTGAGCACCCCCGACTGGAACGCCACCCTGCTCGGCGACTCCCGGCGGCACGAGTCCGAGCGCTACGGCCCCGCCGCGCTGACCGGCCTCGGCCGCAAGCTCCTCGGGCTCGACTCCTGGCGCGGGCCCGCGCCCGACGCCGCCCCCGGCGGCACCGCCGGGGGCCGGGCCGCGGCGGAGCCGGAGCGGACGGGGGAGCCGTGGCACGCATCTGCCTGACGCTGCCCACGAACCGCGCCTGCGCGGCGGCCATCGCCGCCGTCCACGAGGAAGCCGTCCACGCCGCCGCCCACTTCGGCGCCGAGGTGCACTTCCTGATCCTCGACTCCGCCGCCGCCCGCGACCGCGAGGGCCACGCCGCCGCGGTCGCCGGGCTGCCCCGGGTGCCGGGGGTCGTCGTGCACCACCTCGGCGAGGCCGAGCAGCGTACGTTCCTCGCCGCCGTGCTCCGCCGCGCCCGGGTCGCGGGCGCGGAGAAGCTGCTGCGCCTGCTGCTGCCCGACGCCGTCTCCTACGGCGCCTGCACCGACCGCGCGTTCCTCCTCGCCGCCGCCCTCGGCTGCCGCTCGGTGCACCGCCGGGACTCCGACAGCCGCTACCAGACCGCCGGCGGCCGGCCCGTCTTCCCGGTCCACCACGAACTCGCCACCCTCGGGCTGCCCGCCGCCGACGCGGCCCGCCGGGTCGACGCCGACGCGCTGGACCCGCTGCACGCCCACAAGCCCGTCTCGCTCGTCGGCGCCTCCTTCGTCGGCGAGATGTCCGTCGACATCGCGGAGATCCACGACCTCGACCCCGCCGTCTACCACGACGTCGTGAGCCTCTGGGCGCCGCCGCACTGGCCCGAGGAGGACAAGCGGGCGCTGGTCGAGGAGTCCTTCAAGGGCGCGGGCACCGAGGCGTTCGGCGGCGACCACGCCGTCCTCGGCGCCGTCGACCCGATGCGCGTCGACATGTGCAACGTCGCCTTCCACCGCGGCGTGTACGAGGCCGTACCGCTGCCGCCCGCCACCGACACGATCGGCAGCGACTACTTCCTCCTCCACCTCGTCCACGACGCCACCCTGCCCGGCGTCCTGCACAACCGGCACATCGTCAACTACCACACCGGCGAGCGGAAGACCGGCGCCGGCTTCACCGCCTACCAGATGCGGTTCGCCAAGTTCCTGCTGTCGATGCGGTACTTCAACGTCGTCTACGGCGAACTCGCCGCCGCCGGCGCCGCGCTCCTCGACGACCGGCACCGCCCGCGCGCCGCCGCCGTCGGCGAACCGGTCGCGCGCAGCGCCCGGCTCGACCGCGACGAGAACGTCATGCGGCTGACGGCCCTGGAGATCGCGTACCGCAAGCTCGGCGGCAGATACGCGGAGTTCGCCGGCGTGCTGGCCGCCCGCGGCCCCGACCTGCTGGACGAGGCAGCCCGCGACATGGCCGACTTCGCGCTGCTGATCGCCGCGTGGGAGCCGCTGGTACGGGCGTGCGCGGCGACGGACGTGCCGGGGACCGCCCGGTGACCGCGGCGGTACGGCCCGCCCGGCCGGCCCCGCCGGCGCCCCCCGCGACCACCGCCGCCGTGACCGAGCGGCTGCGCGCGGCACTCGCCGCCGCCGACGACGACCGGATCATCTACGACCTGCCCGGCATCGAGGAGCGCTACGACGAGCTGCGGCGCCGGCTGCCCGGCGCCGACGTCAGGTTCGCGATGAAGGCGTGCCCCGTCGACGAGGTGCTGGCCCGGCTCGCGCAGAAGGGCGCCGGATTCGACGCCGCCAGCCCCGGCGAGGTCGCGCAGGCGCTCGGCGCCGGCGCGCCCGCGGCCCGTATCCACTACGGCAACACCGTCAAGTCCGACCGCGGCATCCTCGCCGCGCACCGCCTCGGCGTCCGCGACTTCGCCACCGACAGCCCCGAGGACGTCCTCGCCATCGCCGCACTCGCCCCCGGCGCACGGGTGTTCTGCCGGCTCGCCACCACCGGCGAGGGCGCGCTGTGGGGGCTCAGCCGGAAGTTCGGCTGCACGCCCGAGGAGGCGGTGCGGGTGCTCGCCGGGGCGCGGGCCGCGGGGCTCACCCCCTCCGGCCTCTCCGTGCACGTCGGCTCCCAGCAGATGACGGCCGCGGCGTGGCGCCGCGCCTTCGACACCTTCGCGGACGTGCTGGCGGCCCTGGCCCGGCGCGGCATCCACCTCGACCACGTCAACCTCGGCGGCGGCCTGCCCGCGCTCGGCTACCGCGACCTGCGCGGCCGGCCGCTGGTGCCGGAGCTGGACGAGACGTTCGCGGCGATCCGCGCCGGCATGGCGCGGCTGCGCGCCGCGGCCCGCGACCCGCTGCGCTTCGTCGTCGAGCCGGGCCGTCACCTGGTCGCCGACCACGGTGCGATCAGGGCGCACGTCGCGCGGCTCTCCTCGCGCCGGCAACCGGACGGCGGGCGGGGCTACTGGCTCTTCCTGAGCTGCGGCAAGTTCAACGGCCTCTACGAGGTCGACCAGTTGCAGTACCCGCTGGTGTTCCCCTCCCACGGCGCCGCCGCGGAGCTGGTGCCGGCGGTCGTCGCCGGACCCACCTGCGACAGCGACGACGTCGTCGCGGAGGGCCGCGTACCGGTGCAGGTGCCCAGGGCGGCCGCGTCCGGGGATCCGGTGTGGATCCTCTCCAGCGGCGCGTACGCCGTCAGTTACATGACCCGGGGGTTCAACGGTTATGGCCCGCTACCGCACACCTGCCTGCGCGCCGGCTGACGTGCGCGTCCGGCACATCGCCGCCCACGACTGGGGCGCCATCGCCGCGCTGGAGGACCGCACGTACGCCGACCGGGCGCTCGCCGAGGGCCGGGCGGCCCTGGAGTCCCGCGGCCGGGCCTCGCCCGGCACCTGCTTCGTCCTCGACGCCGACGGCGCCCCGGAGGGCTACTTACTGGCGCTGCCCTACCCGGAGTTCCGCTGCCCCGACCTGCGCGACGCGGAGGAGTCCCGGCACGCGACCGACAACCTGCACCTGCACGACATCGTCGTGGCCGAGCACCTGCGCGGCACCGGGCTCGCGGGGCGCCTGCTCGCCCGGCTCGACGCCACCGCCCGCGCCCGGCGGTTCCGCCGGATCTCCCTCGTCGCCGTCGCCGGCACCGCGGCGTTCTGGACCCGCCGCGGCTACCGCCCGCACTACGACGTGGCACCCCCGGCCGGCTACGGCCCGTGGGCGGTCTACATGTCCAGGGAAGCGGGCCGGTGACGATGCCGCGGATACGCGACGAATTCCGCCGCGCCCAGGTGGCCATCGCGGCGCTCTTCTGCTTCCTGGGCTTCCAGTACGTCACCTGGGTGTCCCGGCTGCCGCGGGTCAAGGACGAACTGGACCTGACGGCGACCGAGCTGGGGCTGCTGCTCATGGCCTGCGGCGCGGGCGCGGCGGCCTCCTTCCCGCTGGTCGCCCACCTCATGAAGGCGATGGGGGCCAAGCGGCTCGCGTTCGCCTCGGCCGGCGCCCTGCTGCTGTTCCTGCCAGCGTTCGCCGCCGCGCCCGGATACCCGGTCGCGCTGGTCGTCGTCGCGGCCGACGGCGTCGCCGTGGGCTGCCTGAACGTGGCGATGAACGCCCAGGGCGCCGCGCTGGAGAAGATCCACGGGCGCACGGTGATGGCGAAGATGCACGCCACCTTCAGCGCCGGGTCGCTGGCCGCCGCGCTGCTGGCGTCCGCCGTCCAGACCGCGACCGGGGAGATGGCCGCGCACTTCGCGGTGGCCGCGGTGCTGCTCCTCGCGCTGCTCGCCGTCGCCCGCACCGGGCTGCCCGCCGAGGACGGCTTCCGACAGCCGGAGAAGGAGCGGCGCCGCCGGCGGCTGCCGTCGCGCGTCACGCTGTGGATGGGGTGCGCGATGGCCTTCGGCACGATCACCGAGGGCGCCATGAACGACTGGTCGACGCTCTACCTGGAGGACGTCGCCGACGCGGCCCCGGAGATCGCGCCGCTGGGCATCGCGGTGGTCTCCGTGATGATGGTCGTCGCCCGGCTCTTCGCCGACGGCTGGCGCACCCGCTGGGGCGACGGCACCGTGGTCAGGCTCGGCAGCGCGCTGGCCGGCACGGGCCTCGCCCTCGCGGTCCTCGCGGGCGGGGTGGTGCCGGCGCTCCTCGGGTTCGCGTGCGTGGGGCTGGGCGTCGCGGCCGTGACGCCCTGCGTGTACGTCGCGGCGGCCCGGGAGGGGCCCGACGCGCTGTCCCTGGTGGCGTCGATGGGCACCACGGGGCTGCTGGGCGGGCCCGCGCTGATCGGCTTCATCGCGGGTGCGGCCGGGCTGGCGTGGGGCATGGCCGCCGTCGCCGCGTCCGCGCTGCTCGTCTCGCTGTGTACGACGCGTATACGCTGGCCTGCGCTGAGCAGCGCCTGAGTGCCGGGGGCGCGAACGGGGCTGCGCGGAGGGGCTGTTCGAAACGGGGGTGAGACGGCGATGGCGGAGCACGCGCGAGGCCGGCCGCCGGAGCGGGGCTGGGGCGTACCCGGGGAAGCGGCCCGGGCGGCGGGGGCTGGGGCTGCGGTTGCGGGCGGCGCCGGCGCGGCCGCGGGCGGGCCCGGGGCGGCGGTGCGGGTCGCGGACGCGCCCGGCGGTGCGTTCGCGGGCGTACGGGTCACGCCCGGCGCCGCCGCGCCGCCGGGGCTGCCCGGAGGCGCGCGGGTCTGGGCGTTCGACGCCGGGCCCGGCGCCGAACCGGACCTGGCGGCGCTCGACGACGCCGAGCGGCAGCGGCACGCGAGCTTCCTGCGCCGGGCCGACCGGATCCGCTACGGCGTCGCCCACGCCGAGCTGCGCAGGCTACTGGGCGAGCTGACCGGCACCGCGCCCGCGGCGCTCCGCTTCGGCCGGAGCGCCTGCCCCCGGTGCGGCGGCCCGCACGGCCGGCCGGTGCTCGAACGGCCCGCGGACGGCCCGGAGTTCTCCCTCTCGCACGGCGGCGGGCTGGTGCTCGTCGCCGTCGCCCCCGGCCGGGTGGGCGTCGACGTGGAGCCGGTCAGGGCCGCGCCGCCCGAGCCGGGCCTGGTGGAGCGGCTGCACCCGGCGGAGCGCGCGGTGGTGCGGACGGCGCCCGAGGCGCTGCGCTCCGCCGCGTTCACGCGGCTGTGGACGCGCAAGGAGGCGTACCTCAAAGGGCTCGGCGTGGGCCTCGGCCGGGCCCTCGACGCGGACGACGTCTCCACCGGCGTGCCGGGCTGGCACCTGGTCGATCTGGCGCCGGGGAACGGCCACACGGGGGCGCTGGCCGTGGCGTCCGCGGGCGCCGTGGACAACGCCGTGGACACCGCCCTCGAAATGCGCGAACGCGGCGCCGAATTACCCTGATCCGGTGCCGCCCGCAGCCGTCCGGGTTCATTCCGGTTCGGCTCTGCGGCCCGGTTCCACGCCGAAAGCGGCACCGAGCCCGAATTCCGGCATGTTGATATAGCGGGCCTCGTAGGATCCCGGCCGCACGTGGTACAGCTCGTGCCAGATGCCGACGTCCCCGCCGCTGCCGACGGCGCGGTTGAACCACTTCCAGTACGCCCTGTGCCGGTGTTCCTGTGATTTCGAGAATTCCTCGATGTGCGCGGCGGAACGCCAGTACTGCACGACCGTGATCGTACGCCCTCTGCGGCTCATTCTGCTGCCCAGCAGCCCGAGTTCCGGATCCTCGCCGAGTTCCCCCAGCAGCTTCGGCATCGCGGTGAACGCCGGCCACCACCTGTGCACCTTCCAGAGGTAATTGATCCGCATTCCCACCAGGAAGAGCACGAATCCATGGCCGGTGTCGACATTCACCCTGCCCTGCTCTATCCGCGCCATGTCGTCCGGGTCCTTTCCGGGGGTCGTCGCGCTCGCCGAGCCGGTCGCCGTCATCGTAGAGCGTCCACCCCCGGGCAACATCCCCTGTACAGGGGGCAGTTGAGGTGCCTAATAGGCCAACATCCGCTGTTGCCCCCCGAGTGCGGACATGTCCGGCAAATATTTTGCGAAAAAAGAATGGTTCAGACCAACGGATTGCATGTACGATGACGCTCGCTCGAACGAAGAACCGAACGTGCGTTGGCCTCCGGTCACCGCCCGACTACTGTTCGTCACGCTCTGGACACGGCACCACATAACCCTCGCTGCACGGCCTGAAGTTCATCATGCACCCGAACGGACAGGTACTTATGTGGAAGGCGGCCCGCGTGGAGATTCCGGTGGACTCCGCGCAACAGCCGGGAAGAAACGGCAACGAACTCGACGAAGGCGCAGCGCCCTTGCCCGCGCGGGCGGGGAAGGTTACCGGCAAGTTGTTCACAGAAACCCCCAAGGCGGGTGCGAACAGGACGCATTCACTGCTGAATGTGGGATTCCGCGATGTCGGCGACCCCGGCAGGACACGCTCGCTCGACGTCCACGCCCTGCTGTTCGACATGGACGGCACACTCGTGGAATCCGCGGCCGCAATGGACCGCCACACCCGCATGTGGGCGAGGCGCCATTCCCTCGATCCCGAGAAGGTCATACGCGCCTCCCACGGGCGCCGCGACATCGACGTCATCCGCGAACTGGCCCCGCACGCCGACCCGCACGCCGAGCTGGCCTGGTTCGACCACCTGTCCTGCACCGACGCCGCCGGCGTCCGCGCCGCACCCGGCGCCCCGCGGCTGCTCGACGCCCTGCCCGCGCGCCGCTGGGGGCTGGTGACCTCCGCGACCCGGAGCGTCGCCCGCAGCCGCATGGCGGCGGCCGGACTACCGCTGCCCGACGTCCTGGTCTGCGCCGAGGACGTCACCGCGGGCAAGCCCAGCCCCGAGGGGTATCTGACCGCCGCCGCCCGCGTCGGCGCACCCCCGTCGTACTGCCTCGTGATCGAGGACGCCGACGTCGGCCTGCGCGCCGCCCGCGCCGCGGGCATGCCCGCGCTCGCGGTCGCGGGACCGCCGGGCCCCGTCCACGGCCACCGGATCGCGGGCCTCGGCGCCCTCTCCGTCACCGCCGACTGACCCACCACCCAGCCGTACATGCCGCCCCCCGTGCCGACGGGGGCCGCGGTCACGGCTGCCGTTCTCACGCCACGCGAAGGGGAGGCGGAGATGGACCTCAGAACCGCACTGCTGCTGCCGGGCCAGGGCGCTTACCGGCCCGGCGCGTTCGCCGGGCCGGTAAGCGCCCCGGTCGCCGAGCTGCTGGCCGTCGTCGACGGAGTCGCCGCCGAGTTCGGCCACGCCCCGGTCTCGCCGCTGCTCACCGACGCCGGCGCCGGCGCCGATGCCGCGGACGGCCGCCGGCTCGCCGAGACCGACCCGTTCGCACTCCAGCTCGCGATCTACGCGGCGGCGCTCGTGTACGCCCGCGAGGTCGACCTGCGCGCGCCCGCCGACGTCGTACTCGGCCACAGCATGGGCGAGATGGCCGCCGCCGCCCACGCCGGCTGCTTCACCGCCGCGGACGGTGCCCGCATCGCCGCCCACCGCGCCCGCGCCCTGGATCACGGCGCGGCCGGCACCGGCGGCATGCTCGCCCTCACCCTGCCCGCCCGCCGCGCCACCGCGCTGCTCGCCGCCGCGGAGCTGCCGGGCGCCCGGCTCGCCGTCGTCAACGCGCCGCGGCACGTGGTCGTCTCAGGACCGGGGGACGCCCTCGGCCGCCTCGCCGCGCTCGCCGACGTCCTCGGCGTACGGGCCGTCCGGCTCACCGCGCCGTACCCGTTCCACAACCCGCTGCTGGCCACCGCCCAGGCCGGGTTCGCGGCGGCGATCGAGGACATCCCCGAGCGCCCGGCGCAGCGCCGCCTGTACTCGCCGGCCCTCGGCGGACTCGTCACGGACGACACCGACGTGAAGGCGTCGCTGGTCGCGCAGATGACCCGGCCCGTCGACTTCCTCGCCGCGCTGCGCGAGTTGCAGACGTACGGGCTGGAGTCGGTGGTGGAGTGCGGCCGCGCGGGACTGGGGGAGCTGGTGCGGCAGGCGGCGGGCTGCGGGGCGCAGACGGCGGACAGATGGCTCGCGACGGGTACGGGGGAGGGGACCGCGGCACCGGTCGCGATGCCGCCGGCGCCTCTGGCGCCTCCGGCGCCCGACCCCGGTGCGCGGGCGGCGGTCCCGGCGCCCGCGGCGCGGGAGTTGCCCGCGGCGGCGGTACCGGCGGCGGAGCCCGCCCCCGTGCACGTACCCGCGACGGCGCCCGTGGCGCCGGATCCCGCGGCGGCCCGGCCCGCGGCGCGAGTCCCCGGTCCCGCACCCGTACGTGCGACGGAGTCCGGCGGGGCGGCGGACCCGGCCGCCTCTTCCGCACCCCCCACCGGGGCCGTGCCACCCGGTTCTGCCGCGGCCGGGCCCGGCCCCGTACCCGCGCCTGCACCCGCGGGGCCCGCCGCAGGCCCAGACGTGCTCGCCGCGCTTCAGCAGGTCTACGCCGACCGGCTCGGGTACCCCGTCGAAGCCATGGACCCCGACGCCGACCTCGAAGGCGACCTCGGCATCGACTCGCTCAAGCGCATGGAGGTGCTGAGCACGCTGATCGACCGCTTCGGGCTCCACCACGTGGCCGACGACACCCGCTTCGCGCTGCAGTCCACCCTCGGCGGCCTCGCCCGCCTCATCGACGAGACCGGCCGCACCACCGCCCCCACCGCCGTACGGGCCGATGGCTGACGGCACCGGGGACGGCGCTCCCCGCCCGCCGCGCTACCGCGTCGCGGCCGCCGCCGCCGACCGCGCCGCCGCCGAAGCCGCCGCGGCCGCGCTGCGGGCGCGCGGCCTGGACGCCGCCGTGACGACCGCGGGCTCCCTGCCGTCGCTCGCGGCCGGTGAACCCGTCGACCCCGGCGCGATCGTCGCCGTCGGCATGGGCCTGGCCGTGCCGGGCGCCGGCTCGCCCGACGAGCTGTGGGACCTCCTGCGCGACCGCGTACCGCAGTTCGGCGAGCCCGGGGACCGCATGGACATCGACGCGCTGTGGTCCGCGGACCCGGCCGCGCCGGACAAGACGTACACCCGCACCTCCGGCTTCATCCACGACCTGCGCCCCCACCCGCGGCTGCGCGCCGAACTCGCCGCAGGCCGCGCCCCGCAGCGCGAACCGAGCGGCTGCTGGCTGCGGCACAGTGTCCTCCAGGCGCTCGACGGGGTGCGTCTCGGCGCCGGTACGCGCACCTTCGCCGCCGTCGGCATGACCGCGGACGGCGGCCACGCCGCCGAGCACAGCCTCCTGCGGCACGGCGCCCGGCTGCTCGCCGGGCCGGCGGCCGCCGATCCGGACCCGCTGGCCGCGCTCTACCCGGCCGGCTCGCCCGACCTCGCCGACACCGCGCCGTACCGCGTCGTGCGCGACGCGCTCGCCGGCATCACGGACCCGGTGGAGACCGTCGTCGTCGACACGGCCTGCTCCTCGTCCCTCTACAGCTTCGACTTCGGCATGCGCGCGCTGCGCGAGGGCCGCGCGGACGTCGCACTCTGCGGCGGCACGTACTCCGTCAACGCCCAGACCATGGTGCTGTTCGCGAAGCTCGACGGGCTGGCCAGGGGCGGCCGCGTGCGCTCGCTGGACCGCGGCGCGGACGGCGTGCTGTTCTCGGACGGCGCCGCGGTCGTGGCGCTCAAGACGTACGCGCGCGCCCTCGCCGACGGCGATCCGGTCCTGGGCTTCGTCCGCGGCTTCGGCGGCTCGTCCGACGGGCGCGGCAAGGCGGTGTACGCGCCGAACCCCGCCGGGCAGCGGATCGCCCTCGAACGGGCCTGGGCGGCGGCCGGCGTCGGGCCCGGGGACGTCGACTGGATCGTCGCCCACGCGACCGGCACCGCCGCCGGCGACCAGGCGGAGCTCCAGGCGCTGGCCGCCGCGGCGCCCGGCAGGCGGTGGACGCTGACGTCGAACAAGTCGCTGATCGGCCACACCGGCTGGGCGGCGGGCGCGGTCAACGTCATCCACGCGCTGCTCGCGCTCCGCCACGAGGCGATCCCCGCGCAGCACCTCCACACGGAACCGATCGCGGGCGCGGCCACCGTTCCCGTACGGACCCTGCCGTGGCGGCCGTCGGCGGGCCGGGCCCGTACGGCGGGGGCCTCGGCGATGGGCTTCGGCGGCACGAACGCGCACGTCGTCGTCAGCGACCGCCCGGGCCCCGCCGCCTCCGCGGCCGCGGAGGCGGCACCGGTCGTGGTCGTGGCGACGACGGCCCTGGAGCCGCCGTCGCCGGCCCCGGTCTTCGGCGCGTCGTTCCCGGCGCCCGCGCCGCTGGAGGTGCGGCTGCCGCCCGCGGTGCTGGAGCGGCTGGACCGCAGCCAGCTCATGGCGCTGCGGTGCGCGCTGGAGCTGCGGTCCGGGTGGGAGGATCCCGAACTCCTCGCCAGTACGGGAGTGTTCGTCGGCCACAGCGGTCAGGTGCGGCAGGCGCTGGCGTGCACGCTGCGGGCGTACCTGGACGACATCGGGGCGCGGGCGGAGGGGGACGTGTCCGCGCTGGCGGCGGGCGTACGGGCGCTGGCACCCGCGAGCAACAGCGACTCCCTGCCGGGGCTGATGCCCAACATCATCGCCTCCCGCGTGGCCCAGCTCCTCGACCTGCACGGCCCGAACATGACCCTGGACGCAGGCCCCGACTCCTCCCACGCGGCCCTGGCGGCGGCCTGCCGCCACCTCGCGACGGGCGGGCTGTCCGCGGCGGTGGTGATCGGCACGACGGCGGCGGCGGAGATGGTGACGCCACCGGCGGGCGGGATCACGACGGAGACGGCGGCAGCGGCGGTCCTGATGCGCCGGGAGGAGGCGGAGGCGCGGGGACTGCGGGTGCTGGGGGAGTTGCGGGTCTCGCCGCCGGCGGGGGCGGGAGCGGACATCCGCGGAGTCGACGGTACGGCCGCGGCGGAGGAGCCGGCGGTGGCCGGCGGGCCGGGTGCCGTGCCCGGCGCATGCCGGGCTGCGGCGCCGCGGCCGGCGGCCGACCGCCCCCTCGCCGCGTCGAGCGCCGGCACGGCGGAGACGGTGCCGTACTTCCACGCCGCCGAAGGGCTCGTCGCCCTGCACCGCGCCGTGCGCGCGAACGACGCGGCGGCCGAGCTGACCCCGGTCCTGCCTGGCACCCCCGCGCTCACCTACGCACCGGAGTCGCCCGCGGCGCCGGACCGGCTCGGCGACCTGCGCCCGTACGTCCTGCGCCTGAAGCGCCTGGACCGCCCCGAGGTGCGCCCCGCGCTGCCCGCGCTCCCGCCGGACTCCCTGGTGCTGACCAACGCCCCGGAGGCGCTGGCCGGTCTCGAACTGCCGCCCGGCTGCGCCGTCGCGGCGCCGCGCGCCGCGCACCCGGCGCCGGCACCGGACGTCCACGTACTCGACGCCCCGGAGGACCTGGCCGGCATCCTGGCGGGCCGCGGCCTCCGCCACGTACGCGTCCTCTTCGACACGTCGCACCGCCCGGGTGCCGCGGCGGACGCGGCGCCGGGGCGCGTGTCCGTGCCGAGGGCGGCGGACGGCGACGCCGTCCCACCCGGGGGAGTGGCGCACCCGCCCGCGGTGCCGCCGGGCGGCGAACCCGCCCCGGCGCACGCGGCGTCCGCGGCTCACGGCATCCACCGGCCGTCGGGCGCTCCCCGGCCCGCCGCCCTGCCGGGCGACGCCCTCCCCGCCGCCGCCCTCGAACTGCACGACCTCGCCTTCGCCGCCGCGCACCTCCTTGCCGAACCCCTCGGCACCCGCGGGTCCTTCGCCGTCCTCGTCCTCGACCCCGGCGCGCCCGCGCCCGGCCCCGCGACCGGGCTCTTCACCGGGCTCGTACGGGCGCTCGGTGCCGATCTGCCGGGCGCACTCGTCTACGCCGTCGTGGCCGACGTCCCGGACCTCGCCGCCGGTCTCGACCTGCTGCACCGGGAGTCCGCCGTCGAGCGGCATCTCGGCGTCGCCCACCACCGCCGCGGCGTACGGGCGGAAGCCGTGCTCGCGCCCGCCGGCGAGCGGCCCGCCGCCGCCCCGCTGCCGCGATCGCCCGTCGTCGTCGCCACCGGCGGCGGCCGGGGCATCACCGCCGAACTCGTCGACCAGCTCGCCGGGCTGTCCCGCCCCGCCGCGATCTGGCTGCTCGGCTCCGGACCCGCCCCCGGCCCCGGGGACCCCGCGGAACCCCCCGCCGACCGGGCCGCCGCCCTGCGGCGGCTGATGGCCGAGCACCCCGGTGCGAAGCTCGCCGAGCTGAACCGCCGCCACAACCGGGCGCTGCAAGCCGCCGAGCGCGGCCGCACCCTCCGCCGGCTCGCCGCCCGCTACGGCGCCGACCGCGTGCACTACCGGCAGTGCGACGTGCTCGACCCCGCCGCGCTGCGGGCCGTGGCCGCCGAGATCGCCGCGGCCGGGGGCGCCGACGTCGTCGTGCACGGCGCCGGCGTCGAGCGGGCCACGGCGCTGCGGCGCAAGACGCCCGCGGAGTTCCGGGCCGTACGGGACGTGAAGGTACGCGGCTGGCTCCACCTCCGCGCCGCCTTCGCCGCCCACGACCCCGCGCTGTGGCTGGCGATCAGCTCGGTCACCACCGTCGTGGCCCGGCCCGGCGAGGCCGACTACATCTCCGCCAACGAGTTCCTCGCCCACGCCGCCGCCCACGCCCGCGCCACCACGGGCGCCGACGTGCACGCCCTGGTCTCCGGCCTGTGGACCGAGAGCGGAATGGTGACGCACACCCAGGTCCAGGACGCGTACCTCGCCCGCGAGGACAACTTCACCCACCTCGACGACGCCCTCGGCCGCCGCTACTTCCGCACCGAGCTCCTGCACCGCGGCGGCGGCGCCCGCACCTCCGTGTGGCTCGGGGAGACCGAGTGGCGCATGCTCGCCGCCGCCGCGCCGGAGCTGCGCGCCGCGGGCGCGCCGCCGGCGCCCCCCGCGGGGGCCTTCGTCCACGGGCCAGGCGCGCCCGCGGAAGGCGGCGGCACGGCCTGGGAGGTGTGCCTCGGGCTGGACGATCACGGGTACCTGCGCGACCACCGGGTGGACCGACGGCCCACCCTGCCGGGGACGTTCATCATGGAGATCGCCGCCGAGGCCGCCGCCGCGGCCGGTGCCGGACGGCCGGTGGCGATCGTGGACGCGGTGTTCGCGCGGTTCGTGCGCGCGGCGGACGAGCAGTGGCCGCGGCGGCTGGTGGTCACCGCCCGGGCGGAGTCGGCAGGACGTGTCCGGGTGGTCGTCGCCGGCCCGCCCAGGGGGCCCATCCCGGCGCAGGAGTACAGCCGGATGACGGTCCTCCTCGACGCCTCGTACGGTCCACCGCCCGCCCCCGGGCCCGCCGCGGACGGCCTCGTGCCCGCCCGCGACGCCTACGCGCTCGCCGGTTCCCCGGTCCTGCTCCGCGGCGTGTTCGACTCGCTCCGCGAACTCCGTACGGGCCCCGCCGGCGGCTCCGCGCAACTGCACCTGCCGGCCCCCGGACACCTCGGCCCGCTACGGGACTTCCTCCTGCCCGCGCTGGCCATGGACAGCCTCCTCCGGGCCACCGCCGCCGCCACCGCCGCCGAAGCCACCGCCGCCGAAGCAGCCGCCGTGCCCGTCCCCGTGCCCGTCCGCATCGACCGGTTCGACCTCTTCGCCCCCGGCAACGACGCCGTGCTCGCCGAGGCCCCCGCCCCGGTAGACCTGCGCCACCGCACCGCCGCCGACGGCACCGTCGCGCGCTGCGAGGCGGTCGGTGACGGGGGCAGGGTGCTGTTCGCCTTCACCGGGCTCGCGACCCGCGACAAACGGGCCGCGGCGACGCTCGCCCCCCGCCCCGCGGAGCCGCGGCGGGACCCCGGCCCGCCGCCCCCGTCCCGTACCGCCGCCGGAAGGAGCGCCCGATGACCGCCCTGTACGACGTGGCCGCCCACATCGCGCCCGTGTCGGTGCCCATCGCCGACCTCGCCCCCCGCCTCGGCGTCGGCGACCGCGACCTCGCCCTGTTCCACCGCTACTTCGGCCTCCGCGACGTCCGCATGTCGCCCGGCGCGGGACTGCGCGAGATGACGGTGGCCGCCGCCCGCGAGCTGACCGCGCTCCCGGGCAACGAGCACCGTGTGTCGTACGTCGTCAGCGCCCGCACCATCCCCATCGGCTCCCGCGCCTCGCAGAACGCCGTGCACGACGCCGCCGACGAACTCGGCCTCGGACACGCCGCCGTCTTCACCGTCACCCAGCAGGCGTGCTCCTCGGGACTCGCCGCCGTGGACCTCGCCGGGCGGCTCCTCGCCGAGGACGGCGACCCCGGCGCGCTGGCGCTCGTCGTCGCGGGCGAGAAGGCCGACTGGCCCACCGCCCAGCTCATCCCGGGCACCACCGTGATGGGCGAGTCCTCGGCCGCCTGCCTGGTCTCGGCGGGCGGCGGCGGCGACGTGCTGCGCAGCTACGTCACCCGCACCTTCGGCGAGTACCACGACGTGAAGCTCCCGCCGCCGCGCGGCGAGGAGTTCGAGCGGCGCTACGCGGAGCGCCTGACGACCGTGATCCGTGAGGCGGTGGCCGCGGCCGGGATCTCACTGGAGGACCTGGCGTGGATCCTGCCGCACAACGTCAACCGCATCTCCTGGGCCAAGGCCGCGCAGCTCCTGGACTTCCCGCGCTCGCGCATCTGCCTGGACAACGTCGCCGCGCTCGGGCACTGCTTCGGCGCCGACTCCTTCATCAACTACGTGACCCTGCGCGACGCCGGCCGGCTCCGCGAGGGCGACTGCTACCTGATGGCCGCGGTGGGGCTCGGCGCCACCTTCGCGGCCGCGGTGTTCCGCCACTGACGGTGGGCCGCCCGCCACGGACACCGCCACGAACGCCACGAGATGGGGGACGACATGACGGCCGACGACTTCATGAGCGGCGTCCGGCGCGCCTGCACCGGCGACCCGGCCGCACCGCTCGTACTGCTCGGGAACATCGAGGTCGAACGCGACTGGGCGCGCGGCGAGCCCGGCGTGCCGGCCGTCGGGGACAACGCGCCCTCCGCGGTCGTCGCGCGCATGGACGAGTTCGCGCTGCTGCTCGGCGGCGCGGGCGACCACGTGATCCTCAAGTCCGCGCCCGACCCCGGCTATCTGGACTACCTGCGCGGCCTGGGCCTCGACCTGCCGCACGTGCAGGTCACCGACCGGTGCGGGCCCGCCGTGCCCGTCACCGGGGAGGCACTGGACTCTCCCGCCCTGCTCGCCCGGCTACGCGCGCTCGGCGACGTCCGGCTCCTCCCGCACGGGATGTCCGCCGCCGAGGAGGAGCTGTGCCGGCGCGCGGGCCTCGCCGCCGCGCTGCCGGCCGCGGCGCTCGCCAAACGCGTCAACAGCAAGATCTACAGCCGCCGGGTCACCGCCGAGCTGGGCGTGCCGCTCGCCGAGGGCTGGGAGTGCGAGTCGGTCGCGGAGTTCGAGGCCGTGGCGGAGAAGGCCGCGGCCCGGATCGCGGACGGCGCGGTCGTCGGCGTCAAGGACGCGTACGGCGTCTCCGGCAAGGGCATCGTCGTCGCCGACCGGGCGCGGCGGCTGGAGCAACTGGTGCGGATGGTGCGGCGGCGCGCGGAACGCACCGGGGACGACCGGCTCGCCGTCGTCGTGGAGGTGTGGGCCGACAAGGCCGCCGACCTCAACTACCACCTCACCGTGGGCCGGGACGGCTCCGTGCGCTTCGACTTCGTCAAGGAGGCGCTGACCGCGGGCGGCGTCCACCAGGGCCACCGCTTCCCGGCCCGGCTCACCCCGGAGCAGCACGCCGTCGTGCGGGAGACCGCGGAACTCCTCGGCCGGCGGCTCGCCGCCGACGGCTACCACGGCCCCGTGGGCGTCGACGCCCTCGTACGGACCGACGGCTCGCTGCTGCCCGTGCTGGAGATCAACGCCCGCAACAACATGTCCACGTACCAGACGCGGCTGCAGGAGCAGTGCGTTCCCGCGGACGCGGTCGTCCTCGCCCGGCAGTACGACGTGCGGCTGCCCGCGCCCGTCCCGTTCGGCCGGCTCGCCGCCGCCCTCGGCCCCCTCCTCTTCGACCGTGCCGCCGGCCGCGGCGCGCTCCCCGACAACCACGCGACCGTCAACGCGGCCTTCGCCGGCCAGGAAGCGTCCCCGGCCGCCCCGGCGGACGGCCGCTTCTACTTCCTGCTCACCGCCCCCGGCCAGGCGGCGGCCGACGCCCTGGACGCCGAAGTGGCCGCGCGCCTGACCGAGTTCGGAGACGTACGATGACCGACGCCACGCCCGCGGCCCACTGCCAGGGCCTCGCGCTCACCGACCTGGCCGCCGAGTTCGGCACGCCGCTCTACCTCTACGACGCCGACCTGCTGCGCGCCCAGTACACCGGCCTGCGGGAGCGGCTGCACCCGGCGCTGCGCCTCTTCTACTCCCTCAAGGCCAACCCCAACCTCGCCGTCACCCGCACCATGCGCGAGCTGGGCGCGGGGCTGGAACTCTCGTCGCTGGCGGAGCTGGCCACCGCGCAGCGCGCCGGCGCCACCGGCGCGGAGATGCTCTTCCTCGGCCCCGGCAAGAGCCGCGACGAGATCGCCGCCTGCCTCAAGGCGGGCGCCCGGCTGATCGCCGAGTCGCTGCCCGAACTGGCCGTCATCGACGAGGAGGCCCGCCACCGCGGCACCACCGCCGAGGTGCTGTTGCGCGTCAACCCGGCGTTCGAGCTGAAGGGCGGCGGGCTGACCATGGGCGGCAAGCCGCGGCAATTCGGCATCGACGAGGAGGTGCTCGCCGGGCTCGCCCCCGCCGGCCTGCGGCGGTACGGGAACGTCCGGGTGACCGGCGTGCACGCGTACATGGGCACCCGCATCCTCGCCGCCGCCGCGATCGTCGAGAACACCCGGCGCATCCTGGAGCTGGCCGAACGGCTCGCCGGGCGGCTCGGGTTCGCGCTCGGCACGGTCGACGTCGGCGGCGGCCTCGGCGTGGCGTACCACGCGGCGGAGAGCGACATCGACGCCGGCGAGCTCACCGCGGGCCTCAACCCCGTCGTCGCCGCCTTTCACGCCGCGCATCCGGACACCCGGCTGGTGATGGAGCTGGGCCGCTACCTCGCCGCGCCCGCCGGGACGTACCTCACCCGCGTCCGCTACACCAAGGAGTCGCGCGGCGAGCGCTTCGCCGTCTGCGACGGCGGCACCAACCACCACATGGCGGCCGTCGGCATCGGCTCGCCCTTCCGCCGCAACTTCCCCATGCACCGCGTCGGCGGCGGCGGACCCCTCGTCCCGTGGAACGTCACCGGGCCGCTGTGCACCCCCAACGACACCCTCGGCAAGGCCGTCGGCCTGCCCGCGGACCTCGCCCCCGGCGACCTCGTCGCCGTCGCCCGCTCCGGCGCGTACGGGCCGAGCGCCTCGCCCGTGCTGTTCCTCAGCCACGGCCACCCTGCCGAGGTGCTGGTCGCCGGCGGGCGGGCGCGTCTCGTACGGCGCCGCGACACCGTCGACGACCTGCTGGCGCGCCAGCAGGACACCGCGCCGTAGCCCCGCCCGCGACCACCGCACGAAGCACGCACGCACCACCGTTCCCCCTCAGGAGGCAGAGCATGACCACGCACGTCGACGAGGCCCGGGCCGACCTTGCGGCCACAGTCATCAAGTCGCTGGAGGTCGTGCTGCGCAAGGACCTCGGCGAGGCCACCGCGCAGACGAAGCTCTTCGAGGAGCTGGGCCTGGACTCCACCAGCGTCCTCGAACTGCTCATGACGCTGGAGGACGACCACGGCATCGAGATCGACCCCGAGACCCTGGAGCCCGAGCACCTGGAGACGGTCGGGGCCGTGTGCGCCTTCATCGAGGCGTCCGCGGGACCGGGCGCGGCGGGCTAGGCGGTGGCGATGCCCGTCGCACTGGAGCGGCTGACCGCCGTCGGCCCGCCGCCGGCGGGACACGGCGGCACCACGGCCGCGGACCTGCGGGAGTACGCCGACGACCTGGAGACGGTCTACGGCCCGCTGCCCGACCGCACCTGGCTGGAGCACGGCGAGCGGGTCTCGTACCCGGACCTCGTGACGGCCGCCGCCGGCGTGCTCGGCGGCCGGGACAGCGGTGTGGACCTGCTGCTCACCGTCACCCCCGTGCCGGACTGCCAGGCGCGGGTGCTGCCCGGCTGCCTGCTGGCCGAGCTGCTGGGCGGCCGGCCGCAGGTCGTCGGCGTCAACGACCAGGGCGCGGCCGGGGCGTTCACCGCCCTGCGCCTCGCGCGCGGCAGGATCGCGGGCGGCGAGGCGCGGCGGGCCGCGATCGTCGTCATGGAGCAGTCGACGCTGCCGCCCGAACCCGGGTACGCGCTGCCGCCGGGCAGCGGCGCGGCCGTCCTCGTGCTCGGCACCGGCACCGGGCCGTACCTCGACGGGCTGACCGTTCGCCGCCTGCCCGCCGCGGCCCGGCGTCCCGGCCGGCGCCCGGGCGGCTGGCTGCGGCCGTGGTACGAGGCCGCACTGCGGTACGCCGCCGACCCGTGCGGCGCGCTCGCCGTCGCCGACCGCGACGAGGCCCTGGGCTACGACTGCCGGGCCCGGTTCACGCCGGTGCCGGACGCGGGCGGCCCGCTCACCACCCCCTTCCCGCGGCAGAGCGCACTGGAGGCGCGGACGTGACCGAACGACCCACCCGGCACCCGGGACCGGCGCTCGACACCGCGCTCGGGCTGCGCTGCCGCGCCCGCGCCAAGGCCGAGGGCCCGGCGCCCGCCCTCGCCGAACTCCGCGCGGGACTCGGCCCCGGCGCCCGCGCCTGGGGCCCCGGCGGGCACGCCGTGCTGCCGCTGGCCGCCGCCGAGGCACCGGGCGCCGCGCCGGTCGCCACCCTGGAGTTCGCCTCCGGCGACCTCGGCGTGTGGCGCGACGCGCGCCACCGCGACGGCACCGCGGGCCCCTGGGCCACGGGCGTGCTGTGGATCCGGCTCGGCCTCACCGAGCAACTGCTGCGCACCGCGGCCGACCACCTGGCGGGCCGCCGGGTCGGCGGCGAGGTGCTGGCCGGCATCGCGTCCGTACGCACCGCGCTCGGCGAAGCCGCCGCGGACCTCCTGGAGGCCCGCCTCCTGCTGGAGGACGGCCCGGCCGGCGGCGGGCCCGGGACGGCGGGGGCCGCACCGCCCGGTGCATCCGCGACCGGACCTGACCACCGGCCGGCGTCCGGGCCCGGCGCCGCGGAAGGCGCCCCCGGGACGGCGCAGGCCCAGCGCACCACCGACTCCGGCGCGTCCGCTGCCGCACCGGGCCGCACGGCCGTGTCGGGGCGGGCGGGGCGTGCGGACGCCCTCGAGCCGCCCGGCCCCCGGGCCCCCGCCGGCCACCCCGACCCGCTCGCCGCGTCCCGCGCCGACGGCGCCTGCCGCGCGGCCGAAGTCCTCGTACGGGCGCAGCGTGCCGTGCTGCGGCTGCTCGGGGCCGCCGGGTATCTCGACACCGGGCCCGGGCGGCTCGCCCGCGCCGTCGACCTGCTGGCCGACGTCCATCCCGTCGCCCCGGAGCCTTCGCCCCGCCACCACGCCACCGAGGTGAGCCCATGACCACGACCCCGGCCCGCAGCCGGCCGCCCGCCGGGCACCGGCCGCCGCCGCCCCCCGACCCCGCGCGGCTCTGCGCCGCCGTCGAGGAGTACGCGCAGGCGTTCCGCGCCACCGCACTCGCCATGGACGAGCCCGGCGCCGACCCCCGGACCCTCAACCCCGTCGTCCACGACGCCTACTTCCCCGTCCTCCTCGGCCTCCCGCCCGCGTACAACCCCGACCCGCTCATCGTCGACGGCCGCCCCTGCCACCTCCACACCTGCGTCGAGCGCGTCGTCGTCTACGAGCGCCTCGCCTGGGGCGACGCCGCGCTGATGGTCGCCGCCCCCGGGCCCTCCCTCTCCGGCGTGCTCACCGAGGAACTGGGCGACGACGACCAGAAGGAGCGCTACTACACCACCCTCGCCGCCCGCCCCACCTGGACGTTCTTCGCGCTCACCGAGCCGCACGCCGGCTCCGACGCCACGGCGCTGACCACCGCGCTCACCGAGACCGGGGCCGACGCCGGCACCCCGGCCGCGTACCGGCTCAGCGGCGTCAAGAAGTACATCGGCAACGCCGTCCGCGCCGACCTCGGCGTCGTCTTCGCCCGCATCAAGCCCGGCCCCGTCGGCGTCGTCGCCGTGCTGGTCGAACCCACCAGGCCCGGCTTCACCGCCACCGCGCTGCCCACCACCGGGATGCGCGCCGTCGGGCTCGGCGAGATCCGCCTCGACGGCGTGCCCGTCGCCCGCTCCGACATCCTCGGCATGCACCTGTCCGCGACCCGGCGCGGCATCGTCGGCGCGATGCGCACCTTCAACCGCGCCCGTCCCGTCGTCGCCGCCATGGCCCTCGGCATCGCCCAGGCCGCCTGGGACTACGCCGCCGGCCACCGCCGCACGCTGCGCGCCGACGAGTCGTACGCCATGGACGCGCTGCGCCGCCGGCTGGCCGGCACCCGGCGGCTGGTGCTGGCCGCCGCGGAGCAGGCCGACCGCGACCCCGGCGACGGCACCGTCGCCTCGGCCGCCAAGTACCGGGCCGCCGAACTCGCCCTGGAGACCGCCGAGTACGCCCTCGGGCTCCTCGGCCCCGGCGCCCGGCTCGACCACCCGCTGCTCGACAAGCTGCACCGCGACGCCCGGGCCTTCGAGTTCATGGAGGGCACCGGCACCATGCAGCGGCTCAACCTCGCCCTGGGCCACCGGAAAGGCAGGATCCTCGATGACTGACGTCAAGGAGCACGGCGACCCGGCCCCGGGCGCCGCCCCCGCCCCGCCCGGCGACCTGCGCGCCAGGCTCCGCGGCCTGGCCGTCCCCATCTGCCTCGGCGTCGTCACCGGCCTCGGCGCCCAGTTCGCCATCTCGGCGCTGCTCGGCAACATGGGCGGCGACGCGCTCTACATCCGCGCCCTGTTCATCCCCGTCTCCTTCTTCTTCCTGGCGCTGGAGGAGGGCATCGAGATCAGCAGCCAGGTGGTCTCCGCCCGTCGCCGCGGCGCCGGCGCGGGCGACGACTCGCAGCCGCCGCTGGTACGCATCGGGGCCATCGCGCTCGGCTGCTTCGCCGTCGCCGCCGCTGTCATCGCGCTCGCCGCACCGCGGATGGCCGGCACGCTCGACGTCGACGCCGCCTCGCACGACGACTTCGTGCTCTTCGCCCGGCTGGTCGCCGCGTCGTTCCTGCTGGCCGTCCTCACCTCGGTGGTCGCCGGCACGCTGCGCGGCTGGGGCAGCGCGCGGTCGGCGTCGGTCATCACCATCGCCGTCGCCGGGATGCAGGTGCTCGGGGTGTGGCTCCTCGGCTTTCACGCGGACATGGGCGTCTTCGCCGTGCCCGCGTCCATCGCCGGTGCCTCGGTGGTCGGCCTCATGTCGGGGCTGGTGCTGCTGGCACGCAACGGACTGCTGCGCCTCGGCGGTCCCTCCGAGCCGCTGAGGCAGACCGTGGGGATCCTGGTCACCGTCGGCGTGCCGGTGGCGGTCTCGTACCTCTTCATCGCCGGCATGAACTACACCTCGCTGTGGGTGCTCTCGGACTTCGGTGCCGACGCCGTCGCCGGCTACGGCGGCGCGCACGCCGTCCAGGTGCTGTCCCTGTCGCCCGCGATCGCGCTCGGCTCGGCCGTCGCCATCACCATGAACCAGGCCCTCGGCGCGGGCGAGAGCCACCTGCTGCGGCCCGTCCTGCGCGAGGGCGTGCGGTACGTGCTGATGGTGTACGCGGTCCTGGCCGTCGCCGGCTTCGCGCTGGCCGGGCCGCTCGGCAGGCTGATGAGCGACGACGCCGGCACCGCCGCGTTCACCGACGACTACCTGACGGTCGTCGCGCCGAGCTGGCTGGCGTTCGGCCTGCTCAACATGGTGACGATGAGCCTCCAGCAGGTACGCAACGGGCACCTCACCATCGCCTCCGACATCGTCTACCTCGGCGCCGTCAACGTCGGCGGCGGGCTGCTCGCGCGCGCCGTGGACCACGCGGAGGCGTACTTCGTCGCCCTGGCCGTCGGCAACGTCGTCATCGGCGCGCTGCTGCTCGCCACCGCCTGGCGGCGCTTCGGCCGCGCCGCGGAGGCGGCCTAGGTGGGCGGGGCCGGGGGAGGCGACGCGGTACGGGTCTGGGACGTCGACCTGTCCGGCGACGCGGGTGCGGCGGGCCCCGCCGCGGGGCTGCTCACCGACGCCGAACGGGCCCGCGCCGCACGGCTGGCCGACCCCGTACGCCGCGCGGCGCTGCTCCGCTCGCACGCCGCCGCCCGGCGGCTCCTCGCCGGCCACCTGCGGCTGCCGCCCGGGGAGATCGGCTGGACCGCGGGCCCGAACGGCAAGCCGGCGCTGACCGGCGCGGGCCGCGGCTGCGAGTGGAACCTGTCCCGCTCGGGGCTGCGCGCCCTCGTCGCCGTCGGCGGCGCCGCGCCCGTCGGCGTCGACCTCCAGGCGGAACACCCGCACGGCGACCCGCTGGCGCTGGCCCGGCGGTTCTTCGCCCCCGCCGAGGCGGCCCAGCTCGCCGCGCTGCCCCCGGGCGGCGCCCGGGTGCGGCGGCTGTGCCTGCTGCTGGCCCGCAAGGAGGCGTGGGCCAAGGCCGCCGGCGGGCGGCTGCTCGACTTCCTGCGCCGCGACGTCGGCGCCGACCCGGCGGCGCCCGGCACGCCCCGGCCGGTGGGCGGCGCCGGGCACGCCGTCGCCGACCTCCCGATCGGACCGGGGTACGCCGCCGCGGTCGCCACCACCGGCCGGACGAACGGCCGCATCGACTACCGCAGTTGTGACTGGAGGGACCTGTGCGTACCGAACTGAGCGAGGTGGCGGGCCACACCGCCCGCGTCGTCACCGTCGGCATCGCCGGAGCACCCGCGGGCCGCGGGCCCGTGACCTGGGGCCAGTGGGCCATCCGGCGGGCGATGCTCGACACCGAGCCCGACGACCACGGCACCAACGTCAAGGTGCTGGTGCCCGTCGAACCCGCCGTCCCCGCGGGCCGCGCGGCCGAGGCCGTACGCGGGCTGCTCACCGTGTACGACGCGCTGCGTACCCGTGTGCACGTGGACGGCGACGGCGCGATGCACCAGGAACTCGACGGCGGCGGCACGTTCGGCGTGCACCTCTTCGACGCCGATGACACCGAAGCGGCCGCCGCGCTCGCCGACGCCGTGGAACGCCGGTGGCGCGCCGTGCGGTTCGCGTACGACCGCGAGTGGCCGGTGCGCGCCGCGCTGGTCTGCGTCGACGGAAAGGCGGTGCGCGCCGTGCTCGTCCTCGCGCACGTCGCCACCGACGCGATGGGCCTGACCCTGCTGCACCAGGCGCTGACCGGGTTGCTGCACGGCGCGGAGCCCGCGGCGCTGCGCGCCGCGAGCCGCGGCCACCAGCCGCTGGCGGAGGCCGGGTTCCAGGCGTCGGAGAAGGGCCGCAAGCGCGACGCGGCGGCCCGGCGGCACTGGGTGGAGTCCCTGCGCGACGCCCCCGAGCGGCTGTTCGCCCGCCGGCCGGGCGCACGTCCGCGGTTCCGGCAGGCGGTGCTCGCCTCGCCGAGCCTTCCGGAGGCGCTGCGGACGCTCGACGAGCGCTGGCGGATCGGCTCCTCTGCGGTCCTGCTCGCCGCCGCCTCCGCGGTGGTGGCCCGGCAGTCGCGGCACGACCGCGCGGTGTTCCAGGTGATGGTGAGCAACCGGTTCCAGCCCGTGCTGCGGGAGGCGGTGAGCACGGTGACGCTGGAGGGCCTGTTCACGCTGGACGCGGGGCTCGCACCCGGCTCGGGGCCCGCGGCGTTCGAGGCGCTGGCCCGGCGCGCGGCGCGGGCGGCGATGAAGACGTACTACCACGCGTACTACGACAAGCAGGCGCTGCTGGCGGACCTGCGCGGGCTGGACGAGCGGCGTGGCCGGCCGACGGACCGCACCTGCTGGTACAACGACCTGCGCGACATGCTCACCGAGGCGCGGTCGGTGGACCGGCGTGAACACGAGGGCGTGCGGCCGGAGAAGTCGGTCATCGAGTGGCAGACGCTCGGCCGGCAGTCGGAGACGTCGGTGGCCTGGCACGTCTACAGCAGCAGGCACTTCATGCCGGTGTCGCTGACCGTGGACACCGGCCTGATCGACGAGCCGGCCGCGGAGGCGATGCTGACGGGGTTCGAGGCACTGATCGTCGACGCGGCGGCCGCCACGGAGCCGGCGGACGCGGCGGCGGCGGGGAGCGCGGCGGAGGCGGCGGAACGGCACGCCGGATCGGCCGCCGACGCGGGTGCCGCGGGCCGGAGCCGGGCGGCCCTCGCATGACGCGACCGCCCGTCCGGCTCAGCACCGTCGTCATGTGCCACCCCTCGCGCCTCGCCGGCGCCGAGCGGGTCGCCGCCGGGTGCGCGCCGCTGCCCGCCCGTATCGTCAGGGACCCCGAGCCCGGCGGCTTCCCCAGCCCGCTGCGCACCGCGAAGGTCGCCTGGGCGGCGGTCGCGCCGGGCGCCACCCACCACATGGTGGTGCAGGACGACGTCCACCTCGCCTCCGGCTTCGCCGGACACGTCACCGCGCTCCTCGAACGGCACCCGGACCGGGCCGTGTCGCTGAGCGTGCTGTGGGTGTCGCCGTACAACTCCTACCGGGTGCGGCAGGCGGCCGTGGGCGGCTACGCGGCGGTGCGGCTGGCGCCGTGGGAGTGGGTGCCGTCGCTGGCCCTGGCGCTGCCCGCGGACACCGCCCGCGAACTCGCCGCCTATCTCGCGGAGTTCCCCGACGACACCCGCGACGACGACGAGCACATCGCGGTGTTCTGTGCCGAGCGCGGCATCCCCGTGGTGGCGCCGGTGCCGCACGTGCTCGACCACGGCACCGGGCCCTCCGTCGCGGGCAACGACCACCACGGCATCCGGCTCGCCGTCGCCCGCGCGGCCGGGCCCGTCGCCACCGCCCACTGGGACGGCCCGGAGCTGACCGACCCCGCGCGCCACGGCGGCCTCGGCTACGCCGTCGAACTCGCCGGGTCCCGCTGCCACGTACGGATCCGGCGCAGCGGCGAACAGGAGGCGGCGGAGCAGCCGTTCACCTGGCCGTGGCGCCCCTGGTCGGCCCTGCTCGGCGTGGCGCACGAGACGATCGCCGCCGCCGCCCGCGCGGCCGGACCCGCGCCCCGGGCGCTGCCCGCGGAGCCCGCCGGGGAGGTGTGGGCCGCGGGCTACCTCCTCGGCGCGCTCACCCCGGCGGGCGGCGACGAGCGGGCGGAGCACCGCCGCGTCCGCGAGGACGCCCGCGCGGCGGCGCTGCGGAGCTGGATCACGGCGGGGCTGCGCCCCGGCGACCTGGCGGAGCTGGGAGAAGAGGGCTGCGCGGCGGCGGCGGAGTGGGCGGCGCGCGCGGTCGCCGCGGGCCGGGCGGCGAGGGAGGCGGGGGAGGCGAGGCAGACGGGGGAGCGTCCGGTGGCGTACGGAGCGGGCGTACCGGTGCCGTACGAAGAGGGCCCCGCGGCAAGGGAGGACACGGCCGCGGCGGACGAGTCCGAGCCGGTCCCGCCCCAGGGCACGCCCGCTGCGTACGGGAGCGCGCCGGTCGCGCCCGCCCCTGCCGGCCCCGCGGCCGGCCCCCCGCACCACCCCGCCGTGGAGCGGATGGCGCGCCGCGAGGCGCGCCTCCTGCTCACCCCCGCGCCCGCGGAACTGCCCGACGTGCGGCTCAGGGTCGTGCCCTGCCCGGAGCACCCCGGCGCCGATCCGGCGCTGCCCACCCGCGACCTGCCGGTGCGCTGGCTCGGCGAGCACCTGAGCGAGGCGGCCGGCGACTCCACCCTCGTGGTCCACGCCTGCGAACGCCTCGAACCCCGCCCGCTCGCCGGCCTCGCCGCGCTCCTCGACGGCGGCTGGAAGGGCACCGTCGAGACCCGCGCCGCCACCGTGGCGCGGCTGCGCGCCGCCGGGCTGCGCGGCGCCGCGCTGACCGCGGCGGTCGACGACGCCGAGCGCCGGTTCGCGGCCGGAGACGGCGCCGTCGTCACCCTGCCCGCGGCCTGCCGTCCGGCCGGCGGCACCCCGCGCCGGCTCTGGCCGCACGACGACCCGGAGCTGTCCGCGGCCGACGGCGCGTACGCGCGGCTGCGGCTGCGCCACGTACGCGAGATCGCGCTGTAGCCCGACCAGCACGACGAACGGACAGAAGGTGGTGCGGCCTTGACCGAATCCCCGAGGAAGCCGGCCCACGGCGGCCGGCTGCGGATGCTGGCCGTCGGGGCCCACCCCGACGACATCGAACTGGGCGCGGGCGGACTCGTCGCCAAGGCGCACGAACTCGGCCACCGGGTGGCGTTCCTGATCCTCACCGACGAGGGCGCACACGGCCCGCAGCGCCGCCGCGAGGCGGTACGGGCCGCCGGGGCGCTCGGCGTCGCGCCCGGGGACGTGCACTTCGCGGGCTTCCCCGACGGCCTGCTGCGGGCCGACGGGCCCTCCGTCGGCCGGGTGCGGCAGCTCGTGCGGCGCCACGGCATCCGCCCCGACCTGGTCGTCACGCACACCCAGGCGGACAGCCACAACGACCACGCCGAGACCGGCCGGATCGCGCACGCCGCCTTCCGCGACACCGCGTACCTGCACTTCTCCATCCACATCTCCGCCGAGAGCGACCGCTTCTCGCCGCGCGTCTTCGTCCGCCTCACCCCCGACCGGCTGCGCGCGAAGAGCCGCGCGCTGGCCTGCTACGGCTCGCAGGCACGCCGGATCGGGCGGCTGGAGCTGGCGAAGTACGAGGAGAAGCTGGGGCAGTCGGCCCGTCTGGGCCGGGCGGAAGGCTTCGAGGTCGCCGTGCAGTACGGCACGCCCGACGCGCTCCGCCGGACGGTGGGGCTCAGTGACTCGGCGTTCCACCGCTTCTGGCAGCCGGTGGTCGCCGACGACACGGTCACGCTGCTCTACGGCGTCCCGGACCTCCGGGACCGGGACGCCCTGGTGCACCGGCACGCCGCGCAGGACGGTTTGCGCCGGGCGTTCATCGACTGCTGGCCGCCGCCGTACCCGCTGCGCGAGCAGTTGGCCGACACCGACGAGGCGCTGACCGTCGCCGCGGCCGGCAGCGTCGTCACCACCTGCGGCCCCGAGGACAACCGGATCGCCGCCCGGCTGCGCGCGTCCGGGCGGCTCGCGTGGGCGGCGGAAGCCGACGGGGCCGGCGGCGGGCTGCGCGACCTGCGCACCGGCCGCCTGCTGCGCGGCGGCGCCCGCCGCCATCTCGGCTGCGTCGCCCGCGTCGAGAGCCCGTTCCGGCGCGGCGCGTACGCCGTGCTCACCGGCGGTGCCACGGAGCCGGCCACCAGGGCGGGCCTCGGGCTGCTCGCCGATCCCGGCCGCTGCCCCGGGCTGCTCGATGTCTTCGACCGGGAACCCGTCGCGCACGTCGCCTACGCGGTGGACCCGGTGACCGGCGGGCTGACGCTCGTCGAGGCACGGCACGGCCACGGCACGCCACCCCTGTGAGGAGCCCGACGATGACCGCACGACTGGCCCTGATCACCGGCCACACCTTCGGCCGGCGCGCGTACGAGGGCGTGTTCGCCTCGTCCGCCTACCTCGACGGGCGGATCGAGGTGCCGCTGATGGTCGGGCTGCCCGAGGAGCGGGCGGCCGGCACCGCCGGCTACGCCACGGTCGCCGGTCTCGCCCGGGAACACGGCGCGGAGTTCGCCGCGGCGAAGGACGGCACGCTGCGCGAGCTGGCACCGGTGATACGGGCGTGCGAGCCGGACTACCTGCTGGTCGTCGGCTGGTCGCGGCTGGTGCCCCCGGAGGTGGTGGGCATCGCCCCGTACGGCGGCATCGGCATGCACCCCACGAAGCTCCCGCTGGGCCGCGGGCAGGCGCCGATCCCGTGGACGGTCATCAAGGGGCTGCGCAGCACGGCGCTTTCGGTGTTCTTCCTCGAACAGGGGGCGGACACGGGACCGTTGATCGCGCAGTACGACCTGGAGGTACGGGCCAGGGAGACGGCGTCGTCGCTGTTCGACCGGATGGCGCAGACGCACTTCACCGCCGGTCTCGAACTGGCACCCGCGCTCGCGGAGCGCCGGGTGCGGGGCGAGGCCCAGGACGGTGCGACGGCGACGCGGTGGCCCAGGCGGCGCCCGGCGGACGGGCGGCTCGACCACGCGATGTCCGCCGCCGAGGCCGACGCCCTGGTACGCGCCCTTCTCGGCCCGTACCCCCGCGCCTTCGTCTCCGTGGGCGGCACCGACTACCCGGTGCGCGCGGCCCGTTTGCTCACGGGCGAGGCCGCTCCGGCCAGCGCGCCGCGCGCGGAGGTGACCGCGACGCGCGTCCGCTTCGGCTGCCGCGACGGGGTACTCGAACTGGTCCGCGATCTGCCGTGACCACCTGATCCACCCGCGCAGGCGCGCGGCCTTCCGCACCGAAGGGGCGGTCGGAGTCCGGTCGACCACCGGGCTCCGGCCGCCCCTTCGTGTGTCCCCCGCTGGGCGGTGCGGGGGAAACCCGTGTCGCATCCCTTGACGGTCTCAGGGTGACGTGCCTAACGTTCCTGATAACACATTCTTAGACAGTGATAACCCGATCGGCCAACTCCGGTGTCGCTCTGATGCGCGGGGAGGAGCTTTCCATGGAATCCATGGGGATTTCAGCGCAGGGTATCGCGATGAGTTTTGCTCGGCGCGAGCAGGAACAGACGGTTCTGGAGAACCTGGACCTCGACATCACCCCCGGCAGCTTTGTCACGCTGCTCGGCCCTTCCGGCTGCGGCAAGAGCACGCTGCTGAAAATTCTGGGCGGCATTCTCGAACCCACGGCGGGGACCGTGCGGATCGGCGGGCAGCCGGCCGCCGACGCGGTCAAGGACCGCGTGATCGGCCTCGTACCGCAGCGGCCCGCGCTGCTGCCCTGGAAGTCCGCGCTGCAGAACGCGAGCATGCTGCGGCAGATCGCCGCGGGCGAGCGCGCCGCGGAGGCCGCCCCCGCGGCGCGCCGGGCGCTGGAGCTGGTCGGCCTCGCCGCGGCGGAGGACAAGCTGCCGCACGAGCTGTCCGGCGGCATGGCGCAGCGCGTGTCCATCGCCCGCGCGCTGGCCATGGACCCGGCCATCCTGCTGATGGACGAGCCGTTCGGCGCGCTGGACGCCATCACCAGGGACGAGATGAACCTGAAGCTCGCCGAGATCTGGGCGACGACCGGCAAGACCGTCGTCTTCGTCACCCACTCCATCTCCGAGGCGGTCTTCCTCTCCGACACCGTGCACGTGATGGGCCTGGACCGGGGGCGCTTCCTGGAGACGCTCGACGTCGCCCTGCCCCGGCCCCGCACCCGCGAGGTGCTCGACGACCCCGTGTTCACCGAGTACTCGGCGCGGCTGCGCGGCCACCTGGAACCGAAAGCGACGGTCTGACATGGTGCTCGCACAGGACGACGTGAAGAAGCCGGCCGGGCGCCGTCCCGCCGGCGGGGCCGGCGGCGCGGTGCGCGCCTGGATCCGGCGGGCGTGGCCCAGCCTCGCCGTGTTCGTCGCCGCCTTCCTGCTCTGGGAGCTGGCCGTCGAGGTCTTCGGCATCTCCAGCTTCGAACTGGCCAAGCCGAGCGAGTTCCTCGGCGAGATGTGGCGCTCGCGCGACATGCTGGGGGACGCCGCCTGGGTCACCACCCAGGAGATCCTGTACGGCTTCCTGCTCAGCTTCGCCATCGGCGTGCTGCTCGCCGTGCTGATCGTCCGCTTCGGCTGGCTGGAGCGCGCGCTCTATCCGCTGATCGTGCTCTTCCAGGTCGTCCCCAAGGTCGCCCTGGCGCCGATCTTCATCCTCTGGTTCGGCTACGGCCTCGCGCCGAAGCTGCTGCTCATCGTGGTGATCACGTTCTTCCCGATCACCCTGAACACGATCGTCGGCCTCAAGGCCATCGACCAGGACCTGCTGCTGCTCATGCGATCCGTGGGCTCGTCCAGGAACCAGATCCTCACCCGGATCCAGATCCCCACCTCGCTGCCGTACCTCTTCGCCGGCATGCGCATCGCGATCACCCTCGCCGTCATCGGCGCGGTGGTGGCGGAGTTCTCCGGCGCCCAGAACGGCCTCGGCTACCTCATCCAGTTCGCCTCGACGCAACTGGACACCCCGCTCATGTTTGCGGCCCTGACCCTCGTGTCCCTGCTCGGCCTGATCCTCTATTACGGGATGTCGCTGCTGGAGTTCCTGCTCCGCAAGCGATTCCCGCACATCACGGCCGACACCACCCGTTGAATCCGGCTTTGCATTCTCTCCTGCACTAGGAGCCCATCATGTTCCCCTCCGGAAAGAAAATCAGGAAGAGCAGGAAAACCGTCGCCGGTATCGCGGGCGCGACGGCCGCCGCACTCCTTCTCGCCGCCTGCGGCGGCGACTCGGGAAGCGACTCCGCCGACGGCGGACTCGACAAGGTAAGCGTCCAGCTCGACTACCAACTCCGCGGCAACCACGGCATGTTCTACGTCGCCGACAAACTCGGCTACTTCGAGGACGAGGGCATCGACGTCGACGGCATCAAGACCGGCACCGGCTCGCCCGACGCGCTGCGTATCGTCGGCACCGGCGGCGCCGACTTCGGCTTCGCCGACCTGCCGTCGCTCGTCACCGCGCGCTCCCAGGAGGTGCCCGTCACCACCCTGGCGGCGGTCAACCAGACCTCGCCGCTGGCGATGTGCACGGTGAAGGACAAGAACAAGCTGACGTCGATCGACGACCTGAAGGGCATGACGGTCGGCATCCACGCCGCCGGCTCCACCTTCCTCTTCTATCAGGCGCTGCTCGCGGACAACGGCCTGGACCGCGGGGACCTCAAGGAGGTCAGCGTCACCCCGCCGTACGAGAACTACCTGATCCAGGGCAAGGTCGACACCGTCCCCTGCTACATCGACGCCGAGGTGCCGCAACTGGAGGACGCCGCCGGCGGCGAGGGCTCCCTCGACGTCCTGCTCGGCTCCGAGCACGGCTACGAAGCCTACGGCTCCGGCCTGTTCACCAGCGACGACATGGTCAAGAACGACCCCGATCTGGTGCAGCGCTTCACCAACGCCTACATCAAGGCGTTCGGCTACGTGATGAAGCACCCCGACAAGACGGCCCAGATCCTCGCCGAGTCCTCCCCGGAGACCCGCGACAAGGCCGACCTGTTCGAGCGGCAGATCCAGGCGGACATCGACCACACCTTCACCAGCGCCGTCACCGAGAAGCACGGCCTGGGCGCCATGGACAAGCAGGCGTGGCAGGCGACCATCGACGCCCTCGCCGACCAGGACGTGCTCAAGGGCGGCACGCCCAGCGTCGCGGACGTCCACCAGGAGAAGTTCGTCGAGAAGGCCGCGAAGGCCGGCGCCGGATCCGGTGCCGGGAACGACGCCGGCAACTGAAGGCGCGGCCGGCCGCCCCCGGGCGGCCGGCACGACGAGTGAGAGCGGAGCTATGGAAACCACGGTTGACAGGCGGAAGCGCCACGCGGAGGTGTCAGGCGCCGGGTTCGCGGGGCTGACCGCCGCCGCGGCGCTCGCCCGGCGCGGGTGGTCGGTGCGGGTGCACGAGAAGGGGGCGGAGCTGCGCGAGCAGGGGGCGGGCATCGTCCTGTGGCACAACAGCCTCAAGGTGCTGAAGGCCATCGGCGCGTACGAGGCGGTGATGGCCGACTCGATGACGCCCCCGTACTACGAGACCCGCTTCCAGCACGCCAGCGTGTCACACGAGGACTTCGGCGGCCTGCCCTGGCGCACCATGACCCGGCCCTACCTGCACAAGTGCCTGCTGGAGGCCGCCCTCGCGGCCGGCGTGGAGATCCGCACCGGCTCCGAGGTGGTCGCCGCGGACCCGCGCGGCCGGGTCACCCTCGCCTCCGGCGAGACGCTCTACGCCGACCTCGTCGTCGGCGCCGACGGGGTGAAGTCGAAGGTCCGCGACTCCATAGGCTTCGAGCAGGAGCGCTGGAAGTCCCGCGACGGCATCACCCGGTTCCTCGTGCCGCGCCACAAGGCCGAACTCGGCCCCGGCGAGTGGGACAACGTCATCGACTTCTGGAACCTCGAACCCCGCTACCTGCGGGTGCTCTACGTGCCCTGCAACGACCGCGAGCTGTACCTGGCCCTCGGCGCGCCCCGGGCCGACGAACAGGGCAGCCGCACCCCCATCGACCTGGACCTGTGGACGTCCGCCTACCCCGAACTGACCCCCGTCCTGCGGGCCGCGGCCACCGCCGCGGACCCCCGCTACTACGGCTACGAGACCACCGCCGTCGCCGAATGGCGCCGCGGCGCCGTCGCCCTCGTCGGCGACGCCGCCCACGCCATGCCGCCCGCCCTCGCGCAGGGCGCCGGCTGCGCGATGGCCAACGCCTACACCCTGGCGGTCGCCGCCACCGAGGCCGCCGACGGCGAACTCGACGCGGCGCTGGCCGCGTGGGAGGAGCTGGAGCGGCCGTTCACCGACCGCTGCCAGCGCCGCTCCGCCGACTTCGCCGCCACCCGCGCGATGTCCGAGGGCAACCAGTTCACGCTGGAGAACCTCGAAACCGCCCTCTACGACCCGACCAACCCCAACCGCCACGCGCTGTCCGTCAGCCCCTGAGAGGAGATGCCCCCGATGAGCCCCGAGGAGCAGGTGACCAAGGACTACCAGGTACGGCGCTGGGTCGGCCTGGTCGAGGAGACGCTGCACGAGAACGGCCCCGCCGCCGCCGTGCCGCTGCGCAAGGCGGTGTGCGGCGTCGTCGTCGGGAACCCGTTCGCCGGCCGGTACGCCGACGACCTGTCCGCGCTCACCGCGCCGAGCGCCGCGCTGGGGACGGCGCTCGGCCTGCGGGCCGCGGCCCTCCTCGGCGCGCCCGTGGAGAGCTACGGCAAGGGCGGTCTCGCCGGTCTCGCGGGCGAGCAGGAGCACGTCGTCGCCTGCGTCACCACCGTCTTCGGCAACGCGCTGCGCGAGGCGATCGGCGGCGGCGAGGCGTGGATCTCCTCGGCGACCAAGACCGCCGCCGCCGGCGCCTCCCTCGACATCCCGCTGGCGTACAAGGACGAGGTGTACGTCCGTTCCCACTACGACGCCGTCACCGTCTCCGTGCCCGACGTGCCGCGCCCCGACGAGCTGTTCGTCTGCGTGGCCGTCGCCAGCGGCGGCCGGGTCCACGAGCGTGTCGGCGGCCTGACCGCCGCCGAGGCGCGCGAGCGGACCGCGGCCGGCCGGGCCCGGTGAGAAGGAGCAACCCGATGCAGACCAGCGATGCGCTGTACTCCCAGGACGACTCCGTCGCCAACGTGCTCGACAACCTCGCCAGGGCCCACCGGATCCTGGAGATGGAGGGCCACGGCGACATGTCCATGGGCCATCTGTCCTACCGCGACCCGCACGGCCGCGGGCTGTGGCTCAAGCGCGGCAACCTCGGCATGGAGGAGGTGCAGGCCGGCGACTACATCCTCATCGACTTCGACGGCACCGTCCTCGAAGGCCAGGGGCTGCGCCACCTCGAATGGCCGCTGCACGCCGAGATCATGCTCGCCCGGCCCGACGTCAACGTCGTCGGCCACTCGCACCCGTTCCACGCCACCGTCTTCGGCGCCGGCCGGGCGCGGATCGAGCCGGTGAACAACCACGGCGCGTGGTTCGCCGAGCACGGCGTCCCGCGCTTCGACGCCACCAGCCACATCATCACCACCCAGGAGCTGGGCCGGGACCTCGCCCGCGTGCTCGGCGAGGCCGACGCCGTACTCCAGGCCAACCACGGCGCCTCCTTCACCGGCCGCAACGTCCGCGACGCGACGCTCGCCGGGATCTTCCTGGAGAAGGCCGCCGCGTTCCAGCTCGCCCTGGCCGGCTCCGGCCTGCCGTACGACCCGCCGGACGCGGCCGAGAGCGTCGAGAAGAACCGCCGCATCTATCCCGAACGCGCCCGTGAGAACTACTGGATGTACTTCAACCGCAAGCTCGACCGGCTCGAAGCCGCCCGCTGAGCCGGTCCGCTGAGCCCGCCCGCGCGGCCGACGCGGCCGCCGCGGCACGGCACGAAAGGAACCATCGTGAGCATTCCCACCACCAGCGCCGTCCTCGGCTCGGGGAGCATGGGGCCCGGCATCGCCGCGCTGCTCGCCCGCTACGGGTCCGACGTACGGCTCTTCGACGTCAGTGAGGAGGCCCTGGCGCGGGCGGAGGGGACCTGCGCCGGCGTCGTCGCGCACCTCGACCGCCTCGACGTGCCGGTCACCCCCGGCGGCTCCGTCACGTTCGAGCGTGACCAGGCCAAGGCGCTGGCCGGCGCCGACCTCGTCATCGAGGCGGTGCCGGAGCAACTGGAGCTGAAGAAGACCGTGCTCGCCCAGGTCGAGGCCGCGGTGCGGGACGACGCGATCATCGCGACCAACACCTCCGGCATCCCGATCTCCGACATGGCGGTGGACATGGCCCACCCCGAGCGCCTGATCGGCATGCACTGGTCCAACCCGCCGCACCTGATCCCGATGATCGAGATCGTCAGGGGCGCACGCACCGGCGCCGCCGTCGAGGACCGCCTCGTCGGCATCGTCGAGTCGTTCGGCTACGAGGCCGTGGTCGAGAAGGAGGTGCCGGGATTCGTCGAGAACCGGGTGCTGTACGCCGTGCTGCGCGAGTGCATGGCCCTCGTCGAGGAGGGCGTGGTCTCCCAGCGCGACCTGGACACCGTCGTGAAGTGGGGCGTCGGCTACAAGCTCGCCGTCATCGGCCCGATGCGGCTGGTCGACATGGCGGGCCTGGACATCTACCAGGCCGTCGGCTCCTATCTGAACCGCGACCTGTCCACCGAGACCGGCGTCTCCTCCCTGGTCACCGAGCTGACCGCGGAGGGCAGGCTCGGCATGAAGACGGGCGGCGGCCTGTACGAGTACGGCGAGGGCGAAGTCGCCGCCAAGCGCGCCGACATCGTCGACGGACTGGTGAGCGTCCGCAAGGCGCTCTCCGCGATCAAGCCGGTCTGAGCGGACGGGAGCCGACCGTGAACCGCGCACCCCAGCCGGCCGACCCGGCACCGAACGCCACCCCCGCCGCGCACCCTGACGCGCCGCAGGGCCTGACGTTCGTGGCCGCCGGTGAGGTCGAGTTGTGCGTACGCGACGCGGGCGCCGGGCCGGCGGTCGTGCTGCTGCACGGCACGACCGCCAGCCTCGGCGTCTGGGACCCGGTGGTCGAGCACCTGGGCGGGACGGTACGTACCGTTGCCGTCGACCAGCGCGGCCACGGCCGCAGCGGCAGGCCCGCCGCCGGCTACGGCGCCGCCGCGTACACCGCCGACGTACTCGCCCTGGTCCGGGCGCTGGGGATCGGCCCCGTGGTCGTCGCCGGGCACTCGCTCGGCGCCCGCAACGCCGTCGTGCTCGCCGCCGCGCACCCCGACGTGGTCGCAGGCGTCGTCGCCGTCGACTACACCCCGTACGTCGAACCCGCCGTGCTCGACGCCCTGGAGACCCGGGTGCGCGGCGGCGACCGCACCTTCGCCTCCGGCACGGACGTCGAGACGTACCTGCAGGAGCGCTACCCCCTGCTGCCCCCCGGCGCGGTACGCCGCCGGCGCCGCTACGGCTACGCCCGGGCCGGCACCGGCCAGGCGCTGCGCCCGCTCGCCGACCCCGCGGCCATGGTCCGCACCGTCGACGGGCTGCGCCGCGACTTCGCCGCCGAGACCCGGGCCGTCGGCGTCCCCGTCACCCTGCTGCGCGGCGAGCACAGCGCGATCGTCTCCCCGCGCGCCTTCGCCGCCACCCGGGCGCTGCGCCCGGACTTCCGCGCCGTCGAACTCCCCGGGCTCGACCACTACGTGCCCGAGGAGGACCCGCGCACCGTCGCGGACGAGATCGTCCGCATGCTCGACCGGACGACGGGCCGACCCCGCCCGCGTCCCGCCACCGAGAGGAATTCGGACCCATGCCCCTGAACATCGAGGACCTCGCCGTCGCCGTCCGTGGCGTCGCCCCCGGCGAGCGGATCCCGGACCGGCACGCCGGGGACCACGGCAACGCCGCCCCCGAGGTCGAGATCACCGGAGTGCCCGCCGGCACGGCGGAACTCGCGCTGATCGTCCACGACCCGGACGCGCCGCTGCCGCACGGCTTCACCCACTGGGTGGTCTACGGCATCGACCCGGCCGCGCCGGCGGTGGCCGTCCCGGGTCCCGCGGGCACGGTGCGGGAAGGCCCCAACTCCCTTGGCGACAAGGCGTATACGGGACCCCAACCGCCGCCGGGGCACGGCACCCATCACTACTATTTCTGGGTGTACGCCCTCGACACCCCGGTCGCGGGCGAGCCGACGCGCGAGGAGTTCCTCAGCGCGTACGGCGATCGCGTCATCGAGCAGAACCGGCTCGTCGGCACGTACTCGGCCTGACGCACCCGGGGCCACACCACGAGCACAGAAGGGCGAGCGCATCGTGTCTGAAGGGCGGGAGCGGACCCCCGGCGTGGACAGCGCCAGGAGGGTGCTGAAGATCCTTCTCCTCTTCACGGAGAAGGGGCCGGAGCTGAGCGTGGAGGAGATCGCGCACTCCGTCGGCATCTCGGTGCCCTCCGCGTACCGGTTCGTCTCGCTGCTGCGCGAGATGGACATGGTGGAGGACAACGGCGGCGGCACGTACGTGCTCTCGCCGCGGATCTTCCTGCTGGCCCGCAGCGCGGAGCAGGCGTTCCCCGTCTCCAAGGTGCTCCGCCCGCTCGTCGAGCGGCTGTCGAAGGACACCGGCGAGGCGGCGCTGGTCATCCGGCGCGTGGGCGACTTCGCGACCTGCGTGGAGATGAGCCAGCCCGAGCACACGATCCGGCTCTCGTTCGAGCCGGGGCAGATCATGAGCCTGCATCGCGGTGCCGGGCCCAAGGTGCTGCTCGCCGCGATGGGCGAGGCGTGGGCCCAGCGCTACTTCGACCGGCTGCGCCCCGCGCCGCCGGCCGCCGAGCGGGACGGGGTGCTGGCCGAGGTGCAGGCCGTGGCCGCGCAGGGGTGGTCCAAGAGCGAGGCGGAGGTCGACGAGGGCGTGTGGGCGGTGGCCGCGCCGATCGGGGTGGGCGAGAAGGTCGTCGCCGCGGTCACGGTCGCGGGCCCGCACTTCCGCATCGACGACGAGCGTGCCGGGCACATCACGGAGCGCGTCGTGGCCGCCGCGGCGGAGCTGTCCGACTCGCTCGGCACCTGGCGGCGCTAGCGGCCGCCCCGGGGGTGTCGCCGCCGGCCTCGCGTGGCGCGGCGGCATCCCCCGGGGCGGCCGCCGGCCGTCAGCTCCCGGCCACGGTCCCCATGAGGGCGGAGAAGGACGCGGGGTCGGTGTCGAAGCCCTGCACCACCGGGCGGAACCGCCAGGTGCCGGGGGCCTCGCGGACGAACTCCGCGACGGTGGCCGCGGTCGCGCCCGCCACTCCGGCGAAGTCGTCGGCGGCCAGGTCGGCGTAGCCCTCGCGGACCTGCACGCCGGTGTTCGCCACCTCGCCGAACGTCCGCCGGCCGGAGCCCTGCTGGATCGCGACGCCGACGACCACGCGCCCGTACGCGGGGGCGATCCGCGCGAACTCCAGCGTCATCACCTCGTCGGCGCCGAAGCCCTGGCCGGTCTGGCTCTGCCGCTGCAGGGTGATCGTGCCGTCGGGGGAGCGGCTGTCGAAGTGGACCAGGTAGGCCGGCTCGCCCCGCGGGTCGTCGGCGCGGTACGTCGCCGCGATCAGGTCCAGGTCGTGGGGCGGCGCGCCGAGGGGGCTGGGGTCCCACTTCAGCGCGATCTCCACCTTGCCGACACCCCTGTTGAGACCGGTCACCGGGCTCCCCTCTCCCGTACTCCTGCGTGCTCCTGGCACAACTGCCCGGCGCGGTCCGCCGGTTGCCCTATCGTGTCACGTCCCACCGCGCGGGGGAGCGGCGCGCGGGGAGCGCGGGGCGGCACGCGGGGGCGGGAGCGGCCCGCGCCGTACGGGGGCGCCGGGGCCGTAAGGGCGGTGCGCCCGGGGCGGTGCGGAGCGCCTTGCGCGGCGGTTACACCAGAGGACCTGTCCACTGGCGCCGCGGCGCCGGATTGACGGAGCGTGTGCGGCGCGTCACGCTCGGGCCGTCCGCCACCCATGTCCGACCGGCGGGCTCTCGGTACCCGTACGCCACCCCCACATGGCACTTCGGACTGTCATGTACGGGCCAATCTGAAGGGAGCTCGAACACATGGCTTGCAGTACGAACTACCTCTGGCGCGGCGAGGCCACCTGGTTCTGCTGCGGCGCCGCCTGGGGCCCCTGCGGCTCCGCCGGCGGCGGCGCCTGCGGCAACTGCCGCTCCGCCTCGAACCACGGCGCCTGGCCGAACGCCTCCGCGGCCTGCTGGGACATCACCCGGCCCGACCTGTGCGGCGAGGGCGGCATCCCGCGGCGCGGCTGCGGCGCCGTCATGCGCGTCGTCCAGGAGTGCTCCAAGGCGGCGGTCTGCATCACGATCACCGACTGCGGCCCGCGGACCAAGAGCTTCTGCGGCGAGGCGTCCTGCTGCAACGGCGTCTGCCGCACCAACCGCATCCTGGACCTGACGCCCGCGGCGTACTCCCAGATCGCCAGCCTCAGCTCCGGCAAGACCGGTGTCTGGATCTACGAGTGAAGGAGGCGCGGCCATGAACGACGCAACGGGCTCGACGTTCGACCGGCGGCGCTTCCTGTCCGCCAGCGCACTCGGCGGTGCCACCGTGGTCGGCGCCACGGCGCTCGGCGCGGTGGACCCCGACGCCGCGTTCGCGGCGCCCACCCCGCCGCTGGACCCGGCGGTCGCCGCCACCTCGTTCGCCGAGGGCCTGATCACCGGCATCGACGGCGGCACCCTGCTGCACGTCAAGGGCTCCTACGGCGAACGGCACCGCATCCAGCTCACCAACGCCACGAGCGTCTGGAAGCTCCACCCCACCACCGCGGCGGACGTCGAGACCGGCGACGGCCTCTACGCCCGCGGCCTGGAGATGCCCGACGGCACCATCGCCGCCGACGCGGTCTGGGTGAACATCGTCAACCTCGACGTCACCGTCCGCGGCATCGGCAAGGACCGGCTCGCGCTCGGCTACCACGGCGGCGAGCTGATCGGCCGCATCGTCCCCGGCCGCTCCACGGCCTCGTACGCGGGCGCCGCGCTCACCGACGACCTGTCGGGCGTGCGGATGGGCCAGCACGCGCTGGTGCTCGGCGCCTGGCGGCCGAAGGACGGGGCGGTCGACATCGCCAGGATCACGGTCGGGCACTGACCGCCGCGGCCACTTCGAGGACGGAGGCAGCATGATCGCACTGCTGGTCGGCGGCGTGCTCGGCTGGAGCGGGAGCACCAAGCTGTTCGGACGCAACACCCCCGTGCAGGCGTCGGGCACCGTGCTGGAGCGCAAGCTCGGCGGGCTGCCGCGCGCCACGGTCGCGCTGCGCGCGGTCGGGGCGGCGGAACTGCTCGTCGCGCTCGCGCTGGTGGCGCTGCCGGTGCCGCTGGTCACCGGGGCGCTCGCGGCGCTCGCGGGCGCGGGCTTCGCGGCGTACCTCGGCTACGCCAGGGCCACCGCGCCCGACTCGTCCTGCGGCTGCACCGCGCGGGACAAGGCGCCCATCGGCGTACGGGCCTTCGCCAGAGCCGGGTTCGTCCTGGCCGGCGGTGCGGTCGTGCTGGCCGACGGCCTCGCCGCCGCGGGGCTGCCGGCACCGGCCGGCGGGCCCTGGTGGGCGGAGCTACGGGACCGGCCGGGCGCCGCGCTCGGCCTGCTGGCCGCCGGCACCGCGCTGGCCTGGCTGCTCTTCGGCGACCCCGACCGGGCCGTCCGGCTGCCGCTGCGCCGGCTGCGGCTGCGGCTCTTCGGGCACCCGCTGCACGGCGGGCCGGGCACCGGCGGCGACCCCGAGGCGGTGCCCGTCGAGGGCTCCGTCGAGCTGCTGGAACGCTCGCTGGCGTGGCAGACGGTGATCCACGTCGTCCGCTCCGGGCTGCGCGAGCACTGGGACGACGAGGGCTGGCGCTTCCTGCGCTACACCGGCCTGCACGACACCGGTCCAGGCGGCGCCGAGGGCGCCGGCCGGCCGGTGTCCGTGGTCTTCGCGATGGACGCGAAGGCCGGCCTCGACAGCCCGCGGCCGCCGGTGATCCGCGTCGGCGTCGTGGACGAGGAGACCGGCGAGCGCGTGGACGTCACCGCCGGCCGGGAGCGCCCCGGCGCGCTGCTCGGCGAAGGCGTCTGAGAGCGGTGCCCGGAGCCCGTACGGGGCCGGGCTCCGGGCACCGTCCCGGCTGCTGCTCCGCCGCTGCGGCTACTTCTGCGCCGCCGCGGTGGCGGGCATGCCGTAGGCGTCGGCGATCAGCTCGTACGAGCGCAGCCGCGCCGCGGGCCCGTGCACGTTCGTGGTGAGCATCAGCTCGTCTGCGCCCGTGCGCTTGCGCAGGTCGTCGAGACCGGTGGTCACCTCGTCCGGGGTGCCGTGCACCACGTTGCCGATCCAGGAGTCGGCGAACTCCCGCTCCAGCGGGCTGAACTCGTAGGACTCCGCCTCCTCGGGCGTGGGCACGAGGCCGGGCCTGCCGGTGCGCAGCCGCAGCATGTTCAGCGCTCCCGCCATGACCTGCCGCCGCGCCTCCCGGTCGTCCTCCGCGGCCATGACCGAGACGCCGATCAGGGCGTACGGGGCGGAGAGCACGGCCGACGGCTGGAACGCCTCGCGGTACAGCTCCAGCGCGGGCCCCGTGTGCTGCCCGGCGAAGTGGTGCGCGAACGCGAACGGCAGCCCCAGCTCGGCGGCGAGCCGGGCGCTGAACATCGACGAGCCCAGCAGCCACACCGGCGGCCGGTGCACCGACTGCACCCCGCCGGGCGCCGTGCCCTGCACCGGGCCCGGCACCGCGTGGATCCTGCGGTACGGATGCCCGTCGGGGAAGTCGTCGTCGAGGAACCGGATCAGCTCGGCCAACTGCTGCGGGAACTCCTCCGCGCCCTCGCGCAGCCGGTCGGTGCGGCGCAGCGCCGCCGCCGTCGCGCCGTCCGTGCCGGGCGCGCGGCCCAGGCCCAGGTCGACCCGGCCGGGGGCGAGCGCCTCCAGCGTGCCGAACTGCTCGGCGACGACCAGCGGCGCGTGGTTGGGCAGCATCACGCCGCCGGAGCCGAGCCGGATGGTCGTCGTGTGCGCGGCCAGGTGCGCCAGGATCACGGCGGGCGAGGAGGAGGCGACGCCGGGCATCGAGTGGTGCTCGGCGACCCAGTAGCGGTGGAAGCCGCGCGCCTCGGCGAGCCTGGCCAGCGCGGCCCCGGTGCGCAGCGCGTCGGTCGCGGTGTACCCGGTGCCCACGGTGGCCAGGTCCAGCACGGACAGCGGCACGGGGGCGGAGCCGCCCACCCGGCCCCGTATCTCGTCCTGCGCGTCGGGTGCCGTCACGTCCGCTGCCGCCACGTGGTCCTCCTGGTCTCCGGTGGTGTCTGGTCCTCCCCATGCCGACAACAGGAGGAGGGCTCCGTATTCCCGTATTCCCGGATCCGGGAATACGGGCGGCGGATCCGGGACCGGGGATCCGGCGGGGAACGGCGCCGCCGCCCCCCGTAGCGACGGCGCTGCCGCCCGCGGTGACGGCGCGGGCGGCAGCGGGGGGCGGCGGGCGCGTGGCGGGGTGGGTGACGCGCCCGCCGCGGCCGGAGCGGAAGGCCCGGGCGGAGGAGTGCCGGGCCTTCCGCGGTCCGCGGGGGACCGGGGTCAGCAGGCCCGTACGTCCTGCCAGACGCCCCACTCACCGGTGGTGCCGGGCTCCTGGCCCTGCGTCCACCACTTGGCCCGCCAGACGCGGCCCTTGTGGGAGACCTCGGTGCCGGAGTTGTACACCGTCGCGCTCGCCCAGGCGGGCACGATGCAGGTGCCGGGGTCGCCCCCGCCGCCGCCCGGGTCGCCGGGGGTGGTGCCGCGGGCCAGGTCGCCGGCGAGCGCGAAGGTCTTGCCGCCGAGCGCGACCGTCCAGTTCGACGGCGTGGAGACGGGCAGGTAGTAGACGAAGTCCATGTCCACGGACGCGCCGGGTGCCAGCGACTGGTGGGCCGGCAGCTTCACCGAGACCCGGTGGTAGTCGCCCTTCAGCCCGCCGACGTTCCCCGTGCCCGGATGGTCGCTGCGGATCACCTGGGCGCCCCAGCCGGACTGGTCCCTGGCGTTGTTCGGCGCGGAGGTGGCGTAGTCGAACCGGAACTCGGTGCCGCCCGGGACGGTCACCTTGGTGTTGTTGGTGAACCTGACCTTCGGGTTGATCGGGTAGTTGGAGTCGCCGAGCGCGAAGCCGTGCAGCTCCACGCCGATGTCCACGGTCTCCGCGGGCATCGCCGTGGTGGCACGCTTCGCGCCGTAGCCGGGCGCGGCCCTGAAGGCGTCGTGCAGCGTCGTGGTGAGCGTGTCGCCCACCTCGTACTGGCCCTTCGCCGCGTTCCAGCCGTAGTCGCCGGCCAGCTCCCAGATCATCGCGCCGCCGAGGCCCTTGTCGACGATGTACTTCGCCTTCGCGGCGATCGACTGCTCGTCCTCGGTGGACATGAACACCTTCTTCTCGGCGTTCCACAGCCACGGCGCCTCCATGGTGGCGCTGTACTTGCGGGCGTAGGTGCCCGTCAGCTTCGTGTCCGCGGGCAGCCCGAATTCCGGCAGGTAGTCGCCGGCGATGCCGCGCTCCAGGTTCTTGGCGTGCCACATCGGGTTGAACCCGGCGGGGGACTCCTTGCCGTCGTCGTCGAGGTCGTGCCAGATGTTGTCCACCCCGACCGCGCCGTCCCCGCAGCTCGTCAGCCCGGAGCCGGCCGGGCAGGCGGCGGTCTTCGAGGTGCCCCAGAGCCCGTCGGTGCCGCCGGTGACGTTCTTCCAGCCCCGGGTGTAGTACGGCAGCCCGAGGTTGATCCGGCCGGCCGGCATCAGGCCGCGGAAGTAGTGGTACGCCCAGTCCCCGTTGAGATACCCGATGCCGCCGTACTGCGGGGTGCCGTAGACGTTCCAGCGGGCGAGTTCCGCGTCCTTGCCGTCGTCGTAGAGCGCGGCGTTGGGGCCGACGAACTCGTTCCAGGTGCCGTGCAGGTCGTACGACATGATGTTGACGTAGTCGAGGTACCTGGCCGTGTCGTACGTCTCCATGCCGCGCAGCAGATAGCCGGAGGAGGGCCCGGCGGCGGTCAGCAGGTAGTGCCTGCCGTCCGCGGCGCTCGCGCGGTCGAGCTTCTCGCGCAGGGTCTTCATGAGGACGGCGTAGCTCTTGTTGAGGCCGCCGCGGCGGGCGTTGGCCACGGGCCAGTCCAGCGGGTGGCCGGCGTCCTTCATCGAGGTGGGGTACTCGTAGTCGATGTCGACGCCGTTGAAGCCGTAGGTGCGCACGAAGTCGACCGCGGAGTTCGCGAACGTCTCGATGCCCTGCTGGTTGACCGAGCCGTCGGCGTTGGTGGTCATGGTGTAGAAGCCGCCGGAGGCGACGCGCTTGCCGCTGTCGTCGAAGTAGCCGCCGGTCTCCGCCCAGCCGCCGACCGAGACGAGGGTCTTCACGCCCGGGTGTTGCTTCTTGTACTTGTTCAGCAGGTTGAAGTGCCCGTTGTACGCGTACGCCGGGTCCATCCCGGCGCCGGGGACGCCGGGCCAGGTCATCCCCGTGCTCGGGTTGGCGGGTGTGTCGCCGCCGACGGACAGCCGGTTGCCGGGGGAGACGTGCGCGAAGGCGTAGTTGAGGTGGGTGACCTTGTTCCAGGGGATGTCGGAGGGCAGATAGCGGTCCCGGCCGTTCTGGCCGGTGCGCCAGTTGGTGAAGTAGCCGATGGTGCGGCGCTTGCTGCCGTTGGGCAGCAGCTCGCGGCCCTCGGTGTCGTAGACGGTGCAGTACGGCACGTTGACGCCGGGCGTCTGGTACAGCCCGTCGGGCCGGCACGCGGCGTCGTCCGCGGCGGCGGCCTGTGCGGTGTGCGGGGAGAGGAGGCCGAGCACCAGCCCGGCCAGCCCGGCGGCGGCTCCCGCCAGGGTGCGTCTCGCGCGACTCGGGAACGGCACGATCATTTCCTCCCGTAGAGGTGTGTCGATCGAGCGGGGCACGTGCGCGTCCGCCCGGGCGTGCACGCCCGGACAGGCACCTCTGAGGCTGCGGAGCAGGTTAAAAGGACTAGACCAATGCGTCAAGAGGTCTGTACCACTGCAGTTCTCCGTGCCGCGCCCGGGCTGGTACGGAAGGGGGGAGCCCGCCCTGGCCCCTGCGGCCGCGGTGCCGAGGTGTCACGGAGTCGAAATACCGCGTTCACAAACCTTCCTGACAAGGCATTTCCGCGTCCCGCGGGGGTATTTCCGGAACCCCTTACGCCGATTTCCGGTCACGGCCCCCCGTCGCGGCCCCAGGTGCCGGCCGCCGGCCGCGCTAGGGTGTTCGACCTGCGGCGGAGCAGGGAGTCGGGGTGCGCATACAGCAACTGGAATACGTGGCCGCGGTGACCCGGTTCGGTTCTCTGCGGCGCGCCGCGGAAGCGCTGCACCTGTCGCAGCCGGCGCTCAGCGAGACCGTACGGAATCTGGAGCGCGAACTCGGCGTCGACCTGCTGGACCGGCGCCGCTCCGGGGCCAGGATCAGCGACGCCGGGCGGGAGTTGCTCCCGCACATCGCCGCCGTGCTCGACGCCGTGGACCGGCTGCGGCGGGCCGCCGACGAGCAGCACCGGGTCAGCCGGTCGATCCGGCTCGGCACCGGCGGCGCGGTCGCCGCGCCGCTGCTGGCGCCGGCCGTGCGGGAGTTCCGGGCCGGCCATCCGCAGACCGGGGTGGAGATCGTCGCGGGCGCCGAGGAGGCCGTACGCCGCGGGCTCGTCGAGGGCGGGCTCGACCTGGGGCTCGTCGTCCGGCTCGCCGGCGAGGAGCCGTACCCCGACCTGCACGACACCGAACTGCTGCGCGGCCGCCCGGTGGTGTGCCTGAGCCCCGGCAGCCCGCTGGCGGAGCTGGACGAGATCGGCGCCGTGGAACTGCTCGCGGAGCCGCTGGTCGGGGCGCGCTCCGGCTGCCTCGTGCACCGGCTGCTGCACCGACTCGGAGCCGCCCGCCCGCCGCTGCCCGCGTACGCGGCCGACACCCCCGACGCGGCGAAGCACCTCGTCGCAGAGGGGCTGGGGGTGACCGTGCTGCCGGACTTCGGGGTCGTCGGCGATCCGCTGGAGCGGCACGGCGCGGTCACCTGGCGGCCCCTCGCCGGCGCCGCCGTCCCCGCCGTCCACCTGATGCTCTGGCGCAGCCGTACCCGGGCCATCCCGCCCGCCGCCCGCGTGCTGCACGACGCCCTCGCCGCCGCCGCGGCGGCGGCCGGGCCCGTATCCGCCTGACGCCCGGCCCGGGACGGACCCGAGGCCCCGTCGGCCCCGCGGGTCGTCCCATGCCCCGCCCGCCACCAGGATCTTCGGTCGGTATTTGGCGTGAACCTGCCACTTGTGGCGCCGTCCGGCATGCGAGACGCTGCCGGGGCACCGCCCGTATCCGGGCGTGTCACCCGCACCGCACTACGCCTCATTGCCCGTAATCCGGTCAACGAAAGGTTCTGGTGCACGAGATGAGACTCACCCCCACACCCCTGCGCCGCGCGGCCACCGTGCTCACCGCGCTCGGCCTCGCCGCCGGCCTCCAACTGGCCGCCGGCACCGGCGCGAACAGCGCACCCGCCGACGGCGACCTCCGGCTCGCCCCGGCCGCCACGGCCCTCGACGGCCAGTGGATCGTCGTGCTGAAGAACGGCGAGGTCGCCAAGTCCGACACCCGCTCCGTGGCCCGCGACCTGGCCGGCACCGCGGACGTCAGGCCCGAGCACGTCTACCGCACCGCGCTGCGCGGCTTCTCCGCCGAGATGAGCAAGACGGAGGCGGCCGAGGTGGCCCGCGACCCGCGGGTGGCGTACGTCGAGCAGGACGCCGTCGTCCGGACCGCGGAGACCCAGACCAACGCCACCTGGGGCCTGGACCGCATCGACCAGCGCGACCTGCCGCTGAGCACCACGTACACGTACAACACCACCGCGGCGAACGTCACCGCCTACATCATCGACACCGGCATCCGCACCACGCACAGCGAGTTCGGCGGCCGCGCCTCGGTCGGCACCGACACCGTCGGCGGCGGCCAGAACGGCCAGGACTGCAACGGCCACGGCACCCACGTCGCGGGCACCGTCGGCGGCAAGACGTACGGCGTGGCCAAGGAAGCGAAGCTCGTCGCGGTACGCGTCCTGAACTGCAGCGGCTCCGGCAGCACCGCCGGCGTCGTGGCCGGCATCGACTGGGTGACCGCCAACGCCACCAGCCCGTCCGTGGCCAACATGAGCCTCGGCGGCGGCGCCAGCACCACGCTCGACAACGCCGTCAAGCGGTCGGTGGCCGCCGGCGTGACGTACGCGATCGCCGCCGGCAACGGCGACATCTTCGGCACCCCGCAGAACGCCTGCAACTACTCGCCGGCGCGGGTGCCCGAGGCCATCACGGTCGGCGCCACGGACAACGCCGACCGGCGCGCCTCGTGGTCCAACTTCGGCACCTGCCTCGACCTGTTCGCGCCCGGCGTGAGCATCACGTCCGGCTGGTACACCTCGGACACGGCCACGAACACCATCTCCGGCACCTCGATGGCCACCCCGCACACCGCGGGCGTCGCCGCGCTGTACCTCCAGGGCAACCCCTCGGCCAGCCCCGCCCAGGTCAGCCAGGCCATCGTGAACGGCTCCACGCCGAACAAGGTGCAGGACCCGCGCACCGGTTCGCCGAACCGGCTGCTCTACTCGCTGTTCTGACAGCCGTGCCGGCCCCGCCGGCGACGCCGGCCTGAAGACGGGCGCCACGGCCCGCCCCGCCCCGGGAGGATCCGGGCGGGGCGGGCCCCGCGCGTCAGCGCCCTTCCGCGGCCGAGAAGACGAACGTGAACGCCGCCGGGCGCGCGGCCAGTTCGTACTGCGGCAGCACGCCGGGGCCGCAGGACGCCGAGCCGATGCCGTGGCGGGCGTGGTCGAGCGTCACGTGCACCCGGTCGCCCGGCACCAGGTCGGGGCGGTGTGTCGCCGCGTCCAGCTCCGCGGTGGTCCAGCGCCTGGCGGTCAGCGCGAACTCCGGCTCGCCCTCGATCCGCAGCCCGGCACGGGCACCGGTCCCGGTCCCGGTGCCCGTCAGCTCCGCCCAGCGCACCCGGGCCCGCGCGCCGTTCTCCTGCGGGCGCACGTACGGCGTCTGCAACTCGTCCACTCCGGCCGACCACCGCCCCAGCAGCGCCGCCGTGCCCGTGTCCGGGTACGCCTCGCCGGGGCCGCCGCCGTACCAGCGCACCGCGCCGTACGCGGCGGGCAGCGCCAGGCGGATCCCCAGCCGCGGCAGCGGCACCCGCCAGTCGCCCTCCGGCGCCACCGACACGGTCAGCGCCACCCGGTCCGCGTCCGCGGTCCAGCGGTACTCGGCGGCCAGGCCCAGGTCGGTGGCCGCGGGCGCCACCCGGGTACGCACCGTCAGCCCGCCGTTCGCCGCCTCCACCGCGTCCGTCCGGTGCCGCATCCGGTGCAGCCCCGCCTTGCGCCAGCGCCGCGCCAGTTCCGTCTCGGGCTGCCAGTCGGCGCCGAGGTCGTTGTCGGTCGGCGCCCGCCACACCTCCAGCCGCAGCCCCTCCACCGGCACCCCGGCCAGGGTCCGCGGCTCGCCCGTCCGTGCGTCGAAAACCGCGGGGCCGAGCCGGATCAGCGCGTCGCCGGACAGGAGCGCCGCCCCCGCCGGCCGCGTGAGCGGCGGGCGCGGCGCGGCGGACCACTGCCCGCGCGCCACCACGTGCCCCGCCGGTGCCCACGCGGTGTCCGCGGCGAGCCGCGCGGTGACGGTCCACTGCGCCTCGCCCGCGGGCGGGCTGCCGGGCGCGGGCAGTTCGACCTTCGCGCTCTCGCCCGGCGCCAGCGGCGGCACCGCCGCCGGGCCGCCCGCCGTCTCCGCGCCGTCCACGGCGTACGACCAGGAGAACGCGAGGTGGTCCAGGCCGGCGAAGTCGTGCAGGTTGGTGACGACGGCCTGGCCCGGGGAGTCCCCGGGCCCGATGCGCACCGGCTGGATGACGTGGCCGAACTCGGTGAGACCGGGCGACGGCGTGCGGTCGGGGAAGACCAGGCCGTCGCAGACGAAGGCGCCGTCGTGCAGCTCCTCGCCGAAGTCGCCGCCGTAGGCGAAGCCCAGCTCGGGGTGGGCGAGGCCGTGGTCGATCCACTCCCAGACGAAGCCGCCCTGGCAGCGCTCGTACGTCTCGAACAGCCGCTGGTAGTCCGCCAGTCCGCCGGGGCCGTTGCCCATGGCGTGCGCGTACTCGCAGAGCACGAACGGCTGCGCCCGGCGGCGGGCGTCCAGCGCCGGATCTTCGAGGGGGTCCTCGGTGCGCTCGCCGATGCGGCGGACCTCGTCGTGGCCGGCGTACATCCGCGAGTAGACGTCGGTGTCGCGGCTGGTCGGGTCGCCCTCGTAGTGCAGGAGCCGGCCGGGGTCGCGGCCGCGGATCCAGTCGGCCATGGCCGTCAGTCCCGCGCCGGAGCCGCACTCGTTGCCCAGGGACCACATGATGACCGACGGGTGGTTCTTGTCCCGCTCGACCATGCGCGCGGCGCGGTCCAGCAGGGCCGGGGTCCAGCGCTCGTCGGCGACGGGGTTGCCGCGCCAGCCCAGCGCGCCGAAGCCGTGCGTCTCCAGGTCGCACTCGTCGACCACCCACAGCCCCAGCTCGTCGCAGAGGTCGAGGAACGCGGGGTGCGGCGGGTAGTGGCTGGTGCGTACGGCGTTGACGTTGTGCCGCTTCATCAGCAGCACGTCCGCGCGCATCGTCACCTCGTCGACGGCGCGGCCGTGCTCGGGGTGGAACTCGTGCCGGTTGACGCCGCGCAGCAGGATGCGGCGGCCGTTGACCCGGAGCACGCCGTCCTCGACGGCCACGGTGCGGAAGCCCACCCGCAGCGGGATCCGCTCGCCCGCGGTGGCCAGCTCGGCCGCGTACAGCCGCGGGAGCTCCGCGGTCCACGGCTCGGCCGGCAGCGTGACGGACTCGCCGGTGGCGATGTCGACGCCCAGCTCCGGCAGGGTCACCCGGCCGCCGGGCGCGCAGTCCACGCGCAGGGTGCCGGTGCCGGTCACGTGGTCGTACGAGGCGTGCACGAAGAAGTCGCGGACGGCGCCCGCGGGCCGGTGCAGCAGTGTGACGTCGCGGAAGATGCCGGGCATCCACCACTGGTCCTGGTCCTCCAGGTACGAGCCGGAGGACCACTGGTGGACGCGGACGGCCAGCACGTTGCCCGCGGGGCGCAGCAGCGCGCCGACGGCGAACTCGTGCGGCAGCCGGGAGCCCTTGAACTCGCCCAGCTCCGTGCCGTTGAGCCAGACCTCGGCGTGCGAGTCCACGCCGTCGAAGCGCAGCACGGCTTCTCCGTCCGCGGGCCAGCCGCCGGGCAGGTCGAAGGTGCGCAGGTGGTCGCCGGTCGGGTTGCCGTCCGGCACGCGCGGCGGGTCGACCGGGAAGGGGTACGGGGTGTTGGTGTACGCGGGCGCGCCGTGCCGGCCGCCGCCCTGGAGCACCCAGTGGCCGGGGACGGCGATCTCGTCCCAGCCGGAGGTGTCGTGGCCGGGTTCCGCGAAGGACGTGTCGTGGGTGGTGGCGGTGGGGGAGAGCCGGAAGCGCCAGGCCCCGTGCAGCGGCAGCCGGGCGGCGTCGGAGCGGGCGTACCACGCGCGCGGCGGCAGGGTGCCGGTGCCGGGTGCGGGGTCTTCGTGGGCGGGGAGAACCGGATCACGCATGAGATCAATCTGATCCCGCCGGGAGGCGCGGCACAACAGACGCCGCGCCCGGAGCCATTGGACTTTCCGGACACCGGTTGGACTTCTGTGCCGCCCCGGCCGCTCGCCGTGGGGGACGAGCGGCCGGGGCGCGCCGGTCAGCGGCCCTGCAGCGACTTGACGTTGTCGCCGAAGGACCAGCCGCGCGAGCCGTCCCAGTTGATCGACCAGGTCATCAGGCCCTTGAGGGCGCCGCCGAAGTGGCTCCACGCCTGGGAGACGAGGCCCGGCGCCATGTGGCCGCCGCCCGCGCCGGGCTGGGCGGGCAGGCCGGGGGCCTGCTTGTCGTACGGGACGCGGATGGTGGTGCCCTGCACGACGAGGCCGCGGTTCAGGCACTCGGTCTGGGCGACGAAGCCCTGGACGGTGCCCGCCTGGTACGAGTCGCCGGAGCAGCCGTACATGCTGCCGTTGTAGTACTGCATGTTGAGCCACCACAGCCGGCCGTTGTCGGCGTACTTCTTGATGATCGGCAGGTACGCGCCCCAGATCGAGCCGTAGACCACGCTGCCGCCGGTGACGTACGCCGTCTCGGGGGCCATCGTCAGGCCGAAGCCGGGGGGCATCTGGGCGAGCACGCCGTCGATGATGCGGATGAGGTTGGCCTGCGAGGGGGAGAGCTGGTTGATGTTGCCGCTGCCGACGAGCCCGGTCTCGATGTCGATGTCGATGCCGTCGAAGTTGTACCGCTTGAGGATCGGCACGAGGGTGGCGACCACCCGGTCGGCGACGGCACTGGAGCTGAGGTCGACGCCGGCCGCGGCGCCGCCGAGCGACATGAGGATGGTGGCGCCGCTCGCCTTGGCCGCGCACATCTCCGCGGGAGCGGCGACCTTCACCGTGCTGTCCATGCCGTCCTCCCACTTGACCGTGCCGTCCGAGAGGATGACGGGGAAGGCGGCGTTGATGACGTTGTAGCCGTGGGTGCGGAGATCGGGGTTGGTGATCGGCGTCCAGCCGAACGGCGGGTGGACGCCGTTGGCGGCGCCGTCCCAGTTCTCCCAGTAGCCCTGGAGGACCTTGCCCGCGGGCCTGGGTTTGGTGGGACAGGTCTCGGCCGCCGGAGGTGCTGCCGCCGCCGGTTCCGGTGCCGCCGGCCCGGCCGGTTCCGGCGGGGCCGCCGCCGCGGCGGGGAGCTGGGCGGCGAGCACCAGCGTGAGGCCGATGCCGAAGAGACGCAGCGTCCGGCTGATCGCAGACTGCATGACACGCTCGCCTTCTGGGCTGTGGGGTTGCCAGGAGAGGTACGTGTTGCGCTGCGGCACAAGGTAAGTTGGTCCAGACCTTTCGTCAAGAGGTCTGGACCAAAGGTCGCGAGGCGGGCCGCGGGGAAGCTGTTCGCGCCGCGTTCACCTGCGAGTTCGCGGCGTTGCCTAGCGTGCCGCCCATGCCCACCACGTACGACGCGGGAGTCCCCGCAGCCCCGGACGTCCTCGAAGTCCCCGCCGCCGCGGCCGGATCCGCCGTTTCCGCCGGGTCCCCGACCGCGCCGTCCCGCCGCCGTGTGCTGCGCGGGCTCACCGCCACGGCCGGTGCCGCCGGGCTCGCCGCGCTCGGCGCCGGCCCCGCGCTGGCCGGCGGCGGCCGGGGGCGCCCCGGGCGCCCGTTGCGGCTGCTCGTCGCGACGAACGAGCCGTGGGGTACGTACCACGTCAAGCCGCTGCTCGCGGAGGCCGCGCGGCGCGGCGCACGGATCACCCAACTCGTCCCCGACACCTCGGGAGTCCAGCCCGGCGACCCCGTGCCCGTCGCCACCCCGCAGACCGCGCCGCCCGCCGATCTGCTGGTCGTCACCGGCGCCGGTGACTGGCCGCTGGAGTGCGTCGCGCGCTTCCCGCGGCTGCCGGTGGCGGCCGGCTCGCTGGCCTACCTCGGGCCCCAGCAGGCCCCGGGCGCACGGCTGCTGCGGCCCCGGCTGCGCGCCGTCACCTCGTCCTCGCCGGCCGAGGCGCGCGCGTTCGGCGGCTATCTCGGCGTCCGGCGCCGGATCCGGGCGGTCGGCTCGCCGCAGACCGACACGCTGCCGGAGCACCGTCCCGAGCCCGGCCTCGTGCTCGTCCTGACCAGCGTCACGCACCCCGACGGCACCGGCGGCGCCGCGCCCGGCACCGAACTGCTGCTCGACGCGGCCGGGAAGCTCCAGGCCGCGGGCAAGCGGATCCTGGTGGGCCTGCACCCGCGCGAGGACCCCAAGCTGTGGGACGCGTACGAGATCAGCGACGTGCCGTCGCTCCAGGCCGCGGCGCGGGCGGAGGCGGCGGTCGGCATCCCGGGCACCGTCTTCCCGCTGGTCGCGGCAGCCGGCGTGCCGCTGGTCGGCGTCACCGGCGCCGGGCTGACGGTGCCGGACTACCTGCTGGCGGTCTGCTCCTCGACCATCGACGACCCGGCCGAGGCGGTGCCGGCCGTCACCTCCGCGCGGCTGCCCGCACCGGACGTCCTCGCCGACGCCGTCGGCCCGATCGGCGGCTCGGCCGCCCGGCTGCTGGACGTCTGGCAGCGCACCGCCCACCCCGCCCACCCGCACGACGAGCGCTGACCCGGCTCCCGGGGTGCCCTCTTCCCTGCCGGCTTCCCCGCCGGCCGCCCGGAGGGCACCCCGCGTACCGGCGCGCGTTCTCATCCCGTAGCCTCTGTGGCCCCGAGCCCGCGGCGCCCGCCGCGGCGCAGGAATCTGCCCGGCGGCCCTGACCACCCGCCGGGGCGCCGGGAGGTGGGCCCATGACCGTCGCCGACGCCGACGAGGCCGCACCCGTGTCCGGTACCGGACCCGTCCTCTCCCTCGGCGCCGTCGAGAAGCAGTTCCCCGACGGCACCCGCGCGCTCGACCCCGTCGACCTCGACGTCGGCGCCGGCGAGTTCGTGTCCGTCGTCGGCCCCTCCGGCTGCGGCAAGACCACCCTGCTGCGCATCGCCGCGGGCCTCGTCCAGCCCACCGCCGGCGCCGTGGCCGCGCGCGCCGACCGCCTCGGCTACGTCTTCCAGGACCCGACGCTGCTGCCCTGGCGCTCGGTGCGCACGAACGTCGAGCTCTTCGGCGAACTGCGCGGCGTCCCGCGCGCCGAGCGGCGCAAGCGCGCCGACGCCGCGCTGGAACTGGTCGGGCTCACCGACTTCGCGGGACACCGGCCCCGCGCGCTGTCGGGCGGCATGCGCATGCGCGTCTCCCTGGCCCGCTCGCTCACCCTGCGCCCGGAGCTGTTCCTGCTGGACGAGCCGTTCGGCACCCTGGACGAGATCACCCGCGAGCGGCTGGACGACGACCTGCTGCGGCTCTTCGCCGCCGAGCGGTTCGCGGCCGTCTTCGTCACGCACTCCGTGCTGGAGGCGGTCTACCTGTCCACCAGGGTCCTGGTGATGTCCCCCCGGCCCGGGCGCGTCTGCGGCGAGTTCACCGTCCCGTTCGGCTATCCGCGGACCGAGAGCCTGCGCTACGACCCCGGGCTGAACCGCATCGCGGCCGAGGTGTCCGCCTGCATGCGCGCCTCCGCCCGCTGAGCACCGTACGAAGAACCGACCGGTCCCCGACCCCCTCCGGAGGAACCCCGATGCCCCTGAAGAGTCACCTGCGCTCCTTAGCCCTGCCGCTCGTCGCCGGCGTGCTGCTGACCACCGCCGCCTGCGGGGACGACGGGGACGGCGAGGCCGGCGGCAAGGAGTCGGCTCCCGCGGCGAAGAGCGGCGCGGGCTCCCTGGCCGGCGTGTGCCCCGAGACCGTGACCGTGCAGACGTCGTGGCTCCCCAACGCCACCGCCTTCGGCCCGCTGTACGCGCTCCTCGGTCCCGAACCCGAGGTGGACGCCGACCGCAAGCGGGCCACCGCACCGCTGGTCGCGGACGGCAAGGACACCGGCATCTCGCTCGAACTGCGCGCCGGCGGCCCGGCGATCGGCTTCGCCGCCACCTCCGCGCAGATGTACACGGACGAGGACATCGACCTCGGCGTGGTCGGCGGCTTCGACGAGATCGTCCAGCTCTCCGCCACCCAGCCCACCACCGCGGTGCTGGCGCTGCTGGAGAAGGACCCGACGATGATCTACTGGGACCCGGAGACCTACCCGGAGTTCGAGACCATCGAGGACGTCGGCAAGTCGGACACCACCGTGCTGTACTCCGGCGGGGACACGTACATGGAGTATCTGACCGGCACCGGGATCCTCAAGAAGGACCAGGTGGACGGCTCCTTCGACGGCTCGCCCGCGCGCTTCGTGGCCTCCGGCGGCAAGATCGCCTCCTCCGGTTACGCGGCCGAGGACCCGTACATGTTCGAGAACGAGATCGACGACTGGATGAAGCCCATCAAGGGCCAGCTCGTCTACGAGGCCGGCTACCCGATCTACGGGCCCTCCCTCGTCGTCCGCCCCGAGGCGAAGGCCGAACTGGCGCCCTGCCTGGAGAAGCTGATCCCGCTCGTCCAGCAGTCGCAGGTCGACTACCTCCGCGACCCGGACGCGTCCATCGCCACCATCGTCGGCATCGCCGAGCAGTACAAGGGCGGCGACGTGCTCACCGAGGGCATCGCGAAGTACGGCATCGGCGAGATGAAGAAGCTCGGCATCGCCTCGGACGACGCCGAGGGCGGGGACGCCACCGTCGGGAACTTCGAGACCGGCCGGGTCCAGGAGATCATCGACATCGGCGAGCCGATCTTCACGGAGCAGAAGAAGCCCGTGAAGGACGGCCTGAAGCCCGCCGACGTCGTGACCAACGAGTTCGTCGACCCCGCCGTCGGGCACGGCGGATGACCGGCCGCCCGGCCGCCGGGCCCGCGCACCGCGGGCCCCGGCGGCGCGGTGGAGTACGCTGCCCTACCGGCCCGCACCGCGGCGCGCGCCGGCACAGCCACGGCCGTACGCGGCCGACGCGGAGAGGAACATGAGCGACAACGGCATAGCCGACGGGCCCCACGGCACGTCGCCCCTGCCCGACCCCACGGCCCCCCACGCCTCCCGCACGTACGACTACCACCTCGGCGGCAGCGACAACCTCGGCCCGGACCGCGCGCTGGTGGACGAGGTCGAGTCCACCTTCATGCCGGACGTGAAGATGCGGGTACGCGCCCAGCGGCTCTTCCTGGAACGGGCCGTGCGCTTCCTGGTCGGGGAGGCCGGCATCCGCCAGATCCTCGACATCGGCTGCGGCCTGCCGCAGCGGCGCATGCCCAACGTCCACGAGATCGCGCACGGCATCGCCCCCGACACCCGGATCGTCTACGTCGACTACAACCCCGTCGCCGTGGCGCACATGCAGGCCCTGCACAGCGACGGGGTCCTGACCGTCGCCTTCGCCGGCGACGTCCGGAAACCCGAGCTGATCCTCACCCACCCGGACACCCGCGCGTGCCTGGACCTCAACCGGCCGGTGGGCGTGCTCATGGTCGGGCTGCTGCACTTCCTGCTCGACGAGGAGGACCCGGCGGACCTGGTGGCGCGGATCCGCCAGGGGGTGGTCCCGGGCAGCTACCTCGTCGCGTCCCAGATATCCGCCGAACTCGACTCCCGGGTCAGCAGGCTCACCAAGGCGTGGGCGCGCGGCGCGACGCCGATGGTGGAGCGCGGCCGCGCCGAACTGGAGCGGATCACCGACGGGTGGGAGCCGGTCGACCCCGGCGTGGTGGTCGCGCACCGCTGGCGCCCCCGGCACCCGGACCGTACCGAGGGAAACGCCTACGCGCTGGTGGCCGTCAAGCCATGAACCCGCGCTCGCTGCTCCGGAGGCTGCCCGCCGTGCTGGTGGCCGGTGCCGCCGTGGGCGTGTGGTACCTGATCAGCATGGTGGTGCTGGCCGAGGACCGGCGGTTCCTCTTCCCGCCGCCGCACGACGTGGTGCGCGTGGGGTTCCTCGACGGCGACAACCGCGCCGAACTCCTCGACGCCCTGCTGCTGTCCGCGCAGGTCGCCTCGCTCGGGCTGCTCATCTCGGCGGCCGGGGCGATCGCGATGGCGATCCTCATGAGCCAGGCCCGGTGGCTGGAACGTTCCCTCTTCCCGTACTTCGTCGTGCTCCAGGTGACGCCGATCCTCGCCCTGGTCCCGCTCTTCGGCTTCTGGTGGGGCTACGGGTTCTCCACCCGGGTGCTCGTCTGCGTCATCATCGCCTTCTTCCCCATCCTCACCAGCACGCTCTTCGGCATCCGCTCCGCCGACTCCGCGTACCACGACCTGTTCAGGCTCCAGAACGCCGGCCGGCTGACCCGGCTGTGGAAGCTCCAACTGCCCGCCGCGCTGCCGCACATCTTCACCGGGCTGCGGATCGCCGCCGGAATGTCCGTGGTCGGCGCCATCGTCGGCGACTTCTTCTTCCGCCAGGGGCAGCCGGGCATCGGCGTGCTCATCGACCTCTACCAGTCGCGGCTGCAGTCCGAGCAGTTGCTCGCGGCGGTGCTGGTCTCCTCGCTCTTCGGCGTGCTGGTCTTCTGGTTCTTCGGCCGGCTCGCCCGGATCGTCGTCGGCGGCTGGCACGAGTCCGCGGACGAGCCGGGCGCCGAGAACTGATCTCCGCCGGTAACCCGCCCGGTCCGGAAGCAACGGGTCCGCCTCCGATCCGGTAGGCGAAAACCGGACGAAGGTTCGGGAAAGAGGCCCCGGACGGGTATGATTCCGCGCTGGCGACGGGATGGTGAACCGACCGGCGGGGGAGGGGAGATGGCGGGGTCAGTACCGGTGGCCGGCGGGCGCCGGCTGCCCGGGGGCGGCGTGGACCCCGGCCGGGGCGGGCCCACGATCCGGCGGATCGTCCTCGGCTCCCGGCTGCGCAGGCTGCGCGTGAGGCGCGGCGTCGGACTCGACGCGGCGGCCCAGGCCATCCGGGCCTCGGTGCCCAAGATGAGCCGGCTCGAACGCGGCCAGGGCGGCTGCAAGGAGCGCGACATCGCGGACCTGCTGACGCTCTACGCGGTCACCGACATCCGGGAGCGCGAAACGTACCTCGCGCTGGCCCGGGGCGCCAACACCCCCGGCTGGTGGCAGCAGTACGGCGATCTGACGCCGCGCTGGCTGGAAACGTACCTCGGGCTCGAAGAGGGCGCGACGCTCATCCGCGGCTACCAGTCGCACCGCGTGCCCGACCTGCTCCAGACCCCCGCCTACGCCGCCGCGCTGGCGCGGCTCACGTACCCCGACGACAGCGCGAACGCCGTGGCCCGCCGCGTCGACCTGCTGGCGCGCCGGCAGCAGGTCCTCGCCAGGTCCGACCCGCCGCGCTGCTGGCAGCTCATCGACGAGGGCGCGCTGCGCCGCAGCGTGGGCGGCCCCGCGGTGATGCGCGAGCAGATACGCCATCTGATCCGGCTGTCCAGCGCGGAGTTCCCGGAGGTCGCGGTGCACGTCGTGCCGCTGGAGACCTCCGCCGCGACCGTGCTGGCCGGCTCGGTGACGCTGCTGCGCTTCGCCGAGGCGGACCTGCCGGACATCGCGTACCTGGAACAGCTCACCGGCGCGCTCTACCTCGATGACGCCGACGACGTCGAGCGGCACCGCCTCGCCGTGGACCGGCTGGCGGCGCCGGCCACGGAGCTGACGAACACCGACACGTTCCTGCGGCAGCTCCTGCACACCACCTGACGGGCCCGCAGCCCGCACCGGCTCAGCACCGGCCCCGCAGCCCCGGGACCCCGCGGTCCGCGGGGCTTTTCCCTGCTCCCGTACGGCCGTTCGGCCGATTCGATCACCGTGCGCCACGGCTCTCCGAGCACTCGGTGACCGCCGAATGAAATTTCATCTGTAAGTGCATCCGCAAGCACAGACGCAAGTACAGTACGCGGAAGATCAGTTGGAGGGAGCAGCCATGCAGGTGGAGAACGGTGTGCCCGCGGGCCGGCTGGGGAACGTCGAGTGGCGCAAGAGCCACCACAGCAACCCCAACGGCGAGTGCGTGGAGCTGGCCGGGCTGTCCGGCGGAGAGGTCGCGGTCCGCAACTCGCGGGATCCGCAGGGCCCCGCACTGGTCTACGGGACCGCGGGGCTGGCCGCGTTCCTGCGGGCCGCCAAGGAAGGGGACTTCGACGACCTCGTCACCGGCCGCGGCACCGCCGGCGCCTGACCGGCGCCCCACGGAGGTGCGCGGCTACGTCACGGACTCGCCCGCCAGCGCCGCGATCCGGGCCGCGCTGTCACAGCCGGAGGCGCGCAGCCGCCCGCGCGCCACGGCGTACGCGCGGCCCAGGGCGGTGCGCTCCGGCGCGGAGGCGCCCCGGCGCAGCGCGTTGAGGTGGACGCGCTCCCCGGCGGCGATGTGCCCGGCGGCCACGGTGCCCAGGTGGTCAAGCGCGGCGTCGAACTCCGGCCCGGCGGGCTCGGCCAGGCGCAGCAGCGCCAGCATGGCGCGTGCCAGCGCCGCCGGCCCGTGGCCGGCGTCGTCGGGGCAGAGCGCGTACGCCGCCCGGCCGGCCCCCGCGTGCGCCGCCGCCCGGCCGGCCTCCACGTGCGCCACCAGCAGCCCCGCCAGCTCGCGCAGCACCGCGCGCCGGTCCGCCTCCTCGCTGCGCAGCGCGCTCAGCAGGTGCTCCACCCCGCGGTGGTCGGCCAGCACCAGGTCGACCACGTCGGCGCCCGACGGCGGCGGGCTCTCCGCGGGACGGGTCCAGCCGAACGTCAGGCCCACCGCGTGCCGCCAGTTGGCGTACTCCGCGGACCTGCGACTCTCCGGCATCCGTGGCAGCCACTGCGCCGCCCGGTGCCAGTTGCGCCGCAGCCCCTCCAGGTCCGGCCAGTAGCCGACCGCGAGTCCCGCCGCGTACGCCGCGCCCAGGGAGACCGTCTCCGCCATCATCGGCCGGACGACGGGCACGTCGAGGACGTCGGCGACGAACTGCATCAGCAGGTTGTCCGCCGTCATGCCGCCGTCGACGCGCAGGCCGGTGAGCGCCAGACCCGAGTCGGCGTTCATCGCGTCCACCACCTCCCGCGTCTGCCAGCCCGTCGCCTCGAGCACCGCCCGCGCCAGATGCCCCTTGGTGATGTACGAGGTGAGCCCGGCGATCACGCCCCGCGCCTCGCTGTGCCAGTGCGGCGCGAACAGCCCCGAGAACGCCGGCACGATGTAGCAGCCGCCGTTGTCGTCGACGGTCTGCGCCAGCGTCTCGATCTCCGGCGCGCTGCCGATCAGCCGCAGCCCGTCCCGGAACCACTGCACCAGTGACCCCGTCACCGCGATCGAGCCCTCCAGCGCGTACACCGCCGGCTCGTCCCCGATCTTGAAGCCGACGGTGGTCAGCAGCCCGTGCCGGGAGGCCGCCGGGGTCTCACCGGTGTTGAGCAGCAGGAAACTGCCCGTGCCGTACGTGCACTTGGCCTCGCCGGGCGCGAAGCAGGTCTGGCCGAAGAGCGCCGCCTGCTGGTCGCCGAGCGCCGCGGCGATGCGGATGCCGGGGACGACGGTGGTGGTCGTGCCGTACGTCTGCGTGGAGGAGCGGATCTCCGGCAGCATCGCCTTCGGCACGCCGAAGAAGTCCAGCAGCTCGTCGTCCCACGACAGGGTGCGCAGGTTCATCAGCATCGTGCGGCTGGCGTTGGTGACGTCGGTGATGTGCAGCCCGCCCGCGGGCCCGCCGGTCAGGTTCCAGATCAGCCAGCTCTCCATCGTGCCGAACAGCACGTCGCCGCGCTCCGCCCGCTCCCGCAGCCCCGGGGCGGAGTCCAGCAGCCAGCGGATCCGCGGCGCGGAGAAGTACGTGGCCAGCGGCAGCCCGCAGAGCGCGCGCACCCGGTCGGCGCGCGGGTCCCGGGCCAGCCGCGCGGCCAGCTCGTCGGTACGGGTGTCCTGCCAGACGACGGCGCGGGCGGCCGGGCGTCCGGTGTGCCGGTCCCACAGCACCGTCGTCTCCCGCTGGTTGGCGATGCCCAGCGCGACGACCTGGCCGGCGTCGGCGCCCGCCTCCGCCAGGGTCCGCGGCACGATCCGGCGCAGGTTCCGCCAGATCTCCACGGCGTCGTGCTCGACCCAGCCGGGCCGCGGGAAGTACTGCTTGTGCTCGCGCTGCACCACGGAGACCAGCCGGCCCTGGGCGTCGAAGAGGATGCACCGGGTGGACGTCGTGCCCTGGTCCACCGACATCACGTACCGCTGCACCACGCCGCCCCCGCTCCGTACCGGCCGCCCCGCCCGGACGGCCCGTCTCGTCTCCTCGGTCCCGCACGGCCGTCACCGCCGGGACGCGCCCAGGTCCCGCGACACCGACCTGGCCGTGCCGAGCACCAGCCCCACCAGGTCCTCGCGCAGCGTGCCGGAGCGCTCGCAGAGCCGCTCGGCCGGCCCCGAGATGCCGAGCGCGCCGACGACGAGCCCGCCCGGGCCGCGCAGCGGCGCCGCGATCCCCGCCTCCTCCAGGCGCCGTTCGCCGTGCTCGCCGGCCCAGCCCGCCTCGCGCACCCGCCGCAGCTCCGCCAGGATCGCGGCGGGCGCGGTCAGCGTCCTGGGCGTGTACGCGGCCGGGGGCTCGCCGCCCAGCGCCGCCGGGGCGTTCACGTCGTACGCGAGCAGCACCTTGCCCAGCGCGGTCGCGTGCGCCGGCAGCGTCGCGGCCACGTCGAGGGTCTGCTGCGGGTCACCCGGCCGGAAGACGTGGTGGACGACGAGGACCCGGCCGTCGGCCGGGACGCCGATGCGCACCGCCTCACGGCTCCTGGCCGCCAGCCCGTCGGCCCAGTTCAGGGCGCGGGAGCGCAGCTCGTTGGGGTCGACGTGGCCGGAGCGGAGGTCGCGGAGCGCGTCGCCGATCCGGTACTTGCCGGTGTCGCGGTCCTGCTCGACGAACCCCACCTGCTGCAGCGTCCGCAGCAGTCCGTGCACCGTGCCCTTCGCCAGGCCAAGGGACCCGGCCAGCTCGCTGACCCCGAGGCGGCCGGAACCGCGCGCCAGCACGTGCAGTATCGCCGCGGCGCGTTCGACCGACTGAACCGGACCTGGCACGCGCCGACCTTAAGCCTCCGCGCCCCGCCGGTGAAAGCGGGGTGCAGCAGATTCGTTCGACAATGTCGGCAGGGCGTCGTTGACGGCGGGATTCTGCGCTGGTCATGTACTCACCACGGGCCGGGGTGCCGGCGCAGCGGCACGGTCCCGGCGACCGATGCGACGTTTCGGAGCAGGAGCAGACCGTGACCGACGATTACAGCGCCCCCTCCCCGCAGCGCCCCGGCCCGTTCATTGCGGCTATCGATCAGGGGACGACTTCGAGCCGGTGCATCGTGTTCGATACCGATGGCCGGATCGTGTCGGTGGACCAGAAGGAACACGAGCAGATCTTCCCCAAGCCCGGCTGGGTCGAGCACAACGCCACCGAGATCTGGCGCAACGTCCAGCAAGTCGTCGACGGCGCCGTCACCAAAGCCGGCATCACCCGCGCCGACGTCAAAGCCATCGGCATCACCAACCAACGCGAAACCACCCTGCTCTGGGACAAGAACACCGGCGAA